>DASYFN010000040.1:0-79722 GCA_036498385.1 Klebsiella sp.
GAGGTATGTGACTGACTTTGCGAATGCAGCCAACGCAGCATCGGTGTAAAAGATTCGTTTCTGGCAACAGAATTTGCCTGGCGGCGACAGCGCGGTGGTCCCACCTGACCCCATGCCGAACTCAGAAGTGAAACGCCGTAGCGCCGATGGTAGTGTGGGGTCTCCCCATGCGAGAGTAGGGAACTGCCAGGCATCAAATAAGTGAAGAGCCCATCCTGACGGATGGGCTTTTTGCGTTCCTGATGGGAAAAATCGTCCTTAATATAACTATGTATGTCCCTCCTTTCTTGTAAGATAAAAGCCTGCTCAGAGTGACTTACCCTCATATTTCACTTTATCCAGGCCTGTCCGTTAGCGTTAATCTTAAATATTCACAGTAAGAAATAAACCGTGATACTTATCACATATAAAAAATAACAACTGTATAACATTTGATTTACTTTCTTATTGGTTTATCTGAGTGAGTTGGTTCATCCAACACAGCAGATGGCAGTCCTTGCTGGAGCACAATTACAATGACAGAAAGCAGTATTAGCGAACGTGAACCCCTGAAGCAGGATGATACCCGGCGCCGTATATGGGCAATTGTAGGGGCATCGTCTGGGAACTTGGTTGAATGGTTTGATTTTTATGTCTATTCATTTTGCTCCCTCTACTTTGCCCACATCTTTTTTCCTTCTGGAAACACCACAACGCAATTGTTACAAACGGCAGGGGTATTTGCTGCAGGTTTTCTGATGCGTCCGATCGGGGGCTGGCTATTTGGGCGCATTGCTGATCGCCGTGGACGTAAAACCTCCATGCTTATTTCTGTTTGCATGATGTGTTTTGGTTCTCTGGTGATAGCATGCTTACCGGGTTACGCAATGATAGGAACATGGGCCCCGGCTCTGCTACTCCTTGCGCGCCTGTTTCAGGGCCTGTCCGTTGGCGGAGAATACGGTACCAGCGCTACCTATATGAGCGAAGTCGCTGTGGAGGGAAAGAAAGGTTTCTATGCTTCATTTCAGTACGTCACGCTGATTGGTGGGCAACTTCTGGCAGTGCTGGTTGTTGTTGTATTACAGCAGATCCTCAGCGATGAAGACCTGCATGCCTGGGGATGGCGGATCCCCTTTGCTCTCGGCGCAGTATTAGCTATCGTTGCCCTGTGGTTGCGCCGCCAATTGGACGAAACGTCTAAACAGGAAACACGCGCGTTAAAAGAAGCGGGATCGTTTAAAGGATTATGGCGTAACCGTAAGGCATTTATAATGGTGCTCGGGTTCACTGCCGCAGGTTCGTTAAGCTTTTATACCTTTACAACCTATATGCAAAAATATCTGGTCAACACCGCTGGCATGACGGCGGGCACCTCCAGCATGATTATGACCGCGGCCTTATTTGTTTATATGCTGGTTCAGCCGCTTTTTGGCATGCTCTCGGATAAATTTGGCCGCCGGACTTCGATGCTCTGTTTTGGCGTACTCGTCACAGTCTTTACTGTTCCGATTCTTAATGCATTACAGAACGTGAGTTCGCCGTATGCGGCATTTACTTTAGTGATATGCGCCCTGCTGATAGTGAGCTTCTATACCTCAATCAGCGGCATTCTGAAGGCCGAAATGTTTCCGGCACAAGTACGTGCTCTGGGGGTTGGGCTCTCTTATGCGGTGGCCAATGCGCTATTTGGCGGCTCGGCTGAGTACGTCGCGCTGTCGTTAAAATCGGCGGGAATGGAGCACGCTTTTTACTGGTACGTGACCGTAATGGGGGCGATTGCTTTTTTGGTTTCCCTGACACTACATCGTAAAGGTAAGGAGCTACGTTTATAGAATTACTGATGTGCCAGCTGCCATACCGCATAGCCGGTTGTGGCACCTGCCACATCCCAGGCGAAATCTTTCCAGCTCCAGCCGCTCCCTGACGGGCGGCTGTCCCATAGCTCCTTCGATGCCCCTAAACTCACGGAAAACATAAAGCCAAAAGCGGCACTACGGTCGCGGCTATAGCCCTGATGCTGGGCATATTCGTTGCCTGCGGCAGAGAGCATCGCTGAGGCGAGGAAATGTTGGGCTTTATCCTGGCCACTCCATGAATCATTAGCCATATGGCTGCAGCCAGTCAGTAATAACAGTGGGGCAATAAACATGATGATGCGCATATAAATTCCAGAAAAAACCCCGCAGGGCGGGGCGGAAATTCAGAGAATGCGACTGATAAGCCGGTCGATTCGAATACGTCGCAGGCGCCTGATTAATTTGCGTACTTTTATCGGGTAGTCGGCAATACTTTGTAGATCGTGATAGTGCTGAACGATTGTAGTATGTTTGCGGATGAGATTGAGTTCTTTTTCACGCATTGCGCCGAGCTGGTGTTTCGGGTCGTGGATAAGAATCGCGTTTTCCAAATCCAGTCGCCATGCGCGCGGGTTCAGGTTATTGCCGGTCAGCAGCATCCATTCGTCATCAACCCACATGCCTTTCAGATGGTAGCTGTTATCGTCGTCCTTCCATAAACGGACAATTAGCTGATCGGTGTTGACATAATACTGCAGTCGGCTCAGGAAGCGCCGCAGATTGATTTCATAAAGATAGGGCAGCGCACCGATAATTTTAAATGGCTGATCTTCCGGAATATAGAAATCATTAGCGGTTTTATCACCAACGATAATTTCGACTTTTCTCCCGCTGCGTAGCAACTGAATGATATTACGCACCAGCAGAGCTGGCAGGTTGAAATAGGGGGTGCAGATCGTCAGCTTATGCTCAGCGCAGGGCATCAGATGGAAAATGGTTTTATTCAGCAGGCTAGACTTCCCCAGGCCAACTAACGGAGTGACCGACAACTGGTCTTCGTCAGCATTGCCGAGAAAATGATAGCTGCTATCGCGGAGTTCCTGGCGATACTGGCGGATATCATTTTTGATTTCCAGACTTTTTGGGCGATCGGCCCTGTCAAGGCGGTTAACTCCACGCCCTTGCACCAGATTATTCTCAACCCAATAGAACATCACATCGGCCATTTTACTGTTGCGAATGCACTGGTAGCGGTCATAACGATACTTATCGTGCTGATGCAGGTAAACATCATTCAGACTGGCGCCGCTATAGAGAACGCTATCATCAATGATAAAACCTTTGAAGTGGAGGACGCCGAGTGCTTCCCGGGTATTGACCGGAACGCCATAAACCGGGATGTCGACACCGGGGTTCTCCTGCGCCATTCGGCAATACCAGTCGGCATTGGTGTTTGACGCTGCGACGCCAATACGCCCGCGCTGGGCGCGATGCCAGTCGACCAGCACCTGAACATCTAATTCTGGACGCTGACGCTTAGCGTCGTACAGTGCCTGCAAAATTCCTTTGCCGCCATCATCCTGTTCCAGATAGAGCGCAATAATACAAATACGCTGGGTGGCTTGAGCTATCCTTGCCAGTAACGCCTGGCGAAAATCTGCCGGAGCGTAAAAGAACTCGATATCATCAACTGACTGAGAAAGCTTAGGGAGTTGGGCAAGGTGTTGTTGATGTTTATTGCGTTTAAATTTTGACAACATCACAGTGCGTTTCTTCTCTGTTTATTGAAGGGTCTTCTGTACCATGCAGACGACGTAAGCGGGTAATAATACCATTACTACCCGTTAAAGTAGTCAACAATTACGGTCAGCCGTTTGTAATTGCTCAGGTACAAGCTGTAGAGACAAACTGACAATCCCATCTTCAAGCTGAATATTAACCGAGAATCCTAGCTTTCTGGCGAGTCCAATCATGCCTCTATTATTAGGCATGGTAATGCCATTCAGCCGTTGCAGGCCGTGGCTTTGCGTGTAGGCAATCAGCTTTTCCAGTAGCTTTCGGCCTAAACCCATACCTTTCAGGTCGGAGCGTACTAGTACGGCAAACTCGGCATCGATATTATCCGGGTCGGAGATCGCCCGCGTTACGCCAAGGATCTCATTCCCCTCTATCGTGGCGCGCACGGCAACAAAGGCCATTTCTCGATCGTAGTCGATCTGTGTCATATTGGCTAAATCATCGTGAGTAAATTCATTAATTTCGCTGAAGTAGCGATAATAAAGATCTTCCTTTGTGACCTGAGCGATAAAAGCCAGTAGTTGCGGCTCATCTTCCGGGAGTATTGGCCGGAAAAAGCAGCGTTCACCATTCTTCAGCACCACCCACTCCTCCTGCTGTTGCGGATAAGGGCGTATGACCAGGCGGCTTTCACTATCGCCGGTGAATGGTGCGAGAGTTAACGTGACATCAAGCGCGGTAAACTCATGGCCGGAAGCCAGAAGAGGGTGGATATCCAGCCGTTGAATTTCCGGGCAGTCGACGATCAAATTCGATACCTGTACCAATAGCTGACTCAGGCCGGGAATATCCAGAGGGCGCAACGCGCTGCGGCCACGTACTTTTTTGTTTTTGATAGCCTGGATAACCAGATAGCGCGCAAGGTTCATATTCAGCGGAGGGAGCGCGACGGCGGCTTGATCCTCTGCTCGCCACTCGACGCCGCCTTCACCCAGCATGATCAACGGCCCAAAAACCGGATCGTGCTCAACAACAACCCGCAGCTCCTGTGCCCCGGCGCGATTGGCCATGCTTTGCACCAGCAGTCCGTGAATACGCGCCTGGGGCCAGGTCATTTTGACGCGATCGATAATTGCATCTGCGGCCTGCTGTACCTCGGTGGCAGTACGCAGATAAAGCATAACCCCCTGCACTTCCGACTTATGTGGAATATCAGGTGAGCGTAGCTTCAGAGCAACGGGGTAGCCAATCTGCTCAGCGATATGCACAGCCTCGGCGCTATCGGCGGCAATCCATGTCGACAGAGTATGAATACCGTAAGCGCGCAGAATGGGGCTTACTTCATGAGTATCCAGTGACGTAGCGCCTTCATTCATTGCGCGTTGTAGCAGACTATGCGCTTCGGCAGTGTTAGTGGTTAACGAGTCTGACAGCACCGGGGTTTCCCGGAGCTGTTTCTGGTTACGTCGGTATTCAACCATGTGCATAAAAGCGGTAATTGTCCCTTCGGGGGTTCGATAGGTCGGCAGTCTCGCATCGCTAAACAGGCGCCGCGCTTCTTGAGAAGAGAATTCACCACACCAGTTGGTGAGAACCGTAACGTGTTTACCGCGCGGATGGCGCTTCAGGGCATCAATCAGCGCCAGCGCACTTTCTGTTCCCGGTGCGACAGCGCTTGGTGAATGGATCACCAGCAACGCATCGTAGTCATGGCTATCCAGCAGGACATTCAGTGCTTTGAGGTAATGCTCGCTACTGGCATCATCGCGGAGATCCAGCGGGTTGGCGATATCAATGGTTTCAGGTAACGCCTGACGGAGATGGTCACAAGTTTCTTTGCTAAGTGCGGCAAGTTTACCGTTGCGCAGCCAGAGTTCATCCAGCGCCAGTGCAGCCGGAGCGGCACCGTTACTGATAATCATCAGTTTCTCGCCGCGTAGTGGGCGCATGTGGCTGAGGGTTTCGACCGCAGAGAACAGTTCGTGCGTGTCCTGTACGCGCAACAAGCCTGCGCGCTGAATAGCGGCGTCCCAGGCCGGATCCATACCGGAATTGACGTGAAGCAACTTCTGCGCAGCCGGGCTGCGTCCGCTTTTAATTACCAGGATCGGTTTATTACGCGATGCGCTACGGGCCGCTGAGACAAAACGGCGGGCGTCGCTGAGATGTTCAAGATAGAGCAAAATGGCGCTGGTCTTGCTATCACGAGCGAGGAAATCGAGCAGGTCATCAACGTCGATGTCCAGACTATCCCCCAGCGCAATAAAGTAAGAAAATCCCATCCCGCGCTGCTGGGCCCAGTCGAGGATCGTATTAGAGACGGCCGCTGATTGCGAAATAAACGCCAGTTTGCCGCGATGAATAGGGACTGGCGAAAAGCTGGCGTTGAGACCTTGCCATGGTGCAAGCAGGCCAAGACTATTCGGCCCGAGTAGCCGCATTTGATGGCGGGTGGCACACTCAAGCAGAGCGGGGTATTGTTCGGGTATGGAAGAGAGGATGATGCAGGTTTTGCACCCTTTTTGCCCCAGCGCTTCCAGCAGTTCAAGGTTTCTGCGGGCGTTAGTACAAAGCACGGCGAGGTCGGGTGTGAAGGGCAGGCTGTCGACGCCAGGCCAGGCCAGAACGCCCTGAACCGCTTTCCATGCTGGCGTAACGGGGAGTATGGGGCCGTTAAATCCTCCCGCCAGCAGATTGCGCATCATCAGATAACCGGCACGCTGTGGTTTCATTGACGCGCCAATAACGGCGATCGACTTTGGCCGCAGCAATGCTTCCAGGCCTCGTTGGCTCATTCCTGTCTCCTTTGCTCCCCAATGACCCAATGATTTTAAATGTTTTCTGTCAGTTGTGCTGTGATGCTGCCCTTATGCTGTGTTTTTCCTGCCAGATAGCGCGTTCTGAATAAGTCGAAATGATTGCCAAGAGCTGTGGCTGCGATTTTATCCCCCGCGAGATCCAGCAGCGCAATGGCGACTTCAGCGGTACAGTATTGGCCTTCTGCGTGAGCTTCCCGCAGGTGGTAAGCGGAGATACGCGAGAGGTCAACGGAAATAATCGGCAGCGCATCAAGCCAGGGGCTTTTGCGGAACATTTTTCGCGCTTCGGGCCATGTGCCGTCGAGCATAATAAACAGCGGTGGTTTGCCCGGAAGTGGTGAATCAAGTACCTGACGCTCTGAGCCAGCATAAGACGCAGGAAAAACCACCACTGGCTGATAGTGAGTGTCGGCGACTAAAGCAAGAAGTGCCTGTGGCGGTTCGGTTCGTGACCATTGAAATGCCTCCGTATCCGGCAGGATATCAGCAATCAGGCGTCCGGTATTGCTGGGCTTCATTGGCTCAGTATCGAACATCACCAGGCAAAAACGGCTGGTAGCGGCAACCGGGTTGAGGGTTGCGCAGAGGCACTGTTTCAACGGTAGCAAGCAACGCTGGCAGCGGTGGATACGGTTGCCGCGAGCAAGAAAAGGCCGGGTGGCGCGCGCAAGGCGTTCAGCGCGAAGACGAAGGACGGCGTTATCAGTCATGGGGATCGCTAAGAAAAAACGCCATTGTCGCAGAGGTAAAAACGGGGCACAAGCGGTGCCCCGTGAGGTTTACTGCTGGCCGGCTTCGTTTAGCCAGCTATCGAAAGGCGCTTTGGGGACGGCGCCGTTCAGCATGTCGATGACCTCGCCATTTTTGAACATCATAATAGTCGGGATACTGCGAATGCGGAAGCGAGCGCTCAGTTCACGTTCCATTTCGGTATTCACTTTCACGAAACGCATTTCGCTGCTGCGTTCTTCAGCTACATCTTCAAAGATTGGCGCAAAGTTACGGCAGGGGCCACACCACGGCGCCCAGAAATCAACAACAACGGGCAGATCGTCCTTCAGCAGTTTATCCAGCGTTGCCCCGGTCGCGTTGATCACATCGCCATCAAAAAGATCGTGACCGCAGCGCCCGCATTTCGCGCCATCGGCGCTACGATCATCGGGGATGCGGTTCAGAGCCTGACAACTGGCACAAACGGTATTCATAACTAACCTCTGGTTATGGGTTGCAGCGCGGCACGTGGCCGATTTGTTTCTGTAATGTTACATATTATCGATGCACAGCTAATAAAGGACAATGAGTTTTATTCAATGAATACGATAGCCTCAGGCTTTTAAATGAAATAATGGCTAAGTGGTGACACATCGGGTAATCTGCGCGCTTCGCGCAGCGCAGGTGGAGAAAATGAATGAGCGACGACGAACTGAAAAATAAAAGCGGCAAGGTCAAAGTGATGTATGTCCGCAGTGATGATGATTCTGACCGACGTACCCATAACCCACGTACCGGGAAGGGGGGAGGACGTCCAGGAAAGTCTCGTGTTGATGGTCGTAATCGCCCTGCGCGCGATGAAAGAGAGAGCCGTGGTGGCGATCGTAAACGTGACGATCGCAAGCGTGAAGGTTTTGATCGGGAGGGTTCCTCTCCATGGCGCACCGTGTCCCGTGCGCCGTCTGATGAGACGCCAGTAAAAGCGGATCATGGCGGGATCAGCGGAAAAAGCTTTATCGATCCCGAAGTGCTGCGTCGCCAGCGCGCGGAAGAGACCCGCGTGTACGGTGAAAACGCTTGTCAGGCGTTGTTCCAGAGCCGCCCGGATGCCATTGTACGCGCCTGGTTTATCCAGAGTGTGACCCCGCGCTTCAAAGAAGCTCTGCGCTGGATGGCGGCTAATCGTAAAGCCTACCATGTGGTCGATGAAGCAGAGCTGACGAAAGCGTCCGGTACTGAACATCACGGTGGGGTTTGCTTCTTGATCAAAAAGCGCCACGGGACTTCCGTTGAACAATGGGTTGCTAAAGCTGATGCTGAAGATTGCGTTCTGGCGCTGGAAGATATCGGTAACCCGCATAACCTCGGCGCGATTATGCGTAGCTGTGCGCACTTCGGCATCAAGGGCGTGGTTGTGCAGGATGCTGGCGTTATGGAGTCCGGCGCTGCGATTCGCACTGCGGAAGGCGGCGCAGAACACGTTGAACCGATTACGGGCGACAGTTTTATCGATACGCTTGAGCGCTTCCGTAAAGCGGGCTACGCAATTGTTGCTACTTCCAGCCATAACGGGACTCCGCTGTTTAAAGCCGAGCTGCCGAAGAAAATGGTGCTGGTATTAGGGCAGGAGAGTGACGGTCTTTCCGATGCCGCTATCTCCAGCGCCGATATAAACATCGCTATTGAAGGAACCGGCAACGTTGAAAGCCTGAATGTTTCCGTTGCGACCGGCGTGCTGCTGGCAGAATGGTGGCGGCAGAACAAGGCTTGATACCTTGCCTCAAAGCCAAAACGCCAGCATTACGCTGGCATTTTCATTCCGGGATTTGGCTCTGCTTTATTCGCTTTCAGCCGGCAGCCTGGGTACCCAGTCAACTGGCGCTTGACCGCGGTCGGCCAGCCACTGATTCGCCAGGACAAAATGATTACAGCCAAAGAACCCGCGGTGAGCGGAGAGCGGCGATGGATGCGGTGCTTTGAGCACGCAATGACGCTGGCGATCGATTATCGCTCCCTTCTTCTGAGCATGTGAACCCCACAGCAGAAATACGACACCTTCCCGATGCTGATTAATCAATGAAATCACTTTATCCGTAAAGGCTTCCCACCCGAGACTGGCGTGAGAGTGTGCCTGACCGGCACGTACAGTTAATACAGTGTTGAGCAGTAAAACCCCCTGACGCGCCCAGCTTTCGAGATAACCGTGGGTTGGACGCTGAAAGCCTGGTATCGTTCCTTCCAGCTCTTTATACATATTCAGCAGCGATGGAGGTGTTGCAATTCCCGGTAGAACTGAGAAGGCAAGGCCGTGAGCCTGTCCAGGCCCATGATAGGGATCCTGGCCCAGGATCACTACTTTGACATCACTTAACTCAGTATAACGAAACGCGTTAAAGACATCTTTTTGCGGGGGATAGATGGTGATCCCTGACTGGCGTTCTTCAGCCACAATTTTCAGGGTATTAACAAAATAAGGTTGCTGCTTCTCTTCTGCCAGTACATCGTGCCAGGTTAATGGGGTGGTCATTTTGCTCTCCTGCAAAGTGTCATAGTCATAGCTTAACCGCATCTTTCTACATCACAAAATTTGCTCCATGCGATTAATATTCTGCATGCAAGTTCTGTATGCAAAAAAAATTGAATATTTGCAAATTTAGTTGGTGCTCGCCATGGCGTAACTTGATGTAAAACAATAATATCTTCCCATGACCTCTTTTGTTGTATGGTTTTTGTTGATTTAAATCAATGAATGCCGGATGTTCGGCTGATATATATACACTCATACAACAATGGTTTTACCAATTGGCCGCGAAGGCCAGAATCGAATAAACACTGCCCGGGAGGCATCCAATGATTACTGGTATCCAAATTACTAAAGCTGCAAACGACGACCTGTTGAACTCTTTCTGGTTGCTGGATAATGAAAAAGGCGAAGCCCGCTGCCTGTGTGCCAAAGCCGGTTTTGCGGAAGATGACGTGGTTGCGGTGAGCAATCTGGGCGAGATCGAATATCGTGAAATCCCGGTAGACGTGAAACCGGAAGTTCGCGTGGAAGGCGGTCAGCATCTGAACGTTAACGTTCTGCGCCGTGAAACGCTGCTGGATGCGGTAGAACATCCGGAAAAATATCCGCAACTGACCATTCGTGTTTCTGGCTATGCGGTACGCTTTAACTCTTTGACTCCGGAACAGCAGCGCGACGTTATTGCCCGTACTTTTACCGAAAGCCTGTAAGGTTAAGCTTTAATGTGAAAACGCCGGGACATCCCGGCGTTTTTTTACTCTTCGTTTGACTTCTGCGGTGCATTCGCTGTACTTGGTTTACGACGCTTACCAACGTTTTTGGTATCGCGGTGGCGTTTTTTCACGCGCGGTTTCTCTTTTTCTTTCTCTTTCTTCTCTGCGCGCCTGGCTAAAACCTTCCTGGAAGGTTTACCGGTTTGCTTCTCGCTTGGTGCGCGGCTGGTCGGGCGCAATTCATCAATGACGCGGGCTTTTAACGGCTCTTCAATGTAGCGGCCAATTTTACCCAGTAGCAGATGGTCGTGGGCTTCAACCAAAGAAATTGCTGTTCCTTTTTTACCCGCACGCCCGGTACGACCGATACGATGCAGGTAGATATCAGCCGTGCGCGGCAAGTCGAAGTTGAATACGTGGCTTACGTCCGCAATATCAATACCGCGGGCGGCAACGTCGGTAGCGATTAATACATTAATACGACCATCGCTCAGGCGACTAATCGCTTCGTTGCGTTTTGCCTGTACCATCTCGCCTTCCAGCCAGCAGGTAGTAATACCCGCTTCACGCAGCCAGCCTGCCAGTTCATGCACGCGCTCTCGCTTACGTACGAAGACGATAGAACGCATCGCTTCCGGCTGCTTTAGTAGATGGATGAGCAGGGCGGTCTTATGCTTGATGTCATCCGCGCGGTAATACCACTGGTGAATCTTTTTACGCTCGCGGGTGGAGGGGGTAGCTGAGACTTCCACCGGTTCTTCCAGCAGACGTTCAGCAAAATCCTTGATGGCGTCACCTTCCAGGGTTGCGGAAAATAGCATGGTCTGCTTACGCCAGCGGGTTTCACCAGCAATGTGTTCGATATCCTGCGCGAAGCCCATGTCCAGCATGCGATCCGCCTCATCGAGGATCAGCGTTTCAACGGCACGGCAGTCGAAGTTTTCTTCTTTAATATACTGCAGCAGGCGGCCGGTCGTGGCGACCACGATGTCCTGGTTCTCGCTGAACACTTCGGCATGGTTCATATATGCGACACCGCCAGTGATAGTGGCGATATCCAGATGAGTATGTTTTGCCAGTTCACGTGCATGATCGGCAACCTGCATCGCCAGTTCGCGAGTTGGGGTCAGGATAAGAATGCGCGGCGGACCAGACTTCTTGCGCGGAAAATCGAGCAGATGCTGCAACGCTGGCAGGAGATACGCCGCCGTTTTACCGGTGCCGGTCGGGGCTGAACCGAGAATATCACGGCCATCAAGCGCAGGCGGAATAGCGGCGGCCTGAATGGCTGTCGGGCGTGTGAAACCTTTATCCTGGAGTGCGTCCAGCAGGTTTTCGTCGAGTTCAAGTTCGGAAAAAGTCGTTACAGTCATGATCTACCTCTGAGTGGACCGCCGATTATAGACGTTACGGACGCAATGTTCATCTGTTTGTAAGGCTATCTGTTCTCCGGTATTGTGCATAGTCTTAAGCTCAGGAGTTTTTTGCCCGTAAGGTTATTGAGGATGTCCCAGTCGAAGTTTGCGCTGCCGCGCAATGGTTTTATGTTTAAGCAGTTTTTTGTCGCCCATGATCGATGCGCGATGAAAGTGGGTACTGATGGCATTTTACTTGGCGCATGGGCCCCGATCGCTCAGGTTAAGCGTGTGCTGGATATCGGCGCGGGCAGCGGTCTGTTAGCCTTGATGCTCGCGCAGCGAACCGGGGAGACGGTCATCGTTGATGCCGTGGAACTGGACGAAGAGGCTGCAGTTCAGGCGCGAGAAAATGTCGCGGATTCCCCGTGGGCCGAACGTATCCAGATTTATCAGGCAGATATTCAGCGATGGCAGCCGCCGCAAACCCGGCGTTATGAGCTGATTGTCAGCAATCCGCCTTTTTTCGCTGAAGGCGTACCTTGCGCAACCTCGCAGCGTGAGCAGGCTCGTTATACTTCCTCACTCGATCATGCAACATTATTAACCTGTGCCGCCGAGTTGATTACGGAGGAGGGATTTTTCTGCGTCGTGCTTCCGGTCGACATCGGTAACGCCTTTGTGCAGCGGGCGCAGAATATGGGCTGGCATCTGCGTCTGCGTACTGGTGTTGCGGAAACGGAAGTGCGCCCGCCGCATCGGGTTCTGTTAGCTTTTTCTCCGACGGCGGGGGAGGAGTGCTTTAGCGACAGATTGGTTATCCGTGGGCCAGAGCAGCAGTATTCCGAAGGATTTACTGCTTTGACCCAGGATTTTTATCTTTTTATGTGAGCCAGCGGCGAGAGCACCGACGGCCCGCTATCCGGCAGTTGTTCAGGATAGTCCAGAGTATAGTGAAGCCCACGGCTCTCTTTACGTAGCATGGCGCAGCGCACAATCAGCTCGGCAACCTGCACCAGGTTACGCAGCTCCAGCAAATTATTGGAGACGCGGAAGCGGGCGTAGTATTCGTCCAGCTCCTGCTGCAGCATATTAATACGGCGCAGGGCGCGTTCAAGGCGACGGGTGGTGCGCACGATGCCAACATAATCCCACATCAGTAAGCGTAGTTCATGCCAGTTGTGCTGAATCACGACCAGCTCATCAGGTATTTCGACCTGACTTTCGTCCCATGGTGGCAGTTCATTGACCGCCTGAGCAAAAGGCATACGCTTAACGATATCTTCGGCAGCGGACCATCCGTAGACAAGGCACTCGAGCAATGAGTTTGAAGCCATGCGGTTGGCACCATGTAGTCCGGTATAGCTTACTTCGCCAATGGCATATAGTCCGTCGACATCGGTGCGCCCGTGATCATCAACCATGACGCCGCCGCAGGTGTAGTGTGCTGCAGGAACGACAGGCACCGCTTCTTTTGTCAGATCGATGCCCAGCCCCAGCAGCTTCTCGTAGATCATCGGGAAGTGGTGGCGAATAAATTCTGCCGGTTTATGGCTGATATCAAGATACATGCAGTCAGCGCCAAGGCGCTTCATCTCATGATCAATTGCTCTGGCGACGATGTCGCGCGGGGCCAATTCGCCGCGCTCGTCAAAGTCTGGCATAAACCGTGTGCCGTCCGGGCGTTTCAACAGGGCGCCCTCGCCGCGCAGCGCTTCTGTCAGCAGGAAATTGCGCGCTTGCGGATGGTACAACGCCGTTGGGTGAAACTGATTAAATTCGAGGTTGGCAACCCGACAGCCGGCTCGCCAGGCCATCGCGATACCATCGCCGGAAGAGACATCAGGATTCGTCGTATATTGATAAACTTTAGCCGCGCCGCCGGTCGCCAGCACAACAGCTTTTGCGCTACAGGTTTCAACCGCTTCTTTATTCCGATTCCAGATCCAGGCCCCCACAACGCGCCGCGTGCCCGGCAGGCCGATTTTATCGGAGATAATGAGGTCAACGGCGTTGCTGCGCTCCAGCACGCGGATATTGGGGTGAGCCAACGCCTGGCTGACCAGGGTGGTTTCAACGGCTTTACCGGTCGCATCGGCGGCGTGAAGGATTCTGCGGTGGCTATGACCCCCCTCGCGGGTCAGGTGGTAGCTCTCTTCGCCGTTCGCCTGAACCTGAGTATCGAACAATACGCCCTGATCGATAAGCCACTGAACGCAGGGTTTGGCGTTGCGCGCAACAAATGAGACCGCATGGCGATCGCAAAGACCTGCTCCGGCAATTAACGTATCTTCGATGTGGGATTCAACGCTGTCGGTTTCATCAAACACGGCGGCGATACCGCCTTGCGCGTAGAAAGTAGAACCTTCACTGATCGGACCTTTGCTGAGTACAGTGACTGTGCAATGTTCCGCCAGGCGTAAGGCAAGGGATAACCCGGCAGCGCCGCTGCCAATAATCAGCACATCACAGGAGGTATCGGAAGTTGTATTCATAGTCTTTGTTTAATTTACTAAACGAGATTGCGGAACAATAGCACCAGTCGGCGATAAATCGTATGTTTTTTTTACTGGTTGTTGTGATGGCTAAACATAACGTCTCAAGAAGGCGGGCGATAGATCAAAGAAAGGTTTTGCGAAACCGCTCGTTAGCTTCAGATTTTATAGTGAAATAAAATTCGGGTTACGTTACCCTTCTGACGGGTCTTGCGCTTTTTCTTATTATCTTACATATCGTTTAGCTACCGGGACATATAATGAGAGATAACAATCCGTCAGCCGGTGCCGGACAAGAAACAAAGGCGTAACGGAACTTTATTGTTTTCAGGCACTCCAACCCTCTGCTTGCTTATTTATGCAGTAATTGGGTGGTGTTTTTTGAATACACATGGGAATTGGGTTTGGGGAGACATTACCTCGGATGAGCGAGCAGTTAACGGATCAGGTCCTCGTTGAACGGGTCCAGAAAGGAGATCAGAAAGCATTTAATCTGCTGGTGGTGCGCTATCAGCATAAGGTTGCAAGTCTGGTCTCCCGCTACGTGCCACCGGGCGATATCGCTGACGTTGTTCAGGAGTCGTTCGTCAAAGCATGGCGTGCGCTGGATTCTTTCCGGGGGGATAGCGCTTTTTATACCTGGTTATATCGCATTGCCGTAAACACGGCGAAGAATTATCTGGTTGCTCAGGGACGCCGTCCGCCATCCAGCGATGTTGATGCAAATGATGCTGAAAATTTCGAAAATGGCGGGGCATTGAAAGAAATTTCGAACCCTGAGAACTTAATGTTGTCAGAAGAGCTGAGACAAATAGTTTTTCGTACCATTGAATCGCTTCCGGAAGATTTACGCATGGCAATTACCTTGCGGGAGCTGGATGGCATGAGCTATGAAGAAATAGCTGCCATCATGGATTGTCCGGTGGGCACAGTGCGTTCACGCATCTTCCGGGCGCGAGAAGCTATTGATAATAAAGTTCAACCGCTAATCAGGCGTTGACGATAGCGGAATACTGAAAAAGGGTATCAGGCATGCAGAAAGAAAAACTTTCGGCCTTAATGGATGGTGAATCGCTGGATAACGAACTGCTCAGTGAGCTGGGGCGTTCATCTGAGATGCAAAAAACATGGGAGAGCTACCATCTCATCCGCGATACGCTGCGAGGCGATACGAGTGAGGTGCTCCATTTTGATATCTCAGCCCGCGTTATGGCCGCCATTGAAAACGAGCCCGTTCGTCAGACGGTTCCTCTAATTCCTGAATCTCAGCCCGCACCACACCAGTGGCGTCAGATGCCTTTTTGGCAAAAAGTACGCCCATGGGCCAGCTCGCTCACCCAAATGGGCGTTGCCGCGTGCGTATCCCTTGCTGTGATTGTGGGCGTTCAGCAGTATAATGGTCAGTCTGATTCCTCTCAGCAGCCAGAGGCACCCGTGTTTAACACTATGCCGATGATGGGTAGGGCCAGCCCAGTTAGCCTGGGCGTACCGGCTGATGCCTCCGCAGGTAGCGGTCAACAGGCTCAGGTGCAGGAACAGCGCCGCAGAATTAATGCTATGCTGCAGGACTATGAATTGCAGCGTCGCCTGCATGCGGAACAGCTTCAGTTTGGCCAGGCCCAAACTCAGCAAGCCGCTGTTCAGGTACCGGGTTATCAAACTTTAGGAACACAATCGCAGTAATGAAGCAACTTTTGTGTGCCATGTCGCTCATGGCAGGCAGCCTGTTCTTCTCCGTCAACGCCTCGGCTGATACATCGTCCGGGGCGTTGTTGCAGCAGATGAACCTGGCCAGCCAGTCCCTCAATTACGAGCTTTCTTTCGTCAGCATCAACAAGCAGGGGGTTGAATCGCTGCGTTATCGACACGCTAAACTGGATAATCGCACCCTGGCTCAGCTCTTGCAGCTTGATGGTCCTCGTCGGGAAGTGGTGCTGCGCGGAACTGAAATCAGCTATTTTGAACCCGGGCTCGATCCTTTTACGCTGAATGGCGACTATATTGTTGATTCGCTGCCCTCGTTGGTTTACTCCGACTTTAAACGCCTCTCATCTTATTATGATTTCATTTCCGTTGGGCGCACGCGTATTGCCGATCGTTTATGCGATGTCATTCGAGTCGTGGCTCGCGATGGTACCCGCTATAGCTATATCGCATGGTTAGATGCTGAAACTAAGCTGCCTCTGCGCGTTGATCTGCTTGATCGAGATGGCGAAACGCTTGAGCAGTTCCGGGTTGTTGCGTTCAATGTTGGCAATAACGTTAGCGCCAGTATGGAAACCCTGTCTAAGGCCAACCTACCTCCGCAGTTGTCGGTTCCAGAGGGGGGCAATAAGGCTAACTTTAACTGGTCACCAACCTGGCTGCCGCAGGGCGTTGTCGAAGTGTCCAGCAGCCAGCGTCGTCTACCTACTTTCGATGGCCCGGTCGAGTCCCGTTTGTATTCCGATGGGCTGTTTAGTTTCTCTATCAATATCAATCGCGCCACGGCAAATAGCAGCGATCAGCTACTGCGTACCGGGCGTCGTACCGTAGCGACTACCGTGCGCGATAACGCAGAGATAACCATTGTAGGTGAGCTGCCTCCGCAAACGGCCAAGCGTGTTTCCGACAGTATTAAATTCAGGGCTGTACAATGATTAAAGAGTGGGCGACGGTCGTTTCCTGGGTTAATGGCGTTGCGCTGGTGCGCTGTGATGTTAAAGCATCCTGCAGCAGCTGCGCTTCCCGCGTCGGTTGTGGAAGCCGGGTACTGAATAAGCTTGGGCCGCAAACCAGCCATACCATTAGCGTTCCCTGCGAGCAGCCGTTGTCGGTCGGGCAAAAAGTAGAACTGGGCATTGCCGAGAGCAGCCTGCTTGGGTCGGCAGTATTAGTCTATATGGCACCGTTAGTCGGATTGTTCGTGATGGCATCGATATTCCAGGTGCTGTTTGCCAACGACTTCGCTTCGTTGTGCGGGGCTATACTGGGCGGCGCTGGCGGGTTTCTGGTGGCTCGCGGTCTTTCGCCTGGATTAGCCTCACGGCAGTCGTGGCAGCCAGTTATTATTAGCGTCGGTTTGCCGCCAGATTTAGTCCGCATCGAGACGACTTCCTCACAATTGGGGCAGTGATTTCACTGACCCTTATCTTTATTTACCACTCCTGCAAGAACTCGTCATTTACTCCGGTTATGCTAACAGTAAGAGCATTTCCTGGTTTCGTGGATGTAGTGTAGAATGCGGCGTTTTCGGATTAAAAAACGTCAGGCACAGAACAGCGGCCTCATGATTCGCGTAAGGCATAATTAACTCTAAATATGAAGAATATACGTAACTTTTCCATCATCGCTCACATCGATAATTGATACCATGACACCTTAAGCCAACCTTAGACAATTACCCGCTCAAGGCCCGCCAGAATCAACCTTCTCTGAAAAACTACTGTTTACATATACAGACAACCTAAGACAACGTAAGCCACTCTTTTTGTGTCCATAGCCGCGTCCATGAACTATGATGGACACGATCACAACATTTTTGATGGACATGGTGGATTATTTTCTATGGCTATTTCAGATAGTTATCTAAAGTCTTGCCTCGGGCGTGAAAGAGAGAAGGTCGAAGAGAAATCAGATCGCGATGGCCTATGGGTTCGCATATCCCGGAAGGGGGCGGTGACCTTTTTTTACCGTTACCGTTTTCTTGGTAAGCAGGACAAGATGACAATCGGTAGTTACCCTGAGTTTGGGCTAAAGGCCGCTCGTGATGAGGTCGTTAAATGGTCGGCTATCCTTGCTCGGGGTGAGAATCCCCGAATCCGCCAGAGTCTGGACAAAGCAAAAATAAACAGTCAGCACACGTTTGAAGAATTAT
The DNA here is from genome assembly GCA_036498385.1 of Klebsiella sp. GTDB lineage: Bacteria > Pseudomonadota > Gammaproteobacteria > Enterobacterales > Enterobacteriaceae > Klebsiella. The sequence continues at coordinate 17,989 of DASYFN010000040.1, forward strand.
TTCGTGAATGGCACGAGATGGTCTGTATTCAAAAGGAAACAGCTGACCAGATCCTCAGAACTTTCGAACTTCATGTATTCCCAAAGCTCGGGAAGTACCCGGCTAACCAACTCACGTTACATAATTGGCTAACCGTTCTGGACCGACTCGCCGAAGGTTACACAGAAATAACGAAGCGGGTGATCAGTAACGGCCGGCAGTGCTACTCTTGGGCAGTTAAGCGCCAGTTACTGGAAAATAACCCACTGTCAGAGCTTTCCGGGCGCGACTTTGGCATTCAGAAAAAGATGGGGGAGCGGACGCTTAATCGCAAAGAACTGGCCATTGTCTGGCGTGCCATTGAAGATTCGCGCCTCATGGAAAGAAACAAGATAATGTACAAGCTATGCCTGGTTTGGGCTTGCAGGGTTGGGGAGATCCGTTTAGCAGAAGTTCAGCACTTTGACTTTGAGGAAGGTGTCTGGACAGTGCCATGGGAAAACCACAAGACTGGCCGCAAGACCAAAAAGCCGCTGATAAGGCCGATCATCCCAGAAATGTTACCATTGCTAAAAAGGGCCATTGAACTGGCACCCGGTCAGTATGTCTTCTCAAGGTACGAGGATAAGCCGATGAGTGAAGGTTTCCACTTAAGTATCAGCAGCAACCTGGTTAAGTTTATGCTGAAGTCATATAGTGAGCAGGTCCCTCACTTTACCGTTCACGATCTGCGCAGAACGGCGAGAACTAACTTTTCAGAGCTGACGCAGCCGCATATTGCAGAAATCATGCTGGGGCATAAATTGCCCGGCGTCTGGTCAGTCTATGACAAGCATACTTATATCGAAGAAATGCGTGATGCCTATAGCAGATGGTGGGCTCGACTGATGAGCATCATCGAGCCCGATGTGCTGGAGTTCACGCCGAGGCATGCCGGGTAAGGCGCCCCTTTACATCCCTTACCAGATCGTTGAGGTGTGACATAGGGCGGCGCGTTCTGCGTCGCATCTCTTTTTCCTGCCACTCGGTGACCTTGCTCTTTAGCCACTTATTTGGACCGCCCATATAGGAGCAGTCCGGTGCAGGGAATGGATTATCATTTTTCTTTCGCTTCCGGTAGCGATCGAGTGTCCGCGGTGTGATGCTCAGTTGTTCGCAAATATCGCGAGTTTTCATTAATTCGAGTTCGTTGCCCATCATTTCCTCCACTGGCCCTTTACAGGGCCATCTCTAATCAGTCAGTCTGGCCCGGGAGACTTCTCAGTCTGCGCATTCCTGTCATCGCTGTGGCGACGTAACTTTTATGGCGATTGACTACCTCAACCCAGACTTTCACTCCTTCAACTTCTACGGTGTAAGTCACTTTTCTTTCGCAGTGTCCATAATTCCCATAACGCTCAAAATGCTTCGCCAGTGCCGCATAGCATGCCTGACGCCCCAGCGGAGATTGTTTGCTTCGGTTTATTAGTCGCATGCTAACCTCACACAAAGACGTCAACGGGGTCGCCGGCAGCGCGAGCGTTATCATTCGCTTCTCGGCGGAGCCCAAGCACGTAACCAACCGGATCCCAACTGGACAGAATGGCGTTGAGTTCTTTCTGACTATGCCAGGTAGTCAGACGCTTTTTCAGTTCAGTGGCGCAGGCGCGTACATTCGTCCGGGTGGGGCCGGTCATCTTCATGCAAAGGCACAGCGTCAGCAGCAGATCGGAATACTCATCAGCTGCTGCGCGCAAAGCAGCAGGATCAATGCTGGCTTCCAGGTCTGGCAGGCGGTGTTTTAGGCTCATTTGGCACCTCCCTTGCGACGAAGAGCCATTCTCGATCTGTTTTTCGCCAGTCTAGCTTTGCGTTGTGTTGGCGTTTCACGTTCGCGAGCGCGCGCATTAGATTCACGATTACGGCGGCGCCTTGCGTTGAGTGATTCCTCTTCGCTTCGAAAATGCATCCGAGGTTCCCCGTCCTTTGGCTCGGGCCACTGGCGCGCTTTATTCACCGCCAGCTTTTCAATCATTGCTTGGGTAATCTGCTGGTCAGTGATTCCCGCTCTGCGCTGGGCATCCCATAGAAGGAATTGCATGTCGGCCCACTCGGAGAGGTCGCCGGGTTCGGCAGCGGCTTCCATTGCCTCTTTGCTGAGGTGTTTCAGTGGGCCAACAGGACCAACATTGCCGAAGGTGGCCTGTGACCAGTCAGCGTGTTCGCGGCGAACCTGATCGCGATCAAACGCGGACTCAGCCATCAGCGCTGCCAGTGCGATTTCAGTAATACGCAAATACAGGGCCGCGCGGGACGGATTGCTGAATTCACCCTCTTTTAAAAACTTAGACATTTCCGCCACATCAGCACGGCACACGGCGATTAATTGTTCATTAGTGAATGTGGCGATATCAGTCATTCCATGCCTCCAGTTCATTCTCTATTACTTCGTCAATCTCGTCGTTGGTGGCTTCTTCATTCAGGTAGTCCCGCGCTTCTTTCAGGTATTGCTCATGGCGTTCCCGATACCAGGCCGAAAACTCAGGAGTCCAGCCTTGTAGGGAGCCGTCAAAGTCAACTTTGGCGTTACGTTCAGCCATGCTCTCAACCATGCTGTAAGCGGTGGTGAGCGCAGCGTCGCGGATATACCCGCGCAGGTCACGCTTGCGCCAGTAGGGGTTAACTTTTGAATCACAGAAAGGTTTGAATTCCACTTCCCAGCGACGAATACAACGTGCGTTTAATGACTTGCTCATGATTCCACTCCATACCTTTTGTTCATGCGACCTCCATATAAGCGCGAATGAAAGCCGCTGCAGCCTGGGCATTTATGGCATTGCCGTACCCTTTCAGGCGGCCGACGCGGTTGCTGCTTGCCACTCTTGCCACCCCGGGCTCGACTCGTCCCATTCGTGCGGCAGCCCCATCAACCAACGGGAATGTGCCGGGTTCAACTGGACGCCATTTGCCATCTCGACATAAGAGCCAGTCCGCATCTCGCCAAAAACCGTTAACCTCAAGGGGCCGCATAAGCTCGCCGCCCAGCCGATTTTGTTCGGAGTTTCTCGACCATCCCCGCTCATCTGGACTGTCGTTGCATTGGTGATATTGCTCACTTGAGGAGTTGGCCATCCCGTCGTGAAAGCCTGGCGCGGCAGCTGGTCCAGTCGCTCCTTCCCGTTCCGCAGTGCTGTCATTCCCGACGAGTCTTTCCAGTCGCGCGACGTTGGAGTTACCCAACCCGCCATTCTGGCCGCCCCTCCCAATGTCGATCCCCTGTTCGGCGCATTGGCAGCGGCACCCAGCCCCCTGACCTGGTTGTTGTCGATCGTGGTTGGCGTCGGCCACCCAGTAGGCCCGTTCTCTGATGTGCGGCGCACCGATGCCCGCTGACGTAAACGGCACAAGCCCGAAGGCGTATCCCACTCCTTCCAGGTCTGCTTGTACAAGGTCGAACCATGTGTTTGCGTTACCGCTTGCAACCTGTTCGCCAAATACATGCTGAGGTCTGCGCTCGCTGATGAGATGGAAGAAGTGGGGCCAAAGGTGCCGCTCGTCAGCAAACCCATCTCCTTTGCCTGCCGCGCTGAAAGGCTGGCAAGGGCAGGAACCAGTCCAGACCGGGCGATCGTCAGGCCATCCGGCGAGGCGGAGGGAATGGGACCAGACGCCGATACCGGCGAAAAAGTGGCACTGGGTAAATCCTCTGAGGTCGTCAGGTGTGACATCTTCAATACTCCGTTCGTCAACTTCGCCCGGGACGATATGCCCGGCGGCGATCAGGTTGCGCAGCCACTGCGCCGCGAATGGGTCTATCTCGTTGTAGTAGGCGACTGGCGTCATGCCGCCTCCCTCTTGGCTATCAATCGGGCACCGAAATTCATCAGGGCATCGCGCTCAACGGTCGTGAACTGGCAGTGAGTGCGAGGATAGGGATGCCAGATAATCAGCATTGAGCCTTTGTTATTTCCCGATACTGGCTTACCGGTTACCGGGTTGATAAAGGCAAGGCGACCTCCTACGATGAAACGTACCTCACTGGCAGACTTGATTGCCTCACGGAACCAGCCAACGGACGTATCAGCCGGGACAAGCATCACCGTGCCGATCTGGTTTTTAGATTCAGAAGCGGCTTTCTGAACAAACGGCGTGATATCGCAGTAAGGAGGGTTAATCCAGACATATCCAGGCGCTACCAGGAAGTCAGCCCATGGGGTGGTCAGCGTATTTTGCTCTTCCGTGATATAGCGGCTGCACAGCGCGTTATCAGCTGATGCTGCGGCGTCCAGTGTCAGGCAAAACTCAGCATCCAGAGCGACGAACAGAGGGAGCGGTGTTTGCCACAGGTTTCTCTGCTCAACTGGCGTTTTGCTTCCGCCGTAATTACTCGCAGATTTTTTAGCCGGCAATGCGGCTGCAATACGCTCGCCAATCCAGTGCATGACCGGTACTGCCATGCTGTTGCCGATAGCGCGATAGCGGGGGCCATCCGGGCATTCAGTCGCTTCTTTCCCGCACCATGAGATCAGTGTGTGGTTATCAGGAAATCCCTGCAGACGCTCACATTCAACCGGCATAAGACGCCGAACGGATACCCCATGCATAACGGCAGGTGTTAAATTTGTACCGCTGCTGGCACTTGTAAGCGTTGTTGATTGCTCTTCAGCGAATCCAATGCCTCTTGCCTTAGCACCTTGCCCCGGTTTGAATGCATAAGCAATCGCCGGAGGCTGCCCGCTGTTAGCGTTGCTGTTATCTGAATTTCCAGCGCGCAATGTCGGAGACAGGTCTTCTGATGCGTCTGCTCCATTATCTTTATAACTGAACGCAATACAGGCATTTTCTTGCCCGTTGTTGCGCCCGAGTGGGTGCGCCAACTCTCGGTTAATATCGGGGTCTTGAGTACCATGAACAACATAAGTTTCTAGGTCTTCTGCGGTGCTATCGTTTTCCTTTCCAAGAAGAGTTCTGGACACATCTGAGTATGAATACGATACGAGGCCAGAACCGCGCTGGCTGAATAATTCCTGATTACTGGCACCGATTCCGCCAATATTGTTTGACTGATTCAGGGTTGGGTGTGGGTTGGTCGGGTTGTCCCAGTGACTACCGCCGTTAGTGCATTTTCCAGCATGAATGGCAGTTTCCTGTTGCGATTCTCTGCCCGGCGGAGTATCCCGGCGCACGCTGTCGAGCTCAAAAAGTACCGTTGCGGGATCGAATCCCTTTCGAGCACTTGCGACAACGAACACACGGCGGCGGCGTTGGGCCACTCCGAAAAATTGAGCATTAAGGACGCGCCAGGCAATAGTCCTTTGTGGTCCAGACACACAACCTGCGTGCGTCCATTTTCCCCCTGATGGCTCAAGTTCACAGCTTTCTCCGGCAAGTCCTGCCAGAAAGCAACCAAACGCGTTGTCGTGGCTTGTGAGGATGCCCGGGACGTTTTCCCAGACGAAGATTGCTTCTTCTTCTCCGCGCTCGATGCGCTTGTCGTCAATTGCATTAGCTAATTCCACATATGAAAGGGTTAACTGACCGCGGGCATCTGCAAGGCCATTGCGCAGACCGGCAATGCTGAACGCCTGACAAGGCGTGCCGCCGACCATCACATCCGGTGCCTGCACCTCTCCAGCGCGAACCGCAGCAGCGATTTTTGTCATATCGCCCAGGTTCACGACTTCTGGCCAGCGTTCAGCCAGCACAGCAGAGGGGAAAGCTTCAATCTCTGAGAACCAGGCCGCTTTCCATCCGAGCGGTTCCCAGGCTACTGTTGCTGCTTCGATACCACTACATACAGATCCGTAAATCAGGGGGATATTTCCGCTCATGCCAGCACCTTCTTACTGTTCATCAGCTCAGCCAGTCGCTGAGCCTTTAATGGGTTTTTGATAACGTCTCCGCTTGGGGCGATCCATCCCCGGCGATTGATGGAATAGGGCAGAGTGATAATTCCCACGGTGATTCCGTCGCGGTGATGTTTCATTTTTCCTCCCGTGGGATTCGATAAATTTCTCCACCAATTACCCCGTCACCCCATTTCTCTACAGAGAGGAAGGGAATTACCTGCTCAAGTTCAGGTGCTGAAATGAATACCTCGTGCATTTCAAGAGCCGGAGCCCACCCTTCGTAATAAGGCTCGTGGTAGTTGAGAGTTATTCCGGCTGTGTGACCGAGAGCGCCCTTTGCTGTCTGCCAGCGGTGAAACGCTGTAATGTTGTTACGCGCGTCCTTGCGCAGGATGGACAGGATTGACTCAGCTGTTATTTTCATTGCTGCCACCACTTGCGGCTTGTTTCAGCTCTCTCAGGCGGATGCCGGTAACGTCCCTGCACTTCGTCTGATGCCCAGGGAAGCCATGAAGGTCGTTCCATGCTTTCCCGTAGTTATCCTGGAGGGCCTTCGGATCGTTCTCTGAGCCTGCGTAAGCAGAGAAATCAGCGAGAATCTGATCTGCGTCGGCTGGCCTTACCTGGTGAGCCTCATAGTCAGGGTCCACAGTCGTCTCTTCTGTAGGGATGCAGAACGCCTGAAAGGCAGCATATTTGTACGCAATCGACATGGCCTTGTTCGTTGCTTTATCGCCGCTGTCCATCGCCTCGCCGTAGGTGACGACGGTATGAACGCTGCCGTCCTCCGTGCTGACAAAGTCGAACTCTGCACGGACGGTTACATAAAACAACGCGCCACCATTTTTGCTTGTTCGCTCACAGGATGACCGCTCAGTACACCGCGGGAGGATCAGCAACTTGTGCTTCACCAGCGCAGGGGCCAGAGCGTTGTAAACGTCATCGATCCCACGGAATGCGTAGTTGACCTGGCTGCCCTGTTTTCTGGCCTTGCTGATGCCTTTCTCAGCCAACTCCCCGGACACAGCGCTGATAGCGACGTATACTTTTTTCTCCGTCATTGAAAATTCCCCGCAAATTCATCCCAGCTGATCACCGGGTTCTGCCGTTCTGCAGAAAGGTTTACTGGTTCGTCATCGTCGAAATCACGTTCGCCGATCGCATTGCTCATCAGCTGAATGAATTCGTCGTCATCCCATTTTTCCGCCGCGCTCATGCCGCTTTCTCCCGATGAGTAATGACGTAGCCATGCTCCGCCAGACATTCGATCACCACGCCCCAATCCAGTTGCATGAAGACTTCACGACTGTTAACCGTCCCCGACAGCACCACGTCTTCCATCTCGACGGTTAACGTGTTATGCGGGCCTACAGATGTGCGCATGTCTGTGCATTCACATTTGATGTTCATAAGCACCTCAGTAGCTGATACCGGTATGAGGAATGCGGCCGTCTTTAACCGCGGTGAGCACCTCGATAGCCTGATCGCGGGTAAGGCTGGTATTGGCCATCAGAGCCTTAACAACCTCTACACCTACGGCCTTTCGGTGCTTAACGTCGGCTTCGCGGCGCGCCTGTTCATCGGCTTTGCGCTTCTCCTCTGCCAGCCGGGCCTGTTCGCGCTGATCAGCTTCGTGGCGGATTCGGTCGGCTTCTTCCTGCGCCTTGCGACGCTCAGCTTCCACGGCTGCCTGTTTTTCTCGCTCCGCACGCTCAGCTGCTTCTTGCTGTTCGTGCTCGGCCCGCTGCTGAGCTTCAATGCGCTCACGTTCTGCGCGCTCTTTCGCCAAAATCGCCTCACGCTCTCTGGCGGCCGCGGCGTCAATTTCACGCTGCGCCTGTTCTGCTGCCTCACGCTTCGCTTTCTCTTCTGCCTGGCGCTTAATCTCTTCTTCGCGGGCAATGCGCTGGCGTTCGGCTTCTGCTTTCTTCTCGGCCTGCTCACGGTCGAAAGTGTCATTCATCAGCAGAGCCATTTCGTGGTCGGTTTCAATCTGCTTTTTGAGCTCTTCGAGCGCCGCTTTTTGCTCGGCTTCAATGCGCAAGCGCTCTTCTTCAGCAGCCTTCTCCGCTGCGATTCGAGTCTGCTCTGCTTCCCATTCCGTCAGCGGGCGACGCACTTCATCTTTCAGCGCATCGAGACGCTCGCGGACAACGCGGCGGCTTTCGTCGATCTGCTTTGGCAGAGCTTTCAGCTCAGCGACCAGGTCTTTACCTGCGTTGTCGATGTACGTTTTAGAACGAGCGACCTTGTGAGCCATGGATGCTATGGCGTCGCGACCTTTTTTGGTGGTCACGTCAGGTACCAGGCTGCGAGCCTCTTTTTCGATCGCTTCAATAAGAGGGTCGAGCTGGTCGTTATTGGTGAAAACCGCCATCGCGTTGCTTTTCTCAATGACGACTAAATCCGTTATTTCGCTCATGGTTTCCCCTGAAATTTGGTTGTAAGAATCCCCGGCGCGATAAAATCCGCCTGATAACTCAGTTAAATTCTTAGTTCGATTACTGACTGAGGCCTTGGCCTAACCCGTTTAGATAAACCTCAACCAGCAAATCGGTTGTGTAAGTGCGCTCAATGCCGCGATGCAGGTAGAGGCGACCGCGTTTGTTTGCTGATGCGGTCCAGGTGCCTTCCCGATGCTTTACGAGCATTCCTGGCATAACGGCGCCGCGGTTAACGGTCTGGGTACCGTAATGATGACTAACCATTGAACACCCCCGCAACATGCAGAATTTTGATAATCACCGCTGACCAGATAACTAGACTGACAGCCAGCACGATAACCAGTGAACGAATACCGTTTCGGCTCATACGCCACCCCAGCACTGAAAGCTGAACATCATTCGCACTCCTCAGCTTCTGGCTCATTAAGCCACTCAGGACGAGAGCCTTTGCTGATATAGAAGTCGATAACATCCAGCAGGCGAGGGTAGAACTTCAGTGCGCAACGGCCGTCCATTTTTGCTATATCTCGCTTAGAAAACTGGCGCCAGTCTTCGATTTTGTGGCTCTGGCAGCCAGCCTGGAGATACTCCCCATTCGTAATCGTGATGGTGTATTCCATTCCCATAATGACAAAGGTGAGATCAGGCAGGTTGGCACCGCGCAGGTCGGCACCGCGCAGGTTGGCATCGCGCAGGTTGGCACCGCACAGGTTGGCACCGCGCATGTTGGCATCGCGCAGGTCGGCACCGCGCAGGTCGGCATCGCGCAGGTCGGCATCGCGCAGGTTGGCACCGCACAGGTTGGCACCGCACAGGTTGGCACCGCGCATGTTGGCATCGCGCAGGTCGGCACCGCACAGGTTGGCACCGCGCATGTTGGCATCGCGCAGGTCGGCACCGCGCAGGTCGGCATCGCGCAGGTCGGCATCGCGCAGGTCGGCATCGCACAGGTTGGCACGGGCTCCCTGATGCCTGAATGACTCAACCCATACTTTGTGCTCATCTAAAATCTTCCGAAGCTCTACAGTATTCATCTATTCACCTTGCCTTGTCGCCGGCCAGCGGAACGTTTATCACCTGACAACAATGCGTTTGTTGTCGATGTGCTAAATTTACAACCAATAATTTCAATAGTCAAATGATTGAAACTAAATTTAGTAGAAGGAGGCAAAAAAAACCGGCGTCAGCTGGTGAGGTGTTGAGGAAAGAGGTTAACTACAGGAAGATCGTGAGGTATTGATGTCTGGACAAATGGTGGCTGTTGCCTGTTTGATAGCGAACGGATAGTGATAAGTTGGGATGCAATTGTTAATGCGCTGGAGTCAAAGCGCAGGGCCGTTGGCAATGTGATTCACAAGGGATTGCTACGGGATACGGCGGAGTTTGTGAGGAAGGGGTAATAAAAACCCGGCGCGGGGGCCGGGTTGGTTGCAGTCATTAGAACTCTGGCTTCATTCTCCCGAAGACCTTTTCAATTCCAGCCTCGTACTCTTCTTTGTTATCGCTCATCGCAGCAACACCAAGAAGTTTGCCGATATGTTGTCGTAACGCCTTGACGCCAATTTCGGACAGGAACAGGTGTAGCTTGTCTGATTGTTTACCATTCTCGTCACGACTCGCTCGGATCTGTTCAAGAATCTTACCTTTGCTTTTCGCGAGAGGAACGTAAATTTGCATATTAGTAAGCTGACCAAAACGGATAGGCCTGCCTTTCTCCGGGCGATTAAGTCCATATAACCGGTACCATTCTTCATACAGCTCGTCAGGAAATTCTCTTTCATACTGTCGCGCTTCTTCGCGAACGAATGCTTTAAAGGCATCGATTACTTCTTGTACTTCCGGCCTATAACCGGCTACTGCATATGCTAGCCCCTTGAGCCCAGCCTTCATAGATGCACCAGCCAGTTTCTGGGCCATCATTGCAGCTTTGGCTCGTGTTTGAGGGAGTGCATTTGCTTGGTGCGCATTTAAAATGGCAATCGCCATGTCGCCAACGGCAGTTAAATCATAGCCATTAGCTTCACCTGAGCCAAAAACTGATCCGCCATGGTGCCATTGAAATTTAAATGGTTTTTCCATTTTTTCGCGCAAAACTGTACCTATGAAGTCGGACATATATTGCGCGTTCAGGAGGCGAGTGACAGCTATCATGTGGTCACCAAGGCCAAGCAGTCGCGCAAGACCAGCACCAGAAACCACAGCGGTTTTGTTTTCGTCATTAAGGACGTAGCATTCAACATCAATGCCAAATTCATCCATGAAGTTTCCTTTATGAGTTGCTTTAAGTGGCTTATCACTCCATCGCGCCGCTGCTGCTTTTTTGGCAATATTAGCTCGCTGTTCTTTGGTAAGAGATTTCGCGCGAGCTACTCCCCCTTTTGCTTTCCCTTTTGGTTCTTTTTTATCGCCTGACATATGCAAGTACCATGCTGTGAAATGTGCTTGCATAATAAACAATGCATAAGAATAAAAGCAAGCATATTTTGTGTTTTATGCTTGCATTATTTAGCGCATAAAAAAGGCCGCATTTCTGCGACCTTTCATCACCTATGTGCCTCACCAGCCTACTGGCTACCCATGCTTTCTGTATTTCTGGGTACTTTACTCGCTATCACCCTAATCCGGCTCCCCATGAATATGCCAGCGTTAGAGTAGGGGTTCAGCGGTTAAGGTTTTTTATCAGATCACTAACATCATCTTTGAGCGCTTGGAGATCTCTTAGCACACCCTTCGCATGAAGGATTAATCGATGCTTTTCTGTTTCAGGAAGCTGGTTGAAGATCGCAAGAAGAGCCTCTTCTGTAACATCAAGTTTTTTAGGAATACTTAGTTGTGCTAACAGCTCTGGATCTTCAGTGTCGGGCTGCATGAAATACCAATGCTCGGGCTTTCCCGTTACTTCAGCAAGAAGCTTCAACTTCCTACCGCGCGGGATTGAACTTCCTTTCGCCCACTTCTGAACTGCCTGTGGCGTAACACCAACGCGACGGGCTAAATCGGAAAGATTCCAACCATGCTCCGTTATAGCTTGGTTGAACCTATAAGCAAAAACTTGATTGGTTTCTGTATTCATACTTTCCATTTTACAACCACAGGTTTCAGAAGTAACTGAAATAAATTGGAGTAATTTTATTGAAACGTTCAGTTTCAATGTGTATGCTTATTTTCAATCTAAGGAGGAGCCATGAACGAAAAGCTAAAAAACAAAGTTAAATCCATCACAACGCAAACTGCGCTTGGAGAAGCCCTAGGGCTTTCATCTCAAGCGGTAAGTCGCTGGATGAATTCGGGGAAAGTACCAACATCTCGAGTGCGGGCGCTCTGTCAGTTGCTGAATTGGCAGGTTACTCCGCATGAGATCGACCCGAATGCCTATCCAAACCCAACCGACGGACTGCCTAAGGAGTAGGCTAACCATGCAAACACTTTCCTTTCAACAAAATACCGTATTTAACCCGGGTGCTCTGATAAAGCGAAATCAGCCGAGAGTGGCAGATCACGACAACATTCGCTCTGCCGTTCGCGCCTGGGCGGCAACAGCAGGTCAGGATGTTGTTTCCGCATACATCATCGACGAATGGCGCCAGCAGGGCGGGGATGAAATTGAATTCCCCGCTGATATCAGTCGCGCCCGTCAGAAGCTTTTTCGTTACCTGGATAACCAGGTCGAATCGGAAAGGTACCGGGAGAATGTGCGTCTTCTAACACCGGCAATCATGGCTGTTCTTCCGCTGGAATACCGCAATCGGCTGATGCCTCGTGACGATGTTTTGTCGCGCCTGTTTTCTGCCATTAAGGAGTGCGCAGAAGCAAAGCAGGCCGTGATGCTGAACGCACCGGAACACCAGAAACTGAAGGAGGTAAGTGAGGGGATAGCTTCGCTGTTCAGGCTGATGCCTGAGCAAACAGGAACACTGATGACGATGGTGACATCGATGTTGGGGGTTATGTGAAGACGTTAAAAATGGCGAAAGCCGCGGTGGTAGGACACCAACGGCTTTCAGGTGGAATTAACTGGATCAATTCACAGGAGTAATTATGCATCTTGATGCCATTACAAAGCAAGTCGGCGTAATGACGACTATGGAAGTCCCGCAGCAATTCAGGATGGAAGGGTGGGTTTATGTATTAAGTAACCCATGCATGCCGGGGATCTACAAAGTCGGCATGACCACGACAAGCCCAGAAGTTCGGGCGAGGGAGCTGTCGTCCGCTACTGGCGTTCCGGCGCCATTCAAAATTGAAGCTGCTTTTTATACCCATTCCCCACTGGAATCAGAAAAAGAAGTCCATGAGGTTTTATCTGAGTGGCGCGTAAATGATTCCAGAGAATTTTTCGAGCTTTCTTTAGGGGAAATCATTCACGCCTGCTCTCAGAGCTGTGAAGCGCAAGTAGGGGAGTCCGTTGAAAGCATCGCTGTTTATAACGACTTCATCACTTTCGAAACCCTTGGGAAGCTCAACGTCAATAGTCTCTTCGATGACATTGGCATAAGCGTCTTTGGTGACAAATTAGCTACGGCTGAGCGGCTGATCCGCATCGGCGCAGATACCGTTTTGAACATCAGAAAAAAACACGGCGTCGTCATTGCCATGCATGACTCGAATGCGTACGCCATCGAGCCAGCTGATGAACAGGAACTCAGGAAGCGCAGAGAAGAATATGAGTCTTTTCGGGCTGAGCGTGAGTCCCAAGGCATTTACGGACCGACACAACCTGTGGAGTTTTAAATGGCCAGATCCAGAAATATCAAACCAGGCTTTTTCACAAATGATGAGCTTGCAGAATGCCATCCTCTGGGGCGACTTCTGTTTGCTGGTCTTTGGACGATAGCAGATAAAGAAGGGCGTCTTGATGATCGCCCTAAAAAAATTAAAGCGATGCTTCTCCCTTTTGATGAGGCTGATTGTGATGCTCTTCTTCAGCAACTTAATGACCATAAATTTATTAGTCGCTACCAGGTCAATGGGGATTGTTACATCCAGATATCGAACTGGAAGAAGCACCAAAACCCACACTGCAAAGAAGCTGCAAGCGAGATACCTGAACCTCTTGAGAACGATAAAAGCACCGGGCAAGAACAGTGCAAGGAAGATGAAGAGGAAGAAAAGAAGGATTCAGAATCAAGTCAAGCTGTTGAAAATAAAGTAACACCAGAATTGCATGGTGCAAACATGGTGCAAGCATCAGTAGAGAACAGTTTAAATCCTGCTGATTCCCTTAACCTGATTCCTGATTCCCTTAACCCTGATCCTGATTCCTTGGATAACACCCAAGCCGCTTCCGCGACTTGCGAAGGTGACCAAGGGGCTGAGCAGGCAACTGTTCATCAGATGGCTAGCCGATATGCATTCGAAGGTTCTGTGGTTCGTCTGAATCACAAAGACTACCAGGCGTGGTTAACCCTGTACCCGCTGATTGACCTGCAGTACGAACTTCAAAAGCTGGATATCGAATTCAGCCATGAGAAACCGAAAAATTGGTTTATTACCGCCAGCCAAAAACTGAGCTACCAGAACAAGCAGGCGTCTTCGCGGACACCTCGCAAGATTGCTAATGGGCGCCAGCATGAAAACTTTGCAGCGAAAGACTACGGGCAGACTGAAATCCCATCATGGGCGAGGGACTGATCATGGAACTGGAAGAAAAAATTTCAACCATCAAGAAGATGCTCGAAATCCTGAGTAAGCCACCAGAGGAAATCCCGAATTGCGAGCTGGTGTGTGAACGTGTGTTCTGCGAAAAGCATGGTGAATATGAGCAACGCAAAAGGATGTTTACGAACGGCACTGTCAGGCTGCCATCACCACCTACGCGCTGCCCAGGCTGCCTTCGTGATGAACTTAGCTTCCTGAAAGCTGAGAAAGTGAGATGGGAAAAACAGGTTCGCCAACAAAGCGTCGAGAGACTGCTTCGCCAACTTGAGATCCCTGAGAGATTCGCATCATGCACCCTGGATAGCTACAAGCCGGTTGGAAAAGATTCTGAGTGCGCGCTGCGTGTCTGCCAGGCCTATGCCTCGAAATGGACTGATCGCCTCCAGCAGGGTGGTGGGTTGGTTATGTGCGGTAAGCCTGGTACCGGAAAGAACCACCTTGCGCTGGCCATCGCCAAACATGTGATTGAGCAGCACCAAAGCTCAGTCGTATTCACAACGGCTCTGAAGATTGCCCGGGAGTTTAAATCTACTTGGGCAAAAACAGCCACTCGCACCGAGGATGAGGTGATCCGCCACTTCACCAGGCCAGACCTGCTTATCGTTGATGAAGTTGGCGTTCAGTTCGGTAGCGATGCCGAGAAGCTGATTATGTTCGAAATTATCAACACCCGCTACGAGCGCCTGAAGCCGACGATCCTGATCAGCAACCTGCCGAAGGATGAGTTGACGCAGTTTATCGGCGAGCGCGTCATCGACCGCATGAACGACGGCGGCGGCTGCACGATTTCGTTTACCTGGGACAGCTATCGGGAGAACCGGTCATGAAAAAAGTAAGTGGCACTCAAATCGTCATCAATTTTATCGGCAGCAATCCTGGTTGCACTTTTTCAGACATACGCACCGGAACAGGCTTGCACTCTTCTGTCGTCAACTCAGCTATCTGGGCCACCTTCAATGACGGCCGGGTTTTGCGAGCAGGTGAGCGCAAAGGCTATCGCTACACCCTTGCAGAGCAGACAACCGTAACCGAAAGCACGTCGGCGGATTTTCAGTTTAGCAATCATCATTGCGGTGCCAACAAGCTGACCAACCTTTTTAACCAGTGCCTGGCGGGAGTGAGAAAATGAACACCGAAACAGTAAACGAGCTCATTCAGTCGCTGGAGTCTGGCGAGCTGTCGATCAAAGAGACAAAGTATCTGGAGCTGGCGAGGGAGTTTAAGCAACTGGCTGCGGAGAATGTGGCGATGATTCGCTTGCTGACCGATATCAGCGAGAACCACGTTGAATATTACTCTGAAGGCGAAGACGGAATGTTTGCCGGTGTTCCACTGGATTATGTGTCCGAAATCAACATGTACGTCTCTCGCGACGTTAACGCAGAGAACCCATTCCCCGCCACCGATCGCATCGTAGCCGAAGCCGAGGCGCGCGGACTTGAGAAGGCGAAAGAAATTGTCCTCCAGTGTCACGATAACATCTGCCCTGGCGGCCTTGCTGAAAATCGACAGTACGAAGAGGCGATGGTGCAACCGTATCTGGACAGCATTTCCGATGAGCTGGACTTCGAAATTGAGCAGCTGCGCGAGGGAGCCAACTAATGAGCAGTAAATCACCGCAACGCCTGACCGAAGGGGAAATGGCGAAACTGGCAGTAAAAACCGTTCAGGAATTCGTTAACGCCTGCCACTGCAAGAATGAGGACGATATTTTGTTGGCTCTGAGCTTTTGGCTGAACGTCGGTATTGATGCCGGAGAATTAGTAAAACACGGTACAAAGGTGGTGTTGCAATGACCAATAACAAGTTAACAGCCACGGTTGAGCACCTAATTGATGCCGTTGGTCACTGGCAGCAAGATTACGACCCGAAAGAAGATAGCGAGCAGTATGACTTTTTTGGGCAATTATCTGCTGCACTGCGTGAGCTACAGGAACGCCGCAAGGCCGAGAAGGACAGCGAGCCGGTGGCGTGGCGCTATCGCACTACTGACATTAAAGGCAACGCTAACCCCCACTGGTCATTTTCCGAAGAGGCAAGCGAACTGGGGTTGTATCAACCACTCTATGCCCACCCGCCAATCACTCAGCAAGAGCCGGTGGCGTGGATTGTTCACGCCCGCACTGGTGACCAATTAACCACCGATAGCGGCTATGTCGCCAATGCTGAGGGGATATTAGGTCTGCATTCTACGCCGCTCTATCGCCACGCGCAGCAGACGGTAGTGCCGGACGAGCGAGCAGCATTCAACGCATGGAATAACGAGGACAACTTACCAATCGATGGGGTTGGCGCCAAAAATGCTGCGTGGTTGGCTTGGCAAGCCCGCGCCAAATTGACTGGCAACTCTCCGGTAATTCCAGAGGGGTTCGTGATGGTTCCTAAGGAGCCGACAAAAGAGATGATTCTGTCAGCGATGCGAGACAACGAAACGGGAGAGGTGGCTGAAATTTATGAATTGATGATCGCAGCCGCACCGCAGGAGGTGAACCATGGCTGAGTTACGCGCAGGAGGTATGGCGTTAATCATTGATAGCGCCAGCCCAGAAGAGATTGGCCGGTGTGTCAGCCTCATCAAGCTAATTCCCGTGCGTGGGACATTCACCTCACCACAGGGGCGACGCTCTAATAATGCCGGAGAAATTCCAGCCTGGTTTGTCACTGGTGATGTTAAGGCGAAGTTTGGGGAAGATTCACCGCTATGGGCTGGAAAGGGCTGGGCGCTTTACCCGCCACAGTACCTGATGCCAATAGACGGCGACGATTTCAGCAGCGAAGACGAGCACCAGAAGGAGCGGGAGCATGCCTAAATCCCCCGCAGAACGCAAAGCCAGTCACTGAAAGACAATCCAAATGCGTTACAATCCCCTCAACACCAGAGGGGATTTTTCTATGTCGAAGTGGAATATTGCATCAAAAAGCCCGGAAGAGCAGGACAAGGTAAACGTTGACCTGGCGGCTTCCGGCGTCGCGTACAAAGAGCGCCTGAACATGCCGGTCGTCGCGGAAGTGGTAGCGAGAGAACAACCAGAACACCTACGCGACTATTTCATGGAGCGCGTGCGTTACTACCGAGAAAAAAGCGTTGAGCTACCGAAAGCAAGTGACCCACGCTATACCGAAATGGCTGAGCAGAACGCCAAAAAATAGCCAATGCTCGTTGCAGTTTTATCAGGGACAGGCGTTATTTGATGCCTGTCTGAGAGCATGAACCACAAAAACAAAGCAATATTTTCCACCGATGACGGGCGTCACCAGCGATTTACTGCGCCTATCGCTTGACTTCTCATGTGTTTTGAAGGGTATCTGTTTTATTGTGCGCTTATCTAATAACAAGTTATTGAAATACATGGAGTTAATTGCATCGATCGTTTAAAGCGATCAATATATCAATAATTGATCTACAAAACCTATTTGAAGCCGGGTGGTTTCTAAACAACACTCAATTCTACTCGCACAAATCATCTTAAAACCCACGAAAATTTTCATTAACCATTGATATTAAAAGATAAAATCTTTATTTCTGTTTTTGATTGCATTTCTGAAAAATCATTACAATAATTACTGTGTATTTATACAGTGCATCAAGCGAGGTGATACTATGAAAATCGAAGTGACAATCGACAAGAACAAAAAATTACCCACCGGCGCTGTTCAGGCGCTGGAGAAAGAGCTGCTGCGTCGCTTAAATCAGAACTATGAAGACTGCCAGCTGACGATTCGCCGTGCTGGCTCTGACGGGTTGAGTGTCTATGGCGGCATCGCTGATGATAAGGAGGTTATCCAGGAGATACTCCGCGAGACCTGGGAAAGCGCGGAGGACTGGTTTTATTGAGTGTATTTATTTTGGTGGCGGCCTTTCTCTCAGAGCATCGCGTTCGCGTTACCATTGATGCTGCTACCCGTTTTAGTGAGTGCGTCAGTTTGTCTCTCAGGGGGTAATGTGAGTGATGGTATTGAACCAATGCGGAAGGGGGATTTTTGGGCCACCATAACAGATGAATCTGGCAAGGTGGTGCGCTCATTTCTGTTAGGTCAAGATGACAGGCGTCTGCTGTCCAATATTGATGGAGAAATCACCGCAAGAAAAATAGATAAAGATGAGCACATCTGGTCAAGAGCATCTCTGGTTGAAGTTATCCAAGAAATGGGCTCTAAAAATTGACTCTTCACAGTTAACTACATCATACTTGCTGTACTGGCCTGAACAACCAGTCACCTGACAGTAATGCGCCTTCGGAGAAGACGATGGCGCAGCTTCACTTAATAAAACAATCTCAAGGTATCCTGATCCCCGCTACGCCGGAGACCAGTGATTTTCTGCAATCAAAATGCAAGCTCGGCTCCGTTCTTGAAGCCGATTATAAGCTTGTCCGTAATCCGGCGTTTCACCGCCGTTACTTTGCTTTACTCAATCTCGGTTTTGAATATTGGGAACCTACCGGCGGGGCGATTTCGTCTAATGAGCGCAGGCTTATCACAGGTTACGCCAAATACCTTGCTGCATATGGCGGGAGTGAATCGGCGTTACTTGATGCCGCCGGGCAATATCTCGACCGAATAGCCGAGAAGCGATCCGGCTATATCAGTATTTGCAAATCTTTCGATGCTTACCGGGCGTGGGTCATCGTTGAAGCCGGCCACTATGACGCCATACAGCTGCCAGACGGCACGCTGAAAAAACACCCCCGCAGCATTTCTTTCGCCAGCATGGACGAGTGCGAATTTCAGCAATTGTACAAAGCATCGCTCGATGTTCTCTGGCGGTGGATCCTCTCTCGTTCTTTCAACAGCCTGCAGGAAGCTGAGAACGCCGCCAACCAACTTTTAAGCTTCGCGGGGTGATGCCGATGAAACGCTCATGGTTTCACCATCTCGAATGCACAACGCAGCAGGCCGAAGAATTGGTAGCGAGATATCGTCAGCGGGGCGTAAAGGTCGAACGAAGCTTAAACCCTGACTTTATGACATGGGCTGTCAGCGCGCAGCTGGTGGAGGACAAAAAACCGCCGCGGCCAGACTCTCGCTGGCGTAACAGGATGTGGGGGTGAACATGGCCAAGAAACCCCAACGACGCTGCAAAATCTGCCGGGAGAAATTCACTCCTGCATTCGAAAACCATCGCTGGTGCTGTCCTGGGCATGGCGCTGAATATGCCATGCAGGAACTCGATAAGAAACGCGAAAAGCAGTCCCAGGAAAAAGCGAAGAAAGAGCGTGCAGCCTGGCGCGAGCGCAAAGCAACTGTGAGGCCACTCCGACACTGGGAAGATATGACCCAGCGTGTCGTAAACGACTATATCCGAGAGCGTGACCACGATCTGCCGTGCATCAGTTGCGGCACGTTCGAAACGGTCCAGTGGGAAGCCGGGCATTACCGCTCCCGCGGGAAGGCGTCACACCTGCGCTACAACGAGGACAATATTCACAAGCAGTGCCATCACTGCAATGTGCAGCTGTCGGGAAACCAGCAGCAATACCGCATCAATCTGATAGAGAAAATCGGCGCTGAGCGCGTCGAGGCCCTCGAAAACAACAACACCCCTCACAGATACAACATCGAAGAACTGGAAGGAATCAGGCGCCATTACAGCGCGCTTCGCCGTGCGCTCGTAAAACAACGGGAGGCCGCATGAGCCAGCTCGCCATAGAGCGCATCCGGGAGCGCTGGCAAAAGCTCCGTCTGTTCCGGGCCCGCGGCACCGTACTGGTTGACTATCGCATATTGAAGAACTTTGTCCGCATCTATCAGGTCTTGGGAGAAACAGCATGACAGCGCAATATTTAGAATTTGTTCGCCAGCGGCTGATAGTGTCCACTGCAGATCTGAGTGGGGCGACGAAAGGGCAACTGATGGCCTGGCTGGAGAACGCCAAGTTTGACACAAACACATTCAAACGGAAAAAGCCGCGCATCTGGGATGAGGTAAACGAAAAGTGGATAACGCTGAATAATCCTCCGATTCCCGGCAAGCAGTCACACGCTAAAGGTTCCCATATCCCGCTGGTGCAACCGGTAGAATTTGCGACGGCATCCTGGCGCCGGGCGCTGCTGTCGCTCGAAGAACATGAGCAAGCCTGGCTGCTCTGGAACTACAGCGACAATATCCGCTGGGAGCATCAGGAGACGATAACACGTTGGGCGTGGGAGCAATTCAGCCAGCAATTGGCCGAAGTGCGCATTGCAAAGAAAACAGTGGACCGTCTGCGTCAGCTTATCTGGCTGGCGGCGCAGGATACGAAAGCTGCGCTAGCCGGGCGTGACCAATATCAGTACAGAGACCTTGCAGCTATGGTAGGGGTAACGTCAAAGAACTGGTCAGAAACCTTCACGGCGCGCTGGGAGGCAATGCTCTGCATCTTTAACCAGCTTGATACTGATGCACTTTTGCAAGTTACGAGATCACGCTCACAACAAAAGGCGACAAATTTAGATGCAAGTCTTGCAAAACTGGATTAATTAGCCTACATTTCATGTAATTCTGATATTGTGCCAATGTTGTATGCACTGGCAGTAAGATAAATTTAAGTCCGAGGTTAACGCCTTGGGCTTTTTTATGCCTGTAATCCGGTCAGGGCTCTTGAGTGAATACGTGCCGCACTACACGTATGAAGCTCATACGCGAGAGTTCTGAACCAGATAGCGGACACAACAGGTAAGAGCATTGAGCATGTGCGCACATCCCGGTGAGACCAGGCACATTTCCCTGGCGCGGCAGTGCTCTTTCCGTTGTGGTGAATGCGCAGGCTGATGCGCGTGCAACAGCTACTCATTGAAACGGTAGTTATGTCGGAGATCAGCACCGGCCACCACAGCCCAATCCCGTCAGCTGGGAAAACAGGCCACAGAGCCAACGCCTTACCCTCATTGTCAGCCGTTGCGCTGACTTTTTCATTTTCAGGCCCGCGGGAATCATCATCGATACGCTTCGTTGTTAAATCCAGCCCGACGGGCCTGACCCTTTCATGACTAGATACAGCACCCCGTTTAAATCGGAGGTGAGAGATGCAACGTATGAACCCAACCGATGGTCACAACCTACCGTACTGGTGGTCAGGGCTGCTTGGTTTCTTCTCCGTTCTGAGTCTACAGGATTATGTCTTTATCATCGGCGCCTTGATATCGGCGTACTTCACGATCAGGACCTATTACGCAAAACGGAAGGAAGAGCGCGAGCGGCTTGACGAAGAAAAAAAACGCACGCAACTTTTGGCGAGTTACTTGGCTGATGTTTCCCATAAGCCTGATAGTGATCGCCCAGCATCTGCTGAGGTGGTTACCGAGGCAATGAAGCGCATCGCTGGCGATGTACAGGAGCAGTTATGACGCCCGCAATGAGAAAAAAATTGATTGGTGTGGTCGCCGGCGGTGGTGGTGCGCTCGCCATTGCTTCTGCTCTCATCACCGGTCCAACAGGTAACGACGGTCTAGAAGGGGTACGGTACGCTCCCTATCAGGATGTTGTGGGTGTCTGGACTGTCTGCTATGGACATACAGGCAAAGACATAATGCTCGGTAAGAAGTACACCGAGGCTGAATGCCGTGCTCTTCTCAGTAAAGACCTGAACACCGTCGCTCGCCAGATTGATCCGTACATCCAGAAGCAGATCCCAGAGACAATGCGCGGGGCTCTTTACTCGTTCGCCTATAACGTCGGCGCTGGCAACTTCCAGACATCCACCCTGCTGCGCAAAATCAACCAGGGCGACAAGAAAGGTGCATGTGATCAGTTGCGCCGCTGGACCTACGCCAAGGGTAAGCAGTGGAAAGGCCTGGTGACTCGCCGTGAGATTGAGCGAGAAGTTTGTTTGTGGGAACAGAAATGAGCCGTTTAACAGCAACTTTCAGCGCAGTGGTTATCTGCCTGATAGTCTGTCTTGGGTGGCTGGCTATGCATTACCACAATACTGCTGCGCAGCAGGAATCCCGTGCTGACAACGCAGAGCAGCAGGTAACCAGCGCTCAGGCTATTACCTCAAACGCCCTGGCTACCATGACCATCTTCAATTCCATAGCAGAGGCTAACCAGCATGCTAAAGAGCAGATCGCACTGGACGCATCGGGAGCCTCGGCTGGCATCCGGGTTGCTGTTGCGAATGATGATTGCACTAATCGCCCTGTTCCTGCTGGCGCAGTTAAGCGGCTGCAACAATACGCGAACGGTTTACGTCAAAGTTCCGGTGGTACCACTCCCGGCCAGCCTGACGGCTGAGACCCCACAACCGGCAATCCCTGATAGTCTCACGTGGGGCCAAAGCCTGGATTTGAACATCAGCCTGCTATCAGCTCTGGGGCAGTGCAACCGTGATAAGGCTGACATCAGGCAGGCGGAAACAAAACGCCAGTAGGGCATTACAGAGCCACTTCAAGAGGTGGCTCGATAATGTCAAGGCGAGGACAAAATTATGGCAAAACCGGACTGGGAGGCCATCGAGACGGCGTACCGGGCCGGGGTGATGTCCCTCCGTGAAATTGCAGCACAACACGGCATCAGCGAAGGTGCTATCCGTAAGCGCGCTAAGCGTGACGACTGGTCTCGCGACCTGGCCGCAAAGGTGAAGGAACGCGCTGACGATCTGGTACGCAAAGCAGAGGTACGCAAGCAGGTACGCACCGAAACAGCATTGTCTGAGCGCGTACTTATAGAGGCTACGGCGGAGGTGGTTGCTGCTGTGCGCATGGAGCACCGCGGCGATATCCGGCGTGCCAGGGAGATAACGAACGCTCTTTTTGATGAGCTCGGCGCCGAGTGCGCAGATGTTGACTCTCTGCGAAAGCTTGGCGAATTGATGCTATCTCCCGATGAGAATGGCCGGGATAAGCTGAACGAGATTTACCATTCGATTATCAGTATGCCAGAGCGCGTGAAAGCGGTAAAAGCGCTGAGCGACGCGCTGAAGAACCTGATCGGACTCGAACGCCAGGCTTATGACATTGACGGGCCGGAAGGCGACAATTCTGTTAAGCAACTCTCTGACCTGATGGATTCCTTGTCTCAGGGGGCGTAATGAAACCTGAGCACCTCAAGCTGCTGTCCGACAAAGACTGGCGGCTGAACAATCTTTACTGGATCACCGACAAAGAAGGAAAGCCCACACGCTTCAGGATGACGCCTGAACAGCGGGAATACTTCGAGGGTATCCACACCCGCAACATCATTCTGAAGGCTCGCCAGCTCGGGTTCACGACTGAGGTGTGCATCATCCAGCTCGACGCGGCACTGTTCGAGTCGGCAAAGTGTGCATTGATCGCCCACACGCTGAATGATGCAAAGCGCCTGTTTCGAGAAAAGGTGAAGTATGCATACGACAAGCTGCCAGCTGAGATAAAGGCGGCCAATCCGGCGAGCAACGACTCAGCTGGCGAGCTGGTCTTTAAGAAGGGCGGATCACTCTACGTCAGCACCTCATTTCGTGGCGGTACGCTGCGTTACCTGCACGTCTCCGAGTTCGGAAAGATATGTGCCAAATATCCTGACAAAGCCCGAGAAATTGTCACTGGTGCGTTTGAGGCAGTATCGGCTGGATGCTTCGCTACTATCGAGAGCACAGCCGAGGGCCGGGCGGGTTATTTCTTCGATTACTGTCAGACGGCAGAGAAAGCGTTACTGCAGGGCAAGCCGTTATCTGCGCTGGACTGGAAGTTTTTCTTCTTCTCCTGGTGGAAGAATCCACAGTACGCAATTGACCAGGTAGAACCGCTGCCAGTACGCCTGATTGAATACTTCGCTGAGATGGAGGCGAAGCACGGCGTAGTAGTCAACGAACGCCAAAAAGCCTGGTATTACGCCAAAGAAAAGACGCTCGGCGACGACATGAAGCGCGAATACCCGACGATACCGGCGGAGGCGTTCCAGCAGTCGGTCGAGGGCGCGTACTACGCCAAACAATTCCGCTGGCTCTACACCAACAAGCGGATCGGCCAAATCCCGGATAACTCACATCTACCGGTTCACACGTTCTGGGATATTGGTGTGGGCGACTCCACGGCGATCTGGTTTGTTCGCGAAGTTGGAGAGGAGTTTCACATCATCGACTACTACGAAAACTCTGGAGAGGGGCTGAGGCACTATATGAAGGTGCTGAAAGACCGCGGCTACGAGTACGGCGAGCACTGGGGCCCGCACGACATCGAGAACCGCGAATTTGCTGCTGACGCGAAGTCACGCAAAGAACTAGCACGCGAGGGCTACGAGATTGACGGCCAGATGTATTCGATGAATTTCCGCGTTGTTCCTAAGGCGGGGATCGACACTGGCATAGAGTCGGTGCGTGAAATCATCAAGTCCTGCGTTTTCGATGAGGAAAAGTGTGCTGTTGGCATCTCCCACCTCGAAGGTTACCGCAAGGAGTGGGACGACAAGCGCGGTTGCTGGAAAGATAAACCACTTCATGACTTCACATCACACGGCGCTGACAGCTTCCGTTACTTCGCAGTGACGAAGAACAACCGTAAGCAGGTCGGCACTGTATTCTTCTAAGGAGCATCGCCAGTGAGCGAACAAGATAACGGCCTTCAACTGGCTGTGAACAATCTCGCCACTGAAATGCGGCGAGCGAATTACCTTAACGCCATCGGTATCGGCGGGGGCAATACCAAGCGCCCGACGCTTTACCAGGAGTTTGGCTACCCGCGCACCATTACCTTCCATGACTTTTACAATATGTACCGGCGCAACGCCGCTGGTTTCGCCGTGGTGCATCGTCTTCTGGATGGTTGCTGGCAGGATTATCCGGTTATCGTTGATGGGGATGAATCCCTGGAGGCGAAGAAAACCAACCCATGGGAAAAGAAAGTCACCAGGTTCATGAAAAAATGGTGGCCGAAGGTGAAGGATGCCGACCGCCGCAATATGGTGGGGCGCTACTCCGCGCTGTTACTGCAGATCAAAGATAACCGGTCATGGAATGAGGAAGTCGACACCACTCTTGTGAAGAGGCTCGGTGAAGGAGCTCTGGTTAAGCTGATCCCTGTGTGGGAGCCGCAACTGACGGTTGCAGAATGGGATAACGATCGCCAGTCCAAGACGTTCGGCCAGCCGAAGATGTTCAACTTCAACGAGCAGCCGGTTGGAGACGAGGCTTTCGTCGGACCGATGCGCGGTGAGCCTGTGCATCCAAGCAGGGTGATCCTGTTCTGCGAAGGCTCAGAGGATGACAACGTCCTGTCTGGCATCCCGCTTCTTGAGGCCGGATACAACAAAGGGCTCGACCTTGAGAAGATTTCTGGCGGTGGTGCAGAGGGCTTCCTGAAGAACGCCAGCCGGCAGATCGCGGTCGAGTTCAGCAAAGAAACAGATATGGCCACGCTGGCTGACCAGGCTAAGAGAGCTGGTTATGCCGACCTCGGCGAAGCGATGGGCGACAAGGTCAATAAGCTTAATCGCGGCACCGATGCGGCGGCGGTTATGCAGGCCGGGCAGATGCGTGTTCTGAGCGTGACGCCAGGCGACCCGGGGCCGACTTGGGAGGTCACCGCGAACGAGCTGGCAGCGTCAGTGCAAATCCCCTTCACCATCCTGTTTGGACAGCAGACCGGGCGCCTGGCGAGCGATGAGGATAAAACCGACTGGGCCATTCGCCGCAATACCCGCCGCAACGGCTTCATGACTGACCGAATCACCGCATTGCTGGAACGCTTCTGGACCCTTGGCATTATCGAACCGCCGACAAATGGAGAGGTCACCATTTCATGGACCGACCTGCTGGCTCCGGGCGAGAAAGAGAAAATCGAGAACGCTTCGAAACTGGCAGACATCGTCCAGAAAACCTCTGGCTTCTATGGTGGCGAGCCGCCATTTACTGCCAACGAACTGCGCGAGATTGTAGGCCTCGACCCTCTGCCAGAGCCAAAGCAACCACCTAACCCGAATGACAAGGTGACAACCAATGATCCACTGGCCGATGACGCCGGAGCAAAAGACGAAAGTCGGGACACCGGTAGTACCGCGCAGCAAGGTTGACCCTACTCGATCGGCAAAGCAGGTTACCGCTATGTTTCGGGATATCGAGAGTCGGTATCTCGGTATTAAACACGCACTAAAAGCGCTGTTTGACCAGCGTCTGACCTGGCGAGAGCGAGAGGTTAACAGCCACAACTGGCACTTCCTGTGCCACGTTAACGGCGACGAGCCCACGCTCTACCAGGTCAATGCCGGCAAGTTCATCTACGACATGTCAGCGCAGGAACTGGCGGACCTGCTTGAAGCGGTACAGACCATTCTGGACGATTACCTGCTGGAAGGTAGTGAGAAAAACCTGTGGGCGATGGATTACGTCGTCGCTGAGGTGCAGCGCGGCACGCTGGAGGCATTCAACAACCTCTCGCAGCAGTCGCAGGTGTACGCCAGCCAGACGACTTTCACGCAACTTCTGAGCAGCCCCGGTTATCTGAACCAGATAGCGGCAGCCAGGCTGACAACGTTCAGTGACTGGAAGGTCATCAGCGACGCAGCCCGCGGCGATCTGACCAATATCATCACCGACGCGGTAGCGCGTGGCGTTAATCCTCGAGAAACGGCCAGCGTTATCAGCAAGCGCCTTGATGTGTCGATGTCGAAAGCGAAGACCATCGCTCAGACTGAGCAGGTCGGTGCGCTGCGGCATGCGCAATGGAACGAGACGGACTGGGCAGCGGATCGGCTTGGATTGAATACCGGCCTACTGTGGCTATCGGCACTCAAACCGACGACGCGAACCTGGCACGCCAGCCGCCACGGCAAGGTGTACACCACCGAGCAGGTGCGAGACTTCTACGCCGAGAACGGCAACCGGTACAACTGTTATTGCAGTCAGGTGCCGGCGCTGCTTAATGACGACGGTAGCATATTCAACAAAGGGCTGGCGGAACGGCTGGCGAAAGAACGTGAACAGTGGAATTTGGTCGAAGCGGCATGATACAAAAAGGTTTTGCGGAGGATTTATGGCAAAACCAGATGAGCCGTATCGTAAGTTGATTGTAGAAAGCTTTTACCCAACCAGCATGTCAGGAAAGAAGGGAAAAGTTCATATTAGGCCAATCCCTGGCCAATGGGCTAGCACCTCACTGGCTGTTGAGTGTTCTAAGAAATTGTCTGACTTGAAGGTATTCCCCATAGGGAGTCAGTTTGAAATCACTGCCAAACTAACCGACAGGGAAGAGGGCGGGGAGTACATTTACAGTTCATTCCGATGGAAGTTTAAACACATTAAATAGGTCGCCACGGCGGCCTTTTTTATTGCCTGAAATCCATAAATGAGGACGCAACGTGAAGCTATCCAGCATCCACGTTAAATCCTTGGCAATTAACGCCTCCAACATTTCAACGACAACCATCAACGGTCAGGAACACTACGTCATTCGTGGTGCGGTTCCCATCGTCGACAACATTGTCATGAATGGTGGGCTTTATCCTGCCGAGGAGATTAACAACAGCTACCAGACGATGGAGCGCAAGTTAATGCCGCTCGGGCATCCGATGGTTGGCGGAAAATACGTCAGCGCCAACGACCCGCAGGCGGTGAATGATTATTACGCCGGGGCGTGGGCTCAGAACGTCAGTAAGGCAAACGACAAGGTCGTGATGGACGTTTATGTCAATAAGGCGGTGGCAGAAACCAAGCCTGACGGTAAGCGACTGATTCAGCGTCTCGACGACATGATCACCGGCAACAATGCCGACCCGATCCACGTCTCCACCGGACTGCTGCTGAACAAAGAACAAAAGGCTGGCGAGTCGAAGGGGAAGAAACACTCCTGGGTCGCCCACAACATGCAATTCGACCACATCGCCATCCTGCTGGACGAGCCGGGAGCCGGTACGCCGGAAGAGGGTGTTGGCATGTTCGTGAACGCCGACGGGCAGGAAGGGGAGGTCGAAACTGTCAGCCTCATCGATGCGGCGAACAGCCTTAAAGACGGCCTGGTGAACAAGGTGAAGTTCTTCTTCACCCACAACTCTGACGCATCATTCGACGAAATCTACCAGATGCTGCGTGAGGCCATCCGCTCGCCGTCGGGTAGTGACGTTTATCGCTATGTGGTGACAGTCTGGCCGGACAAATTCATCTACGAAGAGGGCTCGAAACTCTTCCAGCAGAAATACCTCATTGATGAAAACGCGGTAACGCTGGTCGGTGAGCCAGTAGAAGTCGTGCGCAAACCAACTGAGTACGAAGTCAAAACCAACGGAGAAATGAACCCGATGAAAGAGAAGATGATCGCCGCGCTCAATACTGCAGGCGTAAAAACCGAAGGGCTGACCGACGATCAGGTCTGGGATGCCTACAACCAGCAGGCGCAGAAGAAAGCAGGGGGGGATGACCAGCCTGGCACTCAGATTAACTCTGACGCGATTACCGCTGCGGTAAATTTGGCAATTAAGCCGCTGACCGACGAAATCAGCACGCTGAAAACTCAGCTACAGGCCAACGCAGAAAAAGACATCAAAACCAAGCGTGATGCGGTTAAAGCGAAATTCCCGTTTATGACCGAAGCGGCGATCAACTCGCTGGCTGGCGATGCGCTGAACGATATGTACTCACAGTGCCAGACCAGCACAGGTCTGAACCCGGCGTTTCAGGGTAATGGCGCTCAGAGTGAAATCCTTAATATGGAGGCACCTGAATAATGGCTCTTGCACCTCGTTTTCATACCGTAATCGCGGGTCCGGCCCGCAAGAATGACCCACAGGTCATTGAAGCAATCATGGCTGCAGATGTTAATCCTGGATCATTGGTAATGCTGGACAGCGCCGGGAAGTTGGCTGTGCACGGTACGGCAGGCGGTTCAGGTGTTGCTCTGGCACTCCAGCACAACTATATCGGCGGCGGTGATATCCGTTACGCCGTTCCTGCCGGAGATACTGGCGCCGCCATTATGTGCGAAGACGACGTTGACTATCACATGCTTGTCAAAGCAGGACAAGTCTTGCTGGAAAACGAAGGTCTCGTCTCCGCTGGCGACGGTACTCTTCAAAAATCCACTGCGCCTGACACTGACGTGGTCCTTTTTTACTCTCGCGAGAAAATCACCGTTGGCGCCGAGGCCCAGCTCGTGAAAGTCCGCAAATCAGGGAAAGCTACCGCATGAGCATGATCGTATTTAACAAAAAGCTGGTTACTGAACATAATCAGATTAAGAAAGCATGGAATCAGCTGCTGATGCAGCGCGAGTCCTTTAACGTTAACCAGAACTCACTCATCACACAGTACGGCGGCGCACTGGAAGTTAACCAGGCCGCGCTGATCTCGAAAGATTACTGGCGTGAAGTTGACAACATTACCACCCGAGTATTCCGCAATGACGAAGGTAACGGTCTGCTTGATGATCTGCTCGGTCTCGGTACGCCGATCTCCATCGGCAAGACCGCAGCTTTGTACCGCGTTTCCAGTGACGCGGGGAAAGTTCATCGCACACTGACGGGTCATGTGCCGGAAGAACTGGATAAAGTCATCTACGACGAAGCTGGTGACCCAATCCCGATCTTCAACACCGGCTACAGCCGCGAATGGCGTGAGTGGAACGGCATGCAGTCCGAAAACCTTGACGCAATGGCCGATGACCAGGAAGCGCACGTTGCAGCCATCCGCGAGGATATGGCTGACTACATGCTGTCTGGTGACGAGAAGGTGAAGGTTAAGGGCTATGTCGGTGCCGGTATCACCAACCACGCCAATACCAACCAAGTAGATCTGAGCGCTTCCGGTCTTAACATCGACCTGACCACAGCGACGCCAGACCAGATGGTCGCGTTCTTTACCGGGCCGTTTGCGAAGCTTCTGGACGATAACTACGTGCAGGAGAAAGTGAAGGTCTGGGTATCACCTGACATCATGCGCAACATGAGCAAGCCGTATTCTGACTCCGCAGGCTTCAAAGAAGGCACTGTGCTGGAATATATCTTGCGTTACGGCCGCATCGAGTCGGTGAACCAGACCTTTAAACTGACCGGCAACCACTTCATCGCGTATGTACGCAACTCGCAGTACATCAAAACGCGCATCGCCGCACCGGTGGGCACCTTCATGATCCCGCGTCAAAATCCGTTCGACAACTACAACTCTCTGGTCTGGAGCGCTGTCGGTCTGCAGATTAAGCGCGACTTCAACGGTCGTTCGAAAGTGTTCAACGCACAAGGTTAAGGGGCTTCGGCCCCTTCTCTTCGGGAGAAAGAATGAAAACGTTAAAGGTCGAGAAAACCGGCTGCTGGGGCATGATTGATGGTGTCTTCCAGCAGATGCCGGTAGGCCATGAGTTCGTCGCGGCAGACATTCCGGCGGCTTTTGCTGGACGCGTGTCAGTGGTGAGCGAAGTGGAAGAGAAGACGCTTGAAGTGGCTACGCCGGGCGCTGAGGCTGCAGAGCAGGCAGAACAGCAGGATGAATCTGCCAGCAAAACGAAGAAGGCGAAATAATCATGGCTGACCCAATCACAGCGGCAGACGTGCAGGCGTTCCTCGGTGAGTTGGGTTACGCCATCCCCGGCGTGCTGCTCGATCCGATTCTCTGCGTGGTGAACAAGATTATCCCGTGCCTCGATGGTGCGGGATATGACGAATGCACGGCAAAACTCATCCTGATGTATGCCGCTGCGCTCATGGCGACGTCTTCCGGTGCCCGGCGTATCAAATCGCAGGGGGCACCATCAGGGGCGTCGCGCTCGTTCGACTACGGCGAAGATGGGATTACCTGGCTGCGTGACTCTCTGGCGAAACTGGATACCAGCGGCTGCACCAGTGAGTTGCCGATAAGCGCTGGTAACAGCGTGGGTCTGTTCATGGTTGTTGGTGGCTGCTGATGTCCTGGATTTCAGTGCAGCAACGGCTGCCGCGGACGTTTACCAGGGTGTGGGTGATCACCGATGCCGGCCAGCAAACGACGGCGTATGTGAAAAGCGACGGTGAGTGGTTCATTAACTGCGACCGCATACGCGCCACAGGTGCCGCTGTGCTGAGATGGAGGGATGACTGATGTCTTCGGTAGCCAATTGGTCATATACGGCAACAGCGACAATCTGGCGGCGTATACGCGATGCTGACGGTAGCGATACCGACGGCGGAGGTCAGCCATACGGGTGGGAAGCGCCGATCGCTGTCCTCTGCGACTACCAGGGCGGTCTCTCTGCGAAAATCGGTGACCTTGGTCGGGAAATCGTGGTTAAAAACACTATATGGACCGAGCACGCAACGGCGCGGGAGGGAGATTATATCCTGATTGGCGCGTCAACCGCTGCGGTGCCGCCGGATGAAGCCGATGAGATACGGCAGGTTATTCGCTACGCCGATACATTCGAGCGGCTGGCTGACGATTTCGCACTGATTACGGGAGTCTGATTATGGGCGCTAAAGTTCGCGGCATCCGCCAGGCGAAGGCCAATCTTGACCGCATCATTAAGGACGTGCAGGGGCGTAAAGTCGTGCGCGCGTTGCGGTCGGCAATGCTCATCGGCAGCGCGCAAGCAGCGATTTACACCCCGATCGATACGTCGACGCTCATCAACAGCCAGTTCCGCGAAATCATGGCTAACGGCACCAGGGTAACCGGGCGTGTTGGTTACTCTGCGTCTTATGCTACCTACGTGCATGACCCAAACATTCCTCAAAACTTTAGGCGAGCAACTGCACAGAAAGAGTTCTTAACGAAGGGCTTTGAAGATACCCGCAGTCAGATTGACGCAGCGGTTAAGAAGGAGCTGACGCTATGACCCCGGCTATGTATATGCGCCTGAAGGACTTGTTTGTTGCTGAGAAGCTGACGGAAGGTTTTAAGGTGCAGTGGCGGCAATGGAAGGATAGCGGCAAATCCTCAGACCAGTTCATCGTTTTCCGTCCGTCAGGTGGCACAAATATCAGCCACGATATGGGTGGCGACTGGTACGTAATGGTCGATGTAGTCGGCTCAGAATTCGATCCTGATGCCGCCGAAGCTGCCGTAAGCGCCATCGTCGAGTACATCAGCGCACAATCGGGGGCGGATGATTGTGTCGGTGCGCTGAGGCTTGTCGGCAACGTCCCGGCACCGATATCAACTGAAGAGAGGCGGCTTGTGTGGCGGTTGCTCATCTCCTGCACATACGGCGAATAATCGCCAGAATCACTAACAGGCTGCCATCTGGCGGCCTTTTTTATTTGAGAGGTATACATGCAAGGCTGTGCTAATGATACCGGCAAGCTGATTGGTAAGGTGGCCGTGCTACGCATGGCCATGGGCTGTGCTGATACCGTTCCGGCGCTTTCAGAATGGAAACGCCTGGGCGCGCTAACCACCAAGGGGTTCGACTACTCCATGAATACCGTCACCTCTGAGGCTGACGATACGAAGGGGCTGGTTGAGAACCTGGTCAACAACATGGATTTCACCATCTCCGGTGAAGGTGAATTCCGTAAGCAGGATAAAACGACTGAAATCGGCGCCATTGCTATCTCGAAATATATTTTCGATGAGGTGCAGGCCGGTCGCCAGCCGTCAATTTGGGTTCGCTTCGACTTTACTGGTGAAGATGCCGGCACATATATCATGGGTTATTTCAACACAACCTCATGGTCTGGTGATTTCGGCACCTCTGATATTTCCACCTTCTCCGGTGAGTGGAAAGTCTACGATGCTGACACTGTCGTGTTTGAAGTAGCTGGCCCAGCACTGGCATTCACCACGAACCTGACTGCAACCAAGACGGTAGCCGCTGGCTCAGCCCTTAATATGGCGGTAGCGGTCGATGGCGGCACCTCACCTTACACTTACGTGTGGAAGAAAGACGGATCGGTTGTCAGCGGGCAAACAACGGCGACCTTCAACAAGACTAGCGCTGTTTCCGGTGATGCAGGCGTTTACACATGCGAAGTCACCGACTCTGCATCAACGCCTGTGAAAATCACGTCCGTTGCGTGTACGGTGACCATCAGCTAACTCACTGGCTTTTCGTGAATAGTACAAAGGGCGTTCCGGCGCCCTTGATACTGTTTATGGAGCGACTATGACCCCCATTAAAGAATTAGGTGAGTGCCTTATCGGTACCGATGACCGGGAATTCTTTTTCCGGCCGTCATTCCGCAACATGGCGTGCATCGGTGAATCTGCTGAAATCGTCCAGACGTTCTATGACCTGTGCAATGACGAGACGACGCCATTCGCACAGCGCGCGGCTGAGGCCTATATTCGCGACGAGTACAGTCGCCTCCCTGATTGTGTCCTGCGATACATTCAGAGTGGGCTACTTACCCGCAAAGCCATCATGGCAGCGCATACGGTACTAACCGCATGCTGCGACGACGATATCGGCAATCTGGTTGGATGGATGAAGCCTGCGAAATCACGAAAGCGTGGCTTTGTCTGGCGGCCGGGCAGCATGCCACCGGAAAACATGGTCATTGTTGCACAAAACCTGATGATGCATGGAATCGTTGGCAAGGCCAAGGTGCGCAAGCTTCAGCGCTACGAGACGAACGAGACGACCTCTGAATTCCGGGCGGCTGAGTACATCATGGCGGCGCGTAACCACTTCGGGATTAGTCGTGAAGAGGCAGAGAATCTCACGATGACCGAATTTGCATTACTGCTCAACGCCAAATACCCGAATCAGAAAGGCTTCACCCGTGAAGAATTCGACACGGTTATGGACGAAGACGATCGCCGCTGGCAGGCGATGATGCAGCAGGAACAAAACAGCAAAACCAAATAAACCAGCCTCGGCATAGTCCGGGGCTTTTTTATACCCGCAACAAACCTCCCGCGCGTCGCAGCGCATTTAAATCCCGAGTCTTTCAGAAAGCTGAGCCTGAGGAACGCCGTATAGGTGCGGACCTTCTCGGGGCGGCGTTTCTGTGCGAACAGGCTCATCTTTCTAAAGGAAATACCGCTATGTCATACCCAACTGTTATTAACGGCTTCGATTTTCGTGAACTGATTTTCCTCTCTGGCACAGAGTCTGCGACAGATACATTCAAAGTGGCGAAGGCATTCAGCAAGGAACACAAGGATGTCATGAGAAAGACAAGAAAGGTAATAAGCTCATGTTCGCCAGATTTTGCAGAGCGCAATTTTACGCTTTGCCATGAAAACAATGAGTTACAGAACGGAAAGCCTCAACCCTTCTACAGAATGACTCGCAATGGATGGACTATGCTGGTCTTCAGCTTTACCGGTGCTGCCGCCTTTGCATTTAAGGAGGCGTACATTGCAGCGTTCGACTGGATGGCTGATATGATTGCACAGGGGGCGCGCAATTTAGAGTCTGAGCGTAACGCCGTGATGCTTGAATTCATGAAAGAGAAGGATGTTGCCAGCATGTCTGGTCGCCTATTACGCCGGTGGGGGAAAGAGAAGAAGCCGCAGTTACTTTCACGCATTGATCAGCTGGACAAGCAAGGTCAGTTGGCATTGCCCGGCTTTCCTGGCGCGCTTACCGAAGCATGAAACCCATCAATCCTTGGTTTTTGAATAGCCCACTCATGTGGGCTTTTTATCTGAAATGGCATCAACAATTGACTCCGGCTTAGCGGAATTCTTTAGTATCTGTTGAAGCCCTTCTTCGCCTGTAATCGCAGGGGCCACAACTGCAAGCATTTTTACTATAGAGCGAAGAAGACCTTCAAGCTCAGGTGAGTTTTCCTGCTTCCTCAAATGGTCTGCCCATACCTTCATATCTTCTGTGACAGGCGGCAAATTATTGCCCTCAGCGGCAAAGTTGGCCTTAGCTAGGCTCTCTTGGCATGGTTCAGCAAGAGCATCCTGTAATATCTGAATAATCTCTGAGTTCATTGACCTGCCGTTGGCCTTGGCGCGTTCAGCTATAGCGTCTCGCATCCCATCCGGCATTCTGACGGTGAATCGCTCTATGAAGCTAGGGTTATCTTTTTCAGTCATTTTCATAAACCGTAAATTTTAATAGAAACACGGTAGCATCATATTGACATTACCCACAATGACATCATAATGGTGTCAGGCATCAAAATGATGCTATAACCAATAAGGAGACTTGTTAATGAGTGATGTTCTATATACCGGTCGTAAAAATGATAGCTTCCAGCTACGCCTGCCAGAGCGAATGAAGGAGGATATCCGGCGCTTAGCTGAGATGGACGGGATTTCTATTAACTCTGCAATCGTACAGCGCCTAGCTAAGAGCTTGCGCGAGGATCGAGTGAATGGTCAGTAAAAACGGCAAGACCCGGCAGTGCGCGAACACAAACCGGGTCTCTATCGAAAATATCCGCGTAGGAAATATCGACATGAATATTGTAGCAAAATCAGATTACAACTTCCAAGGATTCGCCTTTAACCCAGTAACAGATGGCGGGTCTATCTGGTTTACCTCCACCGAACTGGCTAAGGCTCTCGGCTACAAAAAAACTGATGCTATCAGCCAAATTTATGCCCGTAATGCTGATGAGTTTTCCGAATCCATGTCATTGACCCTCAACATGAAGGTCAACGGGATAAACAATAGCTTACGTAACAAATCGGTCAGAGTTTACTCGCTGCGAGGTGCTCACTTGGTTGCGATGTTTGCTTCAACACCAAAGGCTAAAGAGTTCCGCCGCTGGGTGCTGGATATCATCGATCGCGAGGTAAATGACGGTAATAACAGCCCTTTATTCTCAGGTAGCGTACTGCTTGAGTTTGAGAATGGTGTAATGACCAATACCAAAGTTGCGCAGCCAGGAGAACGTCTGATAAGTGTCAAAACATTGGTAGAACTGATGCAGATGAACGGTTACGTAATGACAACTAAGGAGGAGATCAAAGGAAAGGTATTAGATGCGATTGAAAAGCTGCACTAAAGAAAAGCCGACAGTTCACAGCTGCCGGCTATCCATTAATCTGTCATAAGGACCACTTAATGACTTCATTTAATTTAGCAGTTCATGAACCAAATGTCGATCCCCAGCCGTTGCCGGTGATTGAATGGAAGGGTTTGCGTGTTGTTACGACTGAAACGCTGGCCGCAGGTTATGGTTCGGATGAGGCTAACATTAGGAAAAACCTTTCGCGCAACGCCAGCCGCTTCATTGAGGGTATTCACATCTTTACCATCAAAGGTCAAGAGCTGAAGGATTTGCGAGTGACTAATAGTCACGCACAAATTTCGAGCAAAGCCCGCTCTGTTGTTTTATGGACCGAGAAGGGCGCCGCCCGCATGTCTAAGATTGTCGATACCGATGAAGCGTGGTCATTCTTCGAGCGATTGGAGGATTCATATTTCCGACCAGGCCATTCTGTTGGCATCCCGCTGACCTACGAAGCGGCTCTCGAAGATCTTCTGTTGAAGGTGAAAGAGAATCGCATTATTGCTGAGCAGCGTGATAGGGCTGTGAAGGAAAAGCTATGGATTTCAGAGAAACGGGAGGCTACCGCGATGGCTACAGCGTCTGCGGAAAAGCGAAAAGCTAACGCTCTGGCTGAGAAATTGGGAGAATGTAAGAAGCACGCTACTATCAAGGCCGTGCAGCGCATTATTAAAAAGCCATTCAGCCACTGGCCTCTGAAGAAATGGTGTGCGGCAAATGGAATGGTGCCAAAGGATGTTCCAGATGAAACGTATGGCACCGTAAAGTCTTGGCCAGCAGAAGCATGGAAAGCGGTAAACGATGTCGACCTGCGCAAGATGTTTTAACCCGAAGCACTAATTAGTGCTTCGAATTCTCAAACCCGCTTAACTGCGGGTTTTGTCGTTCCCCTGCATTCCTGCTACGATTGCCCCTATCATTTACTTAGGGGGATGGGGATGTGACAAGCAGCGAATTAGAAGCGCTTTACAAATCGGCTATAAACTTCGTTTTTGCCATAGGAAAGTTTGATTCCGAATACCTAAAAAAGGGTATGAACATCAATGATGATGATGTTAATCAGTTGATAGAAAAAATGATTTCTCATGGAGCTATTAGTGATATGGATGAGAGTGGAAACTATACCCCACTCAAAACGTACATACATAGCGAATATTTATTACAACAAGAGCTGGAAGGCGATGCGATAAAAGAGAAGGCGTTAAAAACCAATAAAGCAAATAAAACCATTGGGTTGATAGTTTTCTCTATAGCTGCGGTTGTTTTTCTTGTGACGTGCTTCTTTGCTTTTAGAGAGCCAGTGGCTCTTTTCATCGTAATTCCATTAGTTTTGCTTTGTTTTTGGGGCGCTGATAAATGGAAATGGAACGTCGGTGTCCCAGCGACTCTTTCCATAATCGTGTGCGCATTATCATTGTCATGGGTTAACTCAATTTCTCCTTTATGGGGGGAAAGGTATGAGCTAGAGCAGAAATACAAGCAAGTAAAAGAAGAAGTTAGAAAAGAAGAAAATGAAGTAGTTAAATTGATATCCATATCTCAGATGGGGGTTAAGGGGTTACTAAAAGACCCATCATCCGCTGAATTTTCTGGTGAAAAAGTTTCTAAATCTGGGGCGGTTTGTGGTTATGTAAATGCCAAAAACAGCTTTGGAGCTTATTCTGGAAAGGCTAGGTATATTTCAAGTGGCGGCCAGTCGGCTATTGATGATGGTGGCCAGTCGTTTAGCGACTCATGGGAAAGACTCTGTAATTAGAGCATAACAACCTACCTCCCAATATAGTCCTCTAACTCAATCAAGATAACCAAACCTCGCTTCGGCGGGGTTTTTTATTGCCCGGAGAAAAGGAAATGGCAGAGAACGCTGGCGGTATTTATTACGACATTGAGATGGATGTACGCGGTTTACTGACTGCTCAGCAGCGCGTTAATCAGCGCCTTGATCTGATGGAGCGCGGCTTTGATAAAACAACGCGCTCAATTGATACTACTGAGCGTTCAATGTCTAGCCTGTCACGTGTAGCGGTTGCTCTCACCGCGGCATTGTCAGTTCAGCAGGTAGCCGAATACGCTGATGCGTGGGCTACTGTTAACAATAAATTATCAAACTCTCTTCGCCCATCTGAACAACTTGCCGATGTAACTGAAAGGGTTTTCAACATTACTCAGCAAACTCGCAGTAGTTTAGATGCAACGGCATCCCTCTACGCAAGATTGGAAAGGGCAACCAGGCAGTACGGGACCAGCGCAGATGATCTGGCGAAGTTAACCACAATCATAAATCAAGGGTTTGTCGTTTCAGGTGCAACAGCACAAGAAGCTGAAAATGCAATTATCCAGTTATCTCAGGGTCTGGCGTCTGGTGCATTACGTGGCGAAGAATTTAACTCTGTTAACGAGCAGGGAAATCGCTTAATCGTCGCGCTTGCTGACTCAATGGGGGTCAGCATTGGTCAAATGCGCAATATGGCAGCACAGGGGAAACTGACCACTGATGTTGTGGTAAACGGGCTTCTTTCCCAGGGGGCTGTAATTGGCGCGGAATTTGCCAATACAACAACCACCATCAGCCAGGCTCTTCAGGTTGCTGGTAACAACATTACAAAATTCTTTGGCGAAAACTCCATAGTTCGAACAGGCGCGGCCATTTTTAGTGATGCGGTTGTTACTGTCAGTGAAAATATTGGAGGACTCAGTGCAGCTCTCACTGCGGTGGCGGCAATCATGGGGAGTCGTTATGTTGGTGCATTAACGATGGCGGCCGCTGCAAAAATAAAGACTGCTGCCGCATCTCGTACACTATCAGCAGAAGAAAAGCTGGCAGCTCAGTCCACAGCCAATAAAGCAGCCGCAGATCTGCGAGCCGCGACAGTAGCTAAGGAGCGAGCGCTTGATGAAATTCGATTGGCTGAAATGCAAAAATTGACAGCAGTCAGCGCAACAAATGCCGCAGCCGCAGAGCAGAGATTATCTGCCGCCAGAATAGCTGCTGCTGCTGCGGTTGATAACTATAATCGTTCCCTTGCGGCAAATAATGCTGCACAGGCAGCTACATCATCTGGGGCAGGCCTTGTAAGCAAGGCCTTGAGATTAGTCGGTGGAGTTGGTGGCGCAGCTGTCCTTGCTGCAAGTGCAATACTCTACTTCTCACAGCGAGCAAAAGAGGCAAGAGATGATGCTAATGCATTAGCTGATAGCGTCAATGAATTAAGCTCTAAATTCAAGACCATGTCCAACACGGAACTTGCTGCAACAATAGGAAAGCTGAGTGAGAAGCTTCCAGAGCTAAGTGATGCCGTTGCTGAAGCGAAGAAAAATTATGATGATGCAGCATATGCGGTAAAAAACTACAACAAAGAGATTGGTAATTACGGCAACTCAACCCGGGGTAGGCAAGCTGCTGAAGCATTATCTGGCGCTCAGAATAGACTTAATATCGCCACTTTCGAACTGGAAAAGGCTCAAAACAGACTTAGCCAAACACAGAACGCGATCAACATTGGACACGCAACCCTTAATGGAACCTTCAAGCAAGGAATTGATTTGCTTCGTAGGGATGGTCAGGAAGCAGGAATAGCTGCCGGCATGATGGGCAAGCTAGGGGATATGATTAATTTTGCCGCCAGAGCGAAGCAGAATTTTAACTCTTCGAGCTTAATGGTTTCTCGCAGTGAAGATGGGGATAAACTTCTCACCAGTATTGAGAGGCAAAATTCTCTATTAGCGATCACCGATAAAAGGGAAAGAGCCATAGCTGAGGCAAGGCAATCGGCTCTTGATGCTGGCGTTGAGGCGCATTCAAATCAGATTCGCCAGATTGAGGAGGCAGCAGCAAAAAGATATGACTTACAAGAGGCTGAATCAGCGGGATCTAAGTCAACCAGCAAAATTGCTCAATCGCCGGATGATGCGGCACAGTCACTCTCCAGACAGCGAGCTGAACTTGACCGCCTTAATACCGGTTATGCCGAAGGCTCTCTGGAGCTTGCAAAGTACGATGCACGAATGGCGCTGGGTGCAAATGCCAGCACCAAAGCCATTGAGCAAAGCGACGCGCAAACAGAGGCTATCTGGAAACAGCAGCAGGCCATCAAGGCAGTTGCCGAGGAAGAGCAGAGGCGACAGCAGGCAGGACAAAACTTCAGCGGGCTACAGTCTCAGGCATCGCCGGTGTTTGCTTTAGATAACCAGTTCCAGCAGCAAATGGCGCAACTTGATGAGTACGCCATGCTCTACCCGCAGAAAATTGCAGAAGTTGAGGCGACCCGCGCTCAGATAGAAGAGCAATACCGGCAGAGGCGGCAGGAAGCGCAGTGGGAAGAGCTAAGTCAGATGAGCCTCGGCTACGACATGCTGACGAGTGCTGTTGATGCATTCGGTGGTAATGCTTCCAACGCCATTACGGGCCTAATCACCGGCACAATGTCAGCACAGGAGGCGATGCGGTCGCTCGGCAATACCATCCTGAACAGTGTGATCAACAGCATCGTCCAGGTGGGCGTTGAGGCGCTGAAAAACTATATCCTTGGTCAGACTCTTGGCGCGGCCTCCGTGGCGGCATCTACGGGCATGGCGGCAACAACCGCTTCGGCCTGGGCGCCGGCTGCAGCACTGGCATCACTCGCAACACTCGGAGCCAACGCTGCGCCAGCATCGGCGGGCATCACCTCAACCGTTGGGCTGGCGAGTGGGCTTGCGCTGGCAGGGGCTCGTTACAACGGCGGTCCGGTAGTTGCTGGTAGTCTGTATCGTGTTGGTGAGAAAGGTAAGCCGGAGATTTATCAGGCCAGCACCGGTAAGCAGTACATGATACCGGGAGACAATGGCAGGGTAATCAGCAATAAGGATATGCAGGGCGGTGGTGGTTTGAATGTTCAGGTGGTCATCAACAATCAAGTGTCAAACGCTGAACCGCAGTATGTGGGGACAACCCAAAGTGACGGTAATTATGTGCTTGAGTTCCTGATTTCTGATGCCGAGCGCAATGGCCCTTACATCAGCACGCTACAATCGACGCTTGGGTTATCTCGTAAAGCAAATGGAGCGTTTTGATGGGAAAAGAAAATATCTATGGACCTGGAGAAAGTTTTAGTAGGGATATGGAGATAGGCAAAACGACCATTTTCCGCCAAAACAGACCGGTAAAATTCCGTCTGGAAATGGTTAACGGGAGTGTTGTGGAGGGGATCATCCCGGCTAACTCGGAGTTTAAGATTACGCCTCGGGATGGGGATATCAAAAAATTCGACATTATCATCGAAGATATTCCCAAGTCTCCGCAGGCAATTGAATAACTAAACCAACCCGCTCCGGCGGGTTTTATTAAGGTGAAAATATGAAATTTAACGAACTACCGGAAAAAATTCAGGAACAAGCAGCCATTGCGCTGGCGAATGAAATTCAGGGAATTGTAGCCTGGAAGGATGAAGAACGAACGGAGAAAGCGATTGCCATCGCCGTATCCGTTCGTGAGTGCTTTACCAAACTTTTTTCAGCAAATTAGCTTTGTTTCTCTTTACCACTGAAGTGCCTTACAGCTTGATCATAAATCTTTAGGATGTTAGAGGCATTGTCACTAAACATAGGGGTCTTTTCTGCTCGAATTATTTCAACAACGAGCTGAAATGCAGCCAACTCAGGGTTTGTGGTGGGATCTACGATATCTGACATTTTAAACTCCTTTTATTGTGGGTATACCAGCCTAACCTGGCATCAATGCTCTTAACATCCTGATAAACGATCAGTGCCGCAGCTGCGGATTTTTTTATGCCCGGAGGAAACGTGGCAACAGTTCAATACCCTCCGTTCCTGCCGCTCCCCCAGCGCGCAGATCAGAACATGACGCAGGACACGGCCTGGCAGACAACGCAGACGGCAGTAGGTCCTGCGATATTTACCCCAATCACAACTGACCTTAAAGCAACCTGGACGCTGCAGTGGATATTTACGCTGGCGCAGGCTGAGCGATTTAAGTCGTGGCTTCGCTCGCCGACGTATTGCGACCGTGGGCGTAACTGGTTTCAGATGTCGATAGACCTCGGCGACATGCAAGGTGTTCAGCTTCAGACGCTTCATTTCGTCAGCATGCCGGTGCAGACCAGCAAAAACGGCAACATTGTCACCTGGACGGCAACGGTTATCTGTAACGGTATCGAGGACATCACCGAAGACTACGACGACTGGATTGTTGAAGCGCAACCGGGGTACGGCTACTGGCTGGATTACCTGATCACCGAAGTGATGCCGAGGGCTGATTAATGCCGACATTAAGAGAATGGAAAGAGCGCAGGCCTGCCAGCGACATCAAACAGACGGTGGAGTTTTATCACCCCGCATTTGGTTATTACCGCGTAGTGAACAATCTGTTTCGTCCGGCGACGTTCGGCGGGAACACATTCGAACCCGCACGCTTCAGCGTGACAGAGCCTGCACAGGACGGAACGGCAACAATATCGCTGGTCATCACCTTTGTCGCAGCTACTGATCATGTGCGGCAGACGCTGAAAACATGGCAAGGCGCTGCACGTATGACGCCGATTCAGTGTCTTTATCAACAATGGGACGCTATCGGAGATTCAGCATCAATGAAGGACTGGACATTGTTTGTAAGCGATGTATCGGCTGACGCTAACAACGTGACGGTCAACGCCGGATTCACCAACCCTCTGACGCTTGCTAACCCAATTATTTACACCACAGAACTCTATCCCGGGCTGAAAACCTCATGACACAAGACGAATTTATCCGGCTTGTTACCGGCAAGCCGTGGGCTAACCGCGCCTGCAGTTTTGACGAGATGGACTGCTGGGCGCTGGTTGTTCTGTATTACCGGCATGTGCTGGGGCTAGAGCTGCACCACGTTCCGGGCTACGAATCCGGGGCTGACTTCATCACCTGCCATGAGCAGGAGGTGGATCACTGGCGACCGGTTCCTGCAGCGGTACCGGGTTGTATCGCTATTTTCTACCGCGGCGAAGTCCCGGCACATATCGGCGTGATGACCAGCCCCGTTAAGTGTCTGCATGCCCGCGGGGAGTTCGGTTTTGTGCGCAGCGATAACCCGCTGGCGCTTCTTAAAGTCTACAGTCGCGCGGAGTATATGGTGCATGGTTCGATATGAATTGCAGCGCCTGCCTGGCGCGCCGAAGCAGCGCGGTAACATTGAAGCAGGAACGCCGCTAATTGATCTTTTGGAGTCGCTGAAGCTGCATAATGATGTTGTGATTAAGCTCAACGGCAGAGAGATTCCTGACGACTTCGATATAGCTTATCCGCTGCGCAAAAATGACGTGGTTCTGGTGTTCGATCAACCAGAGGGTGGGGTAGGAAAATTAATCAGCACCATACTGCGACCGGTAACGAAAATCCTTTCAGGTGCCATGAAGTT
This sequence comes from Klebsiella sp., assembly GCA_036498385.1. Classification (GTDB taxonomy): domain Bacteria; phylum Pseudomonadota; class Gammaproteobacteria; order Enterobacterales; family Enterobacteriaceae; genus Klebsiella. The sequence continues at coordinate 61,047 of DASYFN010000040.1, forward strand.
GCTTGGCCTGGCTCAAAAAGCTGGCGGCATTTCTGTCGCAACCGGTGACTCACCCAACAATGACGTCACACAGCAAACAAACCGGGCGCGACTCTACAAAGGACGCCCCAATATTTTAGGGCTGGTGCGCGCTTACCCAGACCTGATTCAAGAGTCGATGTTTGAGTTCATCAACAACAACAAAATTGTGACGGAGTGGATGGAAATTGGATACGGTCATTATGAAATATCCTCTGTCCGTTATTCTGAATCCTCTCTTGTATCGATGGCCGGTGCCAGTTATCAGATTTATCAACCTGGAACGGTTATCCCTGAGATTATCCAGGGCTATGCGTTTGATGACGTGGACGGGCAGGAACTCCCTGGCACCAACGAACAAACGTCAGATATCGTAAATCAGGCCACTACTGACAACCTGATTTCCAGTACGCTGGCGGGAAATCAGTTTTATGCAAAAATAGAAAAACTTAACGATTTCGACGTGTTCAGCGATACGCCAAAACCTTTTGCTGTAACGGTAACAGTTAATGTTACATATAACACAGCAAGTGGATCGGTAACGAGGGATGTAAACGTTTCTGCCAACCTTTTCAGATCAGAGATTACCGACGATGGGGCACTAATTGACCCGCAGCAATTTTACGAATTTTGGTTCAGTTCACTGTCAGGCGCGGATTATGATGCGCTGCCAGTTGACACGGTGGTAAATAGCACGCTCTTTACGATCACTCAGTTTGCGACAATTGCGGTAGGGCCATTCTTTGCGGCTCTGGAAGGTGACCAACTCTGGATTCACCTTTACGCGAATGAGGCTGGAGGTTATGACGGACCGGCGAGGCTAACCTGGTGGCAGGTGGATGATGATAACGATCAGATCGCTGGCACCGAAGAAAGCATGGACGTTAATGTCCACAATGACGGTCCTAATCAGGATTATATTTACCGGACTTTCAAAATAGTGCCAGCGTCAGGAGCAGGGAGATATGCCTTTAAAGCCGAGCGCACTAATAACTCTGCCAATAACTCAGTGCTGTATCTGTCTGGTGCCCATGCAGTCACTATTCGACAAAACGTTATATATCCTGACGATACAATAGTCAGGGTTACTGTTCGGCAAACGGAAACGCAGACAGTCGCATCAGATCGAAAATATAACTGCCTGGCTCAGCGGAAAATTATTTCGTGGTCGGCGGCCGGTGGTATTGACTACACGTTGCGCGCCAGCAGGTCATTTGCTGATGCAGTCCTGCACGAATGGGTGATGACTGGAAAGCAGGACCCGGCGCGGCTGGACTTGCCTTCGCTTTACGCTATCCAGGATTCCCTGTCTGATGTGCTGTTGGGCTATTTTGACTGGACCTTTTCAGACGCAACGCAGCCGCTTGGCGAACGCATACAAACCATCTGTAATGTGGCCCGGGTGAGCTTCAACTGGATTGGCGACGTACTGACGTTCTGGCGCGATGAGAAAGCTGCAAACCCTGACGCAGTTTTCGCACGCTCAAATATGTTCTGGGATGAATATAAGCTGGCCTGGCAAATGTCTCTCCCCGGCGGTTATGACGGCGTCACGCTCGACTACGTTGACCCATCGACCAATAAAAAGAATTACATCTATCTAAGCATCGATAGTTCCGGAATTAATGAAGTTGCTGATGCGACGGTAAATGCAATGCAGGTGAGTTTGTCCGGCTGCCGCAACAGGGCGCAGGCAATGGACAGGGCCTGGCTGGAGGCGCGGAAACTTCTCTACTCACGTCTCACAATGACGGTAAAAGTACTGGATTCGACGCAAGTCGTGCGCGGTACGGTCGTTCAATGCCCGGATCTGTACGATAACGCTCAGCAGAACGGCTATATCACCGGCCGAGTTGGCGATGTGTTCTCTACGTCAGAGCGCATTGACTTCTCCCTGGGCAATATGTGGGTGGTGATGACAGACAGCCTGGGTAATTACCGCGGTCGGTGGCGTGCCTATCCTGTAGATGGCCAGGCAAAAGCGTTTCAGGCTGCCGCCGATGCTTTCGACCTCAACATTTATGACCGGGTAAACGTTCAGAACGCCAGCCGGTATTTCATCGCCACTGATACAGAACTGAACTCAACAATCTGGCGCGTGGACAGTGCAAAACCCAATGGTGACGACACTCAAACGCTTTCACTCACTGAATATTCAGACGCAATTTACGAGTAACTCGTAGAAATAACCAACCTTCGCGCACTGCATCAGATTAATTTCTGATGCTTATGTGCGCCATTTTTTAGGGCGACATGCACAATGGCACAAGTACCACTACCTACCCCAACAGATAACGATGTACCGAGCACAGATATCCGTGACGCGGTTTATGCCGGAGCGATGCTGGATAAAGCTGCCACCAGTACAGAGCTGACATACACCGATCGCCTCGGCGGTGAGCATTACACTATCGACGGCATTAAGGCGGAAGGGGATAGAGTAGTTGAAGAGACTCGGCAGAACCTAATCCCCCTCAGCCGTCAGTACATGACGCTGGCGGCGGCACAGGCCGATATTGCGAATATTCCCCTCGGTTCGTCAACTTATGTACGAAGTCCTGACGGATCCTCACTTGCTGATGAATATATCAACAACGCCGGTACGCTTGTAGCAACCGGACGGAAAATGCCGTCTCAGTCATATCTGGATTCCGTCAGTGCGGTGACTGGGCAGATTTATTCTGATGTAGGGCGCGGCTCACTGGTCATTAACTATTTCGACAAAGAGCGGACTACGGATGGTTTTGCTGTGGGCACAACCGGTTCTCTGGTAGCCAATGCAGCGTATTATGCAAGTGACATGATCCCCGCGCTGGGTAACACGCAGTACGTGTTTGCCGTTAACGTTTCGCAACTGGCATTTTATGATTTGCAGGGTACCTTCATTTCCTATGTTGCAGGTGCCGCTGCGGGTGCTGCATTTACCACGCCAGCCAGGACGCGTTATATCCGTTTCTCGCAGACTCTGAGCACAAGAAAGAATGCTCAGATGCTGCTAAAAGGGACTACTGTTCCGGCTGATTATGTCGGAGCGGGACTTGTCGATCCTTTCTCGGCCAAACGTACCGCACTGGCTCAGGCGATTGATATCAGCGCGCGTGCGAACGCTCTGGTGCGGAACCTGTTTGATAAAAACCGGGCAAACGACGGATATGCACTCTCGACTAATGGCAGTCTGACGGCAAATGCCAGTTATTTTGTTACTGACTATATTCCCGTACTGCCGGGGGAGAGTTACATGCTTTCATCCGGCACACAGGTGCTCTGCTTCTACGATCCGGACCTGAGCAAAACGTCAAACATCACTGTCACTGCTGCTACGGCTTTTACCGTGCCGGCGGGCTCCTATTACTTGCGTTTCCAGAGCACGCCGCTTTCAGGCAAAGAAAGCCTGATGGTTATTCGCGGTACTACGCTTCCGTCTTCGTATATCGGGTTCGGGACGTTGACAACCGCGGAAGTAACTACGCTTTCACAGAAAATAGCATGGGGAATTACTGATGGCACATTAGCAGCAGTGCGCAATATGTTCAACAGGGATATCGCGCTTGACAATTACGCACTGTCAACGGGCGGAACACCCTATGCTGCTAATAACTACTTTGTTACCGGCTGGATACCCGTCAAGCCATCGCAGCAATACATCATGAACGCTGCTTCAGGCGTGGTCGTATTCTTTGATGTCAATAAAGCGAAGGTTTCAAACGGAACTATCGCTAACGGTACCGTATTTACCACGCCATCTGATGCGGTTTATGTCCGGTTTCAGGTATACAATCTTGCAGCAAAAAACACACTGATGATGGTTGAAGGCTCAGCACTCCCTGCGAGCTATCTGTCGTTCGGGGCGCCGACTTCAACTTACGTCGATAGGCAGGCGCTAATCACCGCACGCTCTGTTGCGCTCTCACTGCAAAAAGTGGCAGTTAATCTCTATAACAGTGAGCTGGCTCTGACAGATACGGGTGTTTCTTATCAGACCGGTGGGCTGACATCTTCAGCGGGGTATTTTGCCACGCCTAAAATGATGGTCACTCCCGGTGACTGGTTCGTGTCGACATATGGTTCAGGGGGAGGAGCGTTCTACGGGCTTGATGGTACATTCCTCAGCGGGTTCCAGAATCTGGTCGCAAATACGCCTTATGCTGTTCCTGATAATGCATATTTTGTTCGGTTCCAGGTCTACAACCTGACACGCCTGAACAGCCTGATGGTTTCACCAGGTCAGACTGTTCCTGCTGGATATGTCCCTTTCGGTGGGCAAGCACAGGAATTGCCCTGGCAGGGAAAGGGGATCGGGTTCCTTGGTGACAGCATAACAAACACAGGAAACTACATTGCTCCGCTTCTTTCGCGGACCGGTATGGTTCAGATTGCGAACTACGGCGTACCGGGGCAGGGAGTTCGAACAATGGCTGATTCACTCAACGCCACCACTATTGATGCGATGGATTTCATTTCCATTCTGGGAGGGACGAACGATTATGGGGGAAATCGCCGGCTCGGGACAATTGCAGACGCCAGGGCGGATTATGACGACACGACTGTAAAATCGTTTTATTACGACGTGTTTTACGTTCTGGACAAAATATACACTCTTAAACCGAATGTGCGAGTGATGTTCAGCACACCGCTCAAGCGCGGGGCGTTTGAGAATCAGCCAGTTTACCCAGCAGCTAACTCTGCCGGGTTTACCCTTCCGCAATATGTTCAGGCAATCAAAGAGGTATGCGTATTGTTCAGCGTGCCCGTCTGCGATTTGTTTGCTGAAAGCGGGCTGAATCTATACAACCTGAGCGTCTACACCAGTGACAATCTCCATCCCAACGCCGCAGGCGGTGAACTGATGGCTCGTCGCATGGCTAGCGCAATAAATCAGTTGTAATCAAAATGATGCGGCTATCGTGAAAATTGATAGCCGTAGCCTTTCTTGATCTTCTCCCTCAATGAAATTACTGTATGCATAAACAGTATTTATGTGAGGTCAACATAATGGGCTTTCCGTCACCGGCTGCTGATTACATTGAAACAGCGTTAACAGTAAATTCTCTGTGCAACATCACTGCAAACTCACGCGTCATCACAACTGACCGTGGATATGTCGTTCTCGATTTATCACTGAAGGTAAAGCAGGGAAGTATTCTGCTTATACGCATCCCTTGCTGACGATTAAGGCGCTACAGTGTAATATGCAGGCCAGCATACGGACAGGTAGGTTTGCGATAGTGTCCACCGATGTGTCCATTAAATAGAAAACGTTACGAAATAAGGTTAAAAAATCCTTATATATGAAGAATATAAGAAACTTTTCCATCATCGCTCACATCGATCACGGTAAGTCGACATTGTCTGACCGTATTATCCAGATTTGCGGTGGCCTTTCCGATCGTGAAATGGCAGCCCAGGTTCTGGACTCCATGGATCTTGAACGTGAGCGCGGTATTACCATCAAAGCGCAGAGCGTCACGCTGGATTACAAAGCGGCTGATGGCGAAACCTATCAACTGAACTTTATCGACACCCCCGGCCACGTCGACTTCTCTTATGAAGTTTCTCGTTCGCTTGCAGCCTGTGAAGGCGCTTTGCTGGTGGTTGACGCCGGTCAGGGCGTAGAAGCCCAGACTCTGGCTAATTGCTATACGGCAATGGAAATGGACCTGGAAGTGGTGCCAGTCCTGAACAAAATCGACCTGCCTGCGGCCGATCCGGAACGCGTGGCGGAAGAGATTGAAGACATCGTCGGTATTGATGCCACCGATGCGGTGCGCTGTTCAGCGAAGACCGGCGTTGGCGTACCAGATGTGCTGGAGCGCCTGGTGCGTGATATTCCGCCGCCGGAAGGCGACCCGGAAGCGCCGCTGCAGGCTCTGATCATCGACTCCTGGTTTGATAACTACCTCGGCGTTGTTTCTTTGGTACGTATCAAAAACGGTACCATGCGCAAAGGCGATAAAATTAAGGTGATGAGTACCGGGCAGGTGTATAACGCCGATCGTCTGGGTATTTTCACGCCGAAACAGGTTGACCGTACTGAGTTGAAATGCGGCGAGGTAGGTTGGCTGGTTTGTGCCATTAAAGACATTCTCGGCGCACCGGTCGGCGATACGCTGACTCTTTCCCGCAACCCGGCAGATAAAGCGCTGCCTGGTTTTAAAAAGGTTAAACCGCAGGTTTACGCCGGCCTGTTCCCGGTGAGCTCTGACGATTATGAGAACTTCCGCGACGCGCTGGGCAAACTGAGCCTCAACGATGCCTCTCTGTTCTATGAGCCGGAAAGCTCTACCGCACTGGGCTTCGGTTTCCGCTGCGGCTTCCTGGGGCTTCTGCATATGGAGATCATCCAGGAGCGTCTGGAGCGTGAATACGATCTGGATCTGATCACCACGGCGCCGACGGTAGTTTATGAAGTAGAAACTACCTCGAAAGAAGTTATTTACGTCGATAGTCCGTCCAAGCTGCCGCCGCTGAACAACATCCAGGAGCTACGCGAGCCGATCGCTGAGTGCCACATGCTGCTGCCACAGGAGTTTTTAGGCAACGTCATTACCCTGTGCATAGAAAAACGCGGCGTGCAGACCAACATGGTCTATCACGGCAACCAGGTTGCGCTGACCTATGAAATCCCGATGGCGGAAGTGGTGCTCGACTTCTTTGACCGTCTGAAGTCTACCTCTCGCGGCTATGCGTCGCTGGACTACAACTTCAAGCGCTTCCAGGCTTCCAATATGGTGCGGGTGGACGTATTGATCAACGGCGAGCGTGTGGATGCGCTGGCGCTGATCACGCACAACGACAATGCGCCGTACCGTGGTCGTGAGCTGGTAGAGAAAATGAAAGAGCTGATCCCGCGTCAGCAGTTCGATATCGCTATCCAGGCTGCAATCGGCAACCACATTATTGCCCGTTCTACCGTAAAACAGCTGCGTAAAAACGTCCTGGCGAAATGCTATGGCGGCGACGTCAGCCGTAAGAAAAAGCTGCTGCAGAAGCAGAAAGAAGGTAAGAAACGAATGAAGCAGGTCGGCAACGTTGAGCTGCCGCAGGAAGCGTTCCTCGCCATTCTGCATGTTGGTAAAGACGGCAAATAACCCTAAGGAGTTGGCATGGCGAACATGTTTGCCCTGATCCTGGTCATCGCTACTTTGGTGACGGGGCTGTTGTGGTGTCTGGATAAGTTTATCTTTGCGCCAAAACGTCGCGAAAGTCAGGCCGCTGCCCAGGCAGCAACTGGCGATCAACTGGACAAGAAAACGCTGAAAAAGGTCGGCCCAAAACCGGGCTGGCTGGAAACCGGTGCTTCGGTGTTCCCGGTTCTGGCGATTGTGCTGGTGGTTCGCTCATTTATTTATGAACCCTTCCAGATCCCATCCGGCTCAATGATGCCGACGCTGCTGATCGGTGATTTTATTCTGGTTGAGAAGTTTGCCTACGGCATTAAAGATCCGATTTTCCAGAGAACGCTGATCGAAACCGGGCATCCGAAACGTGGCGATATTGTCGTCTTTAAATATCCGCGAGATCCGCGCCTGGATTATATTAAGCGTGCAATCGGTTTGCCGGGCGATAAAGTGACTTACGATCCGATTGCTAAGCAGATCACTATCCAGCCGGGTTGTAGTTCTGGCCAGGCCTGCAGCAACGCTCTGCCAGTAACTTACTCCAACGTTGAGCCGAGCGATTTCGTACAGACCTTCGCCCGCAGCAACGGCGGCGAAGCGAGCAGCGGTTTCTGGCAACTGCCGAAAGGCGAGACCAAACCTAATGGTATTCGTCTGACCGAACGTAGAGAGACGCTGGGCGACGTGACGCACCGCATTCTGACCGTGCCGATTGCTCAGGACCAGATTGGGATGTTCTACCACCAGTCCGGGCTGCCGCTGGCGACCTGGATTGTCCCCCCGGGACAATATTTTATGATGGGTGACAACCGCGATAACAGCGCCGACAGCCGTTATTGGGGCTTTGTGCCGGAAGCGAATCTGGTGGGTAAAGCGACCATGATCTGGATGAGTTTCGAAAAACAAGAAGGCGAATGGCCGACTGGCGTACGTTTATCGCGTATTGGCAGTATCCAGTAATTTTCCTGCCTTATTCACGCTGCCGTCGCAATAACGGCAGCGTGAATTATTTAAAATTTAAATCGACTCAAACTAACGACATCCCTTGTCGTTGTGTATAGAATATCCCCCCGACGTTTTAGGTTGTCTCTCGTAAGATTGACACAGCACACGAAACCGCGTTGGTTTTTACTCAGGTCGGTTTCGTGTGCTGCATTTTTGACGCATTCATCTATTGGTAACGCATGAACCCCATCGTAATTAATCGGCTTCAACGGAAGCTGGGCTACACTTTTCATCATCAGGAGCTGTTGCAACAGGCATTAACTCACCGCAGTGCCAGCAGCAAACACAATGAGCGCCTGGAATTTTTAGGTGACTCAATATTGAGCTTTGTGATCGCGAATGCGCTTTATCACCGTTTCCCTCGGGTAGACGAAGGCGATATGAGCCGCATGCGCGCGACGCTGGTACGAGGCAATACGCTGGCAGAAATTGCCCGCGAGTTCGAATTAGGTGAATGTCTGCGTCTTGGGCCGGGTGAACTGAAAAGCGGAGGCTTCCGCCGTGAATCGATACTGGCGGACACCGTTGAAGCTTTAATCGGCGGGATTTTCCTCGACAGCGATATTCAGAACGTTGAGCGCCTTATCCTCTCCTGGTACCAGAGCCGTCTGGACGAAATCAGCCCTGGTGACAAACAAAAAGATCCGAAGACTCGCTTGCAGGAGTATCTGCAGGGGCGTCATCTGCCGTTGCCGTCCTACCTGGTTGTTCAGGTTCGCGGTGAAGCGCACGATCAGGAATTTACTATCCACTGCCAGGTTAGCGGCCTGAGTGAACCGGTGGTTGGCACGGGTTCTAGCCGTCGCAAGGCGGAGCAGGCTGCCGCCGAACAGGCGCTGAAAAAGCTGGAGCTGGAATGAGCGAAGAAAAAAATTACTGCGGATTTATTGCCATCGTTGGTCGTCCAAACGTTGGTAAATCCACATTGCTAAACAAGCTGCTCGGGCAGAAGATCTCTATTACCTCCCGAAAAGCTCAGACGACGCGTCATCGCATCGTCGGTATTCATACTGAAGGCCCGTATCAGGCGATCTACGTCGATACTCCGGGTCTGCATATGGAAGAAAAACGCGCGATTAACCGCCTGATGAACAAAGCGGCAAGCAGCTCTATTGGCGATGTTGAACTCGTTATTTTCGTCGTGGAAGGTACCCGCTGGACGCCAGACGACGAGATGGTGCTCAACAAGCTGCGCGAAGGTAAAGCGCCGGTGATTCTGGCGGTAAACAAAGTCGACAACGTACAAGAAAAAGCAGAGCTTCTGCCACACCTGCAGTTCCTTGGCAGCCAGATGAACTTCCTGGATATCGTGCCGATTTCCGCAGAAACCGGGCTGAATGTTGATACTATCGCTGGTATCGTGCGTAAGCACCTGCCGGAAGCGATTCATCACTTCCCGGAAGATTACATCACCGACCGTTCTCAGCGCTTTATGGCTTCCGAGATCATTCGCGAAAAACTGATGCGCTTCCTGGGCGCCGAACTGCCGTATTCCGTTACCGTCGAAATCGAGCGTTTTGTGACTAATGAACGCGGCGGCTACGATATCAACGGCCTGATTCTGGTTGAGCGTGAAGGGCAGAAGAAGATGGTGATTGGCAACAAAGGGGCCAAAATCAAAACGATCGGTATCGAAGCGCGTAAAGACATGCAGGATATGTTTGAAGCGCCGGTTCACCTCGAACTGTGGGTGAAAGTGAAATCCGGCTGGGCTGATGACGAACGCGCGCTGCGCAGTCTCGGTTACGGCGACGATCTCTAAGTTTGGATACTCTATGGCTTTCGAGGTGCAGGAAGGCGGCAAGACCGCGAGTCCCCGGGAGCTTACTTCAGTAAGTGACTGGGGTGAGTGGGCGCAGCCAACGCACCTGCGGCTTGAAAGACGACGAGTATGATGGAAGGCTGGCAACGCGCTTTCGTCCTGCATAGTCGTCCCTGGAGCGAAACCAGCCTGATGCTGGACGTCTTCACGGAAGAATCCGGCCGCGTGCGCCTTGTTGCTAAAGGGGCACGTTCCAAACGCTCCAGTCTCAAAGGCGCTCTTCAGCCTTTTACCCCCTTGCTGCTTCGCTTTGGCGGGCGCGGCGAAGTCAAAACGCTGCGCAGCGCGGAAGCCGTCTCGCTGGCGCTCCCCCTCAGCGGTATCACACTTTACAGCGGTCTTTACGTCAACGAACTGCTCTCTCGCGTACTTGAGCATGAAACGCGCTTCTCCGAACTCTTCTTCGATTATCTGCACTGTATCCAGTCTCTGGCTGGCGCAAGCGGTTCACCGGAACCGGCGCTTCGGCGTTTTGAACTGGCGCTGCTTGGGCACCTCGGATATGGCGTTGATTTTCTGCACTGCGCTGGCAGCGGAGAAGCGGTTGACGACGCCATGACCTATCGCTACCGTGAAGAAAAAGGCTTTATCGCCAGCGTGGTTATTGATAACAACACCTTTACCGGGCACCATCTTAAGGCGCTGGCCAGCCGCGAATTTCCGGACAGCGATGCCCTGCGCGCGGCAAAGCGTTTCACCCGGATCGCTCTGAAGCCCTATCTTGGTGGGAAGCCGCTAAAAAGTCGCGAACTGTTTCGTCAGTTTTTACCCGCGCGGGCCGATAAAACAAATAACGATTAACGAGGATTGTCATGGTTGAATTACTGTTAGGGGTCAACATTGACCACATTGCGACATTACGCAACGCTCGCGGTACCGCTTATCCGGATCCAGTGCAGGCGGCCTTTATTGCCGAGCAGGCCGGTGCTGATGGTATTACCGTCCATCTGCGCGAAGACCGCCGTCACATTACCGATCGCGACGTTCGTATTTTACGCCAGACTCTGGATACCCGCATGAACCTTGAGATGGCGGTGACGGAAGAGATGCTGAATATTGCCTGTGAGACTCAACCCCATTTTTGCTGTCTGGTGCCGGAAAAACGCCAGGAAGTGACCACTGAAGGCGGACTGGACGTGGCAGGCCAGTTCGATAAAATGCGCGATGCCTGCAAGCGTCTTGCCGACGCCGGTATCCTGGTTTCTCTGTTTATTGATGCTGATAACGTGCAAATTAAGGCCGCAGCGGACGTCGGTGCGCCTTATATCGAAATTCACACCGGCTGCTACGCTGATGCGCAAACGGATGCTGAGCAGGCAAAAGAACTGGAGCGTATTGCCAAAGCGGCAACCTATGCCGCCAGTCTGGGACTGAAGGTCAATGCCGGTCACGGTCTGACCTACCATAACGTAAAAGCCATTGCGGCACTGCCGGAAATACACGAGCTGAATATCGGCCATGCGATTATTGGCCGTGCGGTGATGAGCGGCCTGAAAGAGGCGGTTGCGGAAATGAAGCGTCTGATGCAGGAAGCTCGCGCCTGATGGCTATTCTCGGACTGGGTACTGATATTGTTGAAATTGCCCGTATTGAAGCGGTGATCGCCCGCAGCGGCGATCGTCTGGCCCGTCGCGTACTTAGCGATCATGAGTGGGCGATATGGGAGCAGCATCAGCAGCCGGTTCGTTTTCTGGCTAAGCGTTTCGCGGTTAAAGAAGCAGCGGCCAAGGCGCTTGGAACTGGCATTCGCAATGGGCTGGCGTTTAATCAGTTTGAGGTTTACAACGACGAGCTGGGTAAGCCAAAGCTACGATTGTGGGGCGAAGCGCAGAGTCTGGCTGAGCGCCTGGGCGTAAGCAGTATACACGTGACGCTGGCCGACGAGCGTCACTATGCCTGCGCCACGGTTATCATTGAGAGTTAGATTTTCCCGGCGTGGTGCATCAGGACAAACTTATCCCATAGCTGCTCTTCATTTTCGTTATGTGCCGGATCTTTCAGGATGGTATTTGGGATCGGGCACACCTTCTGGCAGGTCGGCGTTTCATAATGACCTACGCATTCGGTGCAGCGGTCGCTGTTAATTTCATAAATACTATCACCCATGGATATCGCCTCATTCGGACACTCCGGCTCGCACATATCGCAGTTGATGCATTTTTTGGTGATTAACAGCGCCATCAGGAAATTCTCAGAAACAATACAAACAGGGCGGGCATTATACGCCTATTTTCTGCCCGGGCCAGCGGTTTTCGCCACAGGGTTGCATGCCGGTAATGGGCGTCAGAGCAGTTTTTTCACCAGCGCTTCGCTATGCCGAATACGCTCCGGCGCGTGCTCAAGATCCTGCTGCACCAGCCCCATAAACAGGAGATCGGTGAGCATCATTTGCGCGCTGGTGGAGGAAATTGCGGCGCTACGTGTGGCCTGCTCTTCCGCAATGGTGTACAGGCACTGCGTCGCCTGCTGCTGAAGAGCGTTGAGGTTAAAGCCAGTGATCGCCAGAACCTGGCTTCCTACCCGCAACGCTTCACTGGCCGCCATATTGATCTCGCGCCGTTCACCGGAGTATGAGATAGCCAGCAGTAGATCCTCCGGTGACATCGCCTGCACCATCGCCAGCAGCGCATGCATATCCTGTTCGGAAACGGCGTTAACGCCAATTTTCATCAGCTTCCAGCTAAAGTTTTTCGCCACCAGGCCGGATGCGCCGATGCCGGTAATGATCACCCGGCGGGCATGGCGCAACAGCGTGACGGCTTCCAGCAGTTTTTCTTCAGTGTTGACGTCCAGCGAGGCGTGCATTGCCGCGATGTTATCCTTAATCAGCTTTTCGCCTACCAGTCGAAGAGGATCATCACCGCGAATCTGATTATGTACCGGTACCGACTGAGGCGTGGAGGTGCTTGCCAGGGCTTCGCTTAACGCCAGCTTTAATGCCGGGAAACCTTTGAATCCCATTTTCTGCGCGAACTTCACCACGCTTGACTGACTGACACCGGCTTCGCCCGCCAACTGCTGTGAGCTGAGATGGCGGGTTTGATCCGGTTGGGCCAGAATGAAATCGGCCATTTTTTTATCGCTTGCAGCCAACGTAGGGTAACGCTGACGAATACGGGTCAAACAGTTCATAGCGGCTCCGGAGGACGACTTCACCCTCGGCTGAAAGAATTTTGTATTCGATTATAAGATGATTATCGCGAATTAAAAATTCTATACCTAAGATTTTTCAATAAAAGCGTTTTCTTAACCTGGTTCCAACAACAGCGTATGTTTTCGCTATTCGCGATGTAAGACTGTTAAGCTGTCGCTTATCGGGCGATTGTTCAGGGGAGTCGGTTTTGAATAGCAGCACGCGAAGAGTGGTTTTCTTTGATCTGGATGGAACCTTGCATCAGCAGGATATGTTCGGCAGCTTTTTGCGCTATGTCCTACGCCATCAGCCGCTGAATGCGCTGCTGGTGATCTTTTTATTGCCGATTATTGTTGCCGGGCTGATATTGAACGGCCGTGCCGCGCGCTGGCCGATGAGCCTGCTGCTCTGGGCATCAACCTTCGGACGCAGCGAGCATCAGCTTAAACGCCTGGAGGCGAGTTTTGTTCGCTGGTTTCGCCAGCACGTCACGGCATTCCCGGTTGTTCAGGCGCGGCTTAACCATTATCTGACCAGCACGGACGCTGACGTCTGGCTGATTACCGGATCGCCGCAGTCGCTGGTTGAACAGGTTTATTTTGATGCCGCCTGGCTGCCGCGGGTGAATATGATTGCCAGTCGGATGGAGCGCCGTTACGGCGGCTGGGGGTTAACCCTTCGCTGCCTCGGCAACGAAAAAGTGACTCAACTGGAACAAAAAATCGGCGCCCCACTGCGATTGTATAGCGGCTACAGCGACAGCGAGCAGGACAACCCACTGCTTTATTTTTGCCAGCACCGCTGGCGGGTGACGCCGCAGGGCGATCTTCAGCAGTTAGAATAGTGTGTAATACATAGCGCCCATGTATAATGCGCCCCGCTTTTCTGCCGGAGGGCCCGCTTTGTCTGACTATGAATTAAATGATGAATACTGGATGCGTCACGCCCTGACGCTGGCCAAACACGCCTGGGAAGAGGGCGAAGTACCGGTCGGCGCCGTGCTGGTGCATAATCATCGGGTCATCGGTGAGGGCTGGAACCGGCCAATCGGCCGCCACGATCCGACCGCGCATGCCGAGATTATGGCGCTGCGTCAGGGCGGGCTGGTGCTGCAAAACTATCGCCTGATTGACGCAACGCTGTACGTCACTCTTGAGCCCTGCGTCATGTGCGCCGGGGCGATGGTGCATAGCCGTATTTCCCGGCTGGTATTTGGCGCCAGAGATGCGAAAACTGGCGCTGCCGGGTCGCTGATTGATGTGCTGCACCATCCAGGAATGAACCATCGGGTAGAGATAACGGAAGGTATTTTGTCTGAGGCCTGTTCCGGCATGCTGAGCGATTTCTTCCGCTGGCGGCGTGAAGAGAAAAAAGCACTAAAGCGAGCTAGTCGGCAAATGGAGGATTAGTATCCAAAGCCGGGGATTTTCAACTTTGCGTTATCAACCAGCGTTTCGGCGCGAAAGTTGAAAAAGGAGAGGGCGTAATGTTCTCCTTTATCCAGTTCCTCCGGCATGACCGCCGGATAGTGTTCGCCTAATGCTGCCATCTGGGCGTCTTTTCTCTCTTTTTCAGTAAGATAGCCCACTAGGCTAATATGATATTTGCGGATATTTTCGACATAGGCGTAGGCTTCGTGTCCGCGTGCAAAGCCGTACTTCAACTGGCTATAGTAGTTTTTCTGGCTTAGCAGCGGCAGACGCTGCTTCACATCGGCCCAGCTATTCGGGTTGCCTTTCTGCTTTTTCGTCAGCGCCATCGCGTCAAGCATATGCGAGTAGCCCATATTGTAAGCCGCCAACGCAAACCAGATGTGCTCGTCCTGAGGGACCGACTCCGGCACTTTATTCATCATATCCTGCAAATAACGCATGCCTCCGTCGATGCTTTGCTCGGCGTCAGTGCGGTCGGTCAGGCCCAGACTTTGCGCCGTATTGCGGGTAAGCATCATGATTCCGCGAACGCCGGTCGGAGAGGTGGCCTGCGGATCCCAGTGTGATTCCTGCCACGAGATAGCCGCCAGTAGCCGCCAGTCTATCTGTCGGGCATATTTTTCAAACATTGGCTGCAGGTCCGGGAGGACACTTTCCACGGCGCGCAGGAAGGTACGGGTGTCAACATAATCAAAATCGTTGCCGTGGCCGAGGTATTTCTCCTCCAGCCTTGCCAGGGTGCCGTCTTCATTAATATTATTGAAAAAATCGAGCATTGCCGCTGACAGAGAATTATCTTTGCCATTTTCGCTAAACCAGGTTACCGGTTGCTCGTCGCTGATATCGAGCGCGACGGCCAGCTCCGGATGAACGCGCTGGAACAAACTGACGGCGACCGAATCAGCAATGGTGTAGTCGAGCTTGCCATTGATGACTGCCTGCATCAGTGCCGTGGTCCCGCGTTTATCGTCCACACGCCAGTCGAGGTTGGGATATTTTTGCTTTTTCAATGCCTGTAGATCGTTAATTGCCACGTGCCCGGGAGCGATAGCCAACTGTCTGGCGGTAAGATTTGCCAGGGTACGCGGGCGCAGGCTACCTTTGCGATACACCAGCTGTTGCGAAACGGAATAGTAAGTCGGCCCGACCTGATAGTTTTTCACCCGCTCGGAGTTGTAGACCAGACCGGCTGCCAGCATGTCGGCTTTGCCTTCATCAAGGTCGTCGAATAGCTGGCTGATATTCTGCCTGATGGTGACTTTTAGCTTTACGCCGAGATAGTCGGCAAACCGCTGCGCCAGCTCATAATCAAAACCATAGGCCTGATCATTAATAGTCGCGAAGGTTACAGGCGAATTAATGGTGCTGATACGCAGTTCTCCGCGCGCCATGATCCCCGCCACGCAGTTTTCTGGTTTACCCATCCACGGGAGAGACGGCCACAGGGCAGCCGCCAGCAGGAGAGTCACAATGCCGATGAGCAGATAATTAATCTTTAATTTTTTCAGATAGTTAATCTTCTGCAGCTTCGAGTTCCTCAGCAGACTATGACCAAAAAAAGTAAAAGGTTGTCGTAGAATGAGCGGCATTTTGCTTAATAATGCGCCAGTTGGCAACTTATTCGCGAGAAGCGTCATATTTATTGATAACCCTCGCCAATCATTTTATTTCTACGCAAACGGTTTCGTCGAGGCGCAGGATTCACTATAATGGCGCCCGTTTCCCCCCTGGCTCACCATGAAAGCTTCGAAGACGAGAGACTTATGATGGAAATTTTGCGTGGTTCACCTGCACTGTCGGCATTCCGTATCAATAAACTGCTGGCACGTTTCCAGGCGGCCAATCTTCCGGTAAGCACCCTATATGCCGAGTATGTTCATTTTGCCGACCTTAGCGCTCCGCTCAGCGGCGACAATCGCCAGAGTCTGGCAAAGTTGCTCAAATATGGTCCGAACTTAAGCAGCCATACTCCAACCGGCAAGTTACTGCTCGTTACTCCCCGTCCTGGCACCATCTCTCCCTGGTCTTCTAAAGCTACCGACATTGCCCATAATTGCGGCCTGTCTCAGGTTGTGCGCCTGGAGCGCGGCGTGGCGTATTACGTCGAAGCGAGCGGCCTGAATGACGAACAATGGTCGCTGGTGGCGGCCGAACTGCATGACCGAATGATGGAAAGTGTGTTTGATACGCTGGAAGAGGGGGAAAAACTGTTTGCCCACCATCAGCCAACCCCGGTCACCAGCGTTGACCTGCTGGGCCTGGGCCGTCAGGCGCTGATTGACGCCAACCTCCGTCTGGGGCTGGCGCTGGCGGATGATGAAATCGACTATCTGCAGGATGCTTTCCACAAGCTGGGCCGCAACCCGAACGATATTGAACTCTATATGTTCGCGCAGGCTAACTCCGAGCACTGCCGACACAAGATTTTTAACGCCGACTGGGTCATTGATGGCGAAAAACAGCCGAAGTCGCTGTTCAAAATGATCAAAAACACCTTCGAAAAAAACCCGGATTACGTACTGTCTGCTTATAAAGACAACGCCGCGGTAATGGAAGGTTCTGCTGTCGGTCGCTACTTCGCCGACCACGAAACCGGCCGCTACGACTTCCACCAGGAAGAGGCGCATATTCTGATGAAGGTCGAAACCCATAACCACCCGACGGCGATCTCTCCGTGGCCGGGCGCGGCGACCGGTTCCGGCGGCGAAATTCGCGATGAAGGCGCTACCGGGCGCGGCGCGAAACCGAAGGCGGGTCTGGTGGGTTTCTCGGTTTCTAACCTGCGTATTCCCGGCTTTGAACAGCCGTGGGAAGAGAATTTCGGCAAGCCTGAGCGTATCGTCACCGCGCTGGATATCATGACCGAAGGCCCGCTGGGCGGCGCGGCGTTTAACAACGAATTTGGTCGTCCGGCGCTCAACGGTTACTTCCGTACCTATGAAGAGAAGGTGACCAGCCACAACGGTGAGGAATTGCGCGGCTATCACAAGCCCATTATGCTGGCGGGCGGTATCGGCAACATTCGTGGCGAACACGTGCAGAAAGGCGAGATTGTCGTCGGCGCGAAGCTGATTGTTCTCGGCGGCCCGGCAATGAACATTGGCCTCGGCGGTGGCGCGGCCTCTTCAATGGCATCCGGCCAGTCTGATGCCGACCTGGATTTTGCCTCCGTACAGCGCGATAACCCGGAGATGGAACGTCGTTGCCAGGAGGTTATCGACCGCTGCTGGCAACTGGGCGACGCCAACCCGATTTTGTTTATCCACGATGTCGGCGCCGGTGGTCTGTCGAACGCTATGCCTGAGCTGGTCAGCGACGGCGGACGCGGCGGTAAATTCCAGCTGCGCGATATCCTCAGCGATGAACCGGGCATGAGCCCACTGGAAATCTGGTGTAACGAATCTCAGGAACGTTATGTGCTGGCGGTCGCGCCTGAGCAGTTGCCGCTGTTTGATGAGCTGTGCCGTCGCGAACGTGCGCCGTACGCGGTCATTGGCGAAGCGACTGAAGAGCTGCATTTGAGCCTCGACGATACCCACTTTAATGATCGACCTATTGACCTGCCGCTTGACGTGCTGCTGGGCAAAACACCGAAAATGACCCGCGATGTACAGACACTAAAAGCGCAGGGCCAGAGTCTGGAACGGCAGGAAATCACGATTGCCGATGCGGTGAATCGCGTGCTGCACCTGCCTACTGTGGCGGAAAAAACCTTTCTCGTTACCATCGGCGACCGCACCGTCACTGGTATGGTTGCTCGCGATCAGATGGTTGGCCCGTGGCAGGTCCCTGTTGCTAACTGCGCGGTGACGACCGCCAGCCTCGATAGCTACTACGGCGAAGCCATGTCAATTGGCGAACGCGCGCCGGTTGCGCTGCTGAACTTTGCCGCTTCCGCTCGTCTGGCGGTCGGCGAGGCGCTGACCAACATTGCTGCGACGCAGATTGGCGCGCTCAATCGTGTGAAGCTGTCGGCAAACTGGATGGCCGCTGCCGGTCACCCGGGCGAAGACGCCGGTTTATATGAAGCGGTAAAAGCGGTTGGCGAAGAGCTATGTCCGGCCCTGGGACTGACTATTCCGGTGGGCAAAGACTCCATGTCGATGAAAACCCGCTGGCAGGAAGGCACTGAACAGCGCGAGATGAC
>DASYFN010000041.1:0-16206 GCA_036498385.1 Klebsiella sp.
GGCGCTCCCCTGCTAAGGGAGTATGCGGTCAAAAGCTGCATCCGGGGTTCGAATCCCCGCCTCACCGCCATTTTGCATCCGTAGCTCAGCTGGATAGAGTACTCGGCTACGAACCGAGCGGTCGGAGGTTCGAATCCTCCCGGATGCACCATATTCTCCGTACCTTCAGCAATGAAGGTGTGGATGAGGTGACGGTAGTAGCCGCGAGCACCAGGGAGAATAACGTTGCTTTAGCAACGGCCCGAATGGCGAGTCATCCTATCGGATGCACCATCATATTTGATATGGCTTTAGCAGCATTATCAAAATCTGCAGTGAAGTAAGTTTCCCGATGCATCCGTAGCTCAGCTGGATAGAGTACTCGGCTACGAACCGAGCGGTCGGAGGTTCGAATCCTCCCGGATGCACCATATTCTCCGTACCTTCAGCAATGAAGGTGTGGATGAGGTGAAGGTAGTAGCCGCGAGCACCAGGGAGGATAACGTTGCTTTAGCAACGGCCCGAAGGGCGAGCCGTAAGGCGAGTAATCCTCCCGGATGCACCATCATATTTGATACGGCTTTAGTAGCAGTATCAAACGGCAGTAAAGTAAGTTTTCCGATGCATCCGTAGCTCAGCTGGATAGAGTACTCGGCTACGAACCGAGCGGTCGGAGGTTCGAATCCTCCCGGATGCACCATCTTCTCTTCTTAATAACTCTTCCAACGCAATCATCTTCAGCTCTTCCTCTTCTCTCAGGCATCTTAAACGCAATAATTCACTATCGCCTCGCGCACTTTTTTCATTGGCAACGTCCTCTTTCCACTATAATTTATTCTTGTTAACCGACCTGATTTTAGGTGATATAAGTGCAAGGAGAGAAATCCATGAAATGGTTCAAAGCAATGTCTGCGTTTTGCACGATGCTTCTGGTAGCTGTATCGCTGACGGGCTGCGCAGGTTCGTCCACAAAGGAAAGTACTGGTGGGTATATTGACGATACCGTCGTTACCACCAAAGTAAAAACCGCGCTCTTCAATGACAAAGAGATTAAATCTTCGGAAATTAGCGTCCAGACCTTTAAAGGTCGTGTACAGCTCAGCGGCTTTGTCTCATCCGCTGATAGCGCTAAACGTGCGGTAGAAGTGACGCGAAAAGTGCAGGGTGTTCGCGTGGTTGAGAATGATTTAAGAATTAAATAAACGCACCATACTGCATCTGCAAGGGCGCCATAGAGCGCCCTTGTTGTATCTGCTGCTGGCAGCGACAAACCAGACCTTTTGCGTTACAGTAACACTTCCTTAACCGTTGGTGAGAAGACGATGTACGAACGTTACGCAGGATTGATTTTTGATATGGATGGCACGATCCTCGATACCGAGCCGACGCATCGTAAGGCATGGAACGAGGTTCTGGGACGTTACGGTATGCGTTTCGATATACAGGCTATGGTCGCGCTTAATGGTTCTCCAACCTGGCGGATCGCTCAGGCCATTATCGAAGTAAATCAGGCTGATTTAGATCCTCACCATCTGGCACAGGAAAAAACTGATGCCGTGAAAGCGATGCTTCTTGATAGCGTCCGTCCTTTGCCGCTGATTGAGGTGGTTAAGGAGTGGCACGGTCGTCGTCCGATGTCAGTCGGTACCGGTAGCGAGAGCGCCGTTGCGGAAGCACTGTTGACTCATCTGGACCTGCGTCACTATTTCTCTGCGGTGGTTGCCGCCGATCATGTCGCAAACCATAAACCCGCGCCTGATACTTTCTTACTCTGCGCTGAGCGCATGGGCGTTTCGGCGGAGAAATGCGTTGTCTTTGAAGATGCGGATTTCGGTCTGCTGGCAGCGAAGCGCGCCGGAATGGACGTCGTGGATGTGCGATTGCTGTGAGCGACTCGCTGTCGCTGATATCGCTGTTTGCCAGCAGCTTTTTGAGTGCAACGCTGCTTCCCGGCAACTCGGAAATGGTGTTGATTGTCATGCTGCTGGCGGGGGTTAGCCAGCCGTGGTTACTGGTTTTAATAGCAATAATCGGTAATAGCCTTGGAGGGGTAACTAACGTTATTCTGGGGCGCCTGTTCCCACTGCGCACAACATCGCGCTGGCAGGAGAAGGCGTCCGACTGGCTGAAGCGCTACGGTGCGGTCACGCTATTATTAAGCTGGGCGCCTGTTATAGGCGATTTGCTGTGTTTACTGGCGGGATGGATGCGCATTTCCTGGGGACCAGTACTCTTTTTCTTATGCCTTGGCAAAGCATTACGCTATATCGTCATTGCGGCGATAACGCTTCAGGGTATGACGTGGTGGCACTAATTGGACTGATTGTTCAACCATTACAATTATGCTAATTCAAACGATTTCGACAGGCGGGAGGTCAAATTGATCCCGGACGTATCACAGGCGCTGGCCTGGCTGGAAAAAAATCCGCAGGCGCTGCAGGGTATTCAACGTGGTCTTGAACGTGAAACGTTGCGCGTCAACGCTGATGGCACGCTGGCCACTACTGGTCATCCGCAAGCACTGGGTTCAGCGTTGACCCACAAATGGATTACCACTGATTTTGCCGAAGCTTTGCTGGAATTTATTACGCCAGTTGATGGCGATATTCAGCATATGCTCACCTTCATGCGCGATGTTCATCGCTATACCGCACGCCATATTGGTGACGAGCGGATGTGGCCGCTGAGTATGCCTTGCTATATCGCGCCCGGCCAGGATATTGAACTGGCGCAGTATGGCACCTCCAATATCGGCCGTCTGAAAACGCTGTATCGCGAAGGGCTGAAGAATCGCTACGGCGCGCTGATGCAAACGATCTCCGGTGTACACTATAATTTCTCTCTGCCTATAGATTTCTGGCGGGCCAGGTGTGGTGTTGAGGATGTTGAAAGCGGTAAGGAAGCGATTTCAGCAGGCTATTTCCGTTCCATTCGTAACTACTACCGTTTTGGTTGGGTGATTCCGTACCTGTTCGGCGCCTCTCCGGCTATTTGCTCGTCGTTCCTGCAAGGCAAACCGACGACGCTGCCCTTTGAGGAAGCCAGTAATGGCATGTACTACCTGCCTTACGCGACCTCTTTGCGCCTGAGCGATCTGGGCTATACCAGTAAATCGCAAAGCAATCTCGGCATTACGTTTAACGATCTGTATGAGTATGTGGCGGGATTGAAGCAGGCGATTAAAACGCCTTCCGAAGAGTATGACAACATCGGGCTGGAGAAAGACGGGAAGCGTCTACAAATCAACAGCAATGTACTGCAGATCGAAAACGAGTTGTACGCGCCGATTCGCCCGAAACGCGTGACCCGCAGCGGCGAAACGCCTTCTGACGCGCTACTGCGCGGCGGTATTGAATACATCGAAGTTCGCTCCCTGGACATCAATCCGTTCTCACCGATTGGCGTTGACGAGCAACAGGTACGTTTCCTCGATCTGTTTATGGTCTGGTGTGTGCTGGCTGATGCGCCGGAAATGAGCAGCGACGAGTTGCTGTGCACGCGTACCAACTGGAATCGGGTGATTCTGGAAGGTCGTAAGCCGGGTCTGACGCTGGGTATTGGCTGTGAAACCGCCCAGTATCCGCTGGCTCAGGTCGGTAAAGATCTGTTCCGCGATTTACGCCGCGTGGCGCAAACGCTGGATAGCATCCACGGATGTCAGGCTTATCAGCAGGCCTGTGATGAGCTGGTCGCCTGCTTCGACAATCCGGAATTAACCTTCTCGGCGCGCATTCTGCGTTCTATGCTTGAAGAGGGGATTGGCGGTACAGGCAGAAAGCTGGCCGAGCAATATCGGACAATGCTGCGCGAAGAGCCGCTGGAAATTTTAAGCGAAGAGGATTTTGTTGCCGAGCGGGAAGCCTCGGTACAGCGTCAGGAACAGGTGGAAGCGGCAGATAGCGAGCCATTTGAAGCGCTGCTGGCAAGACATGTGTAGTTTTACGCGCCGTAAAAAAGAAAACGGCCACATCACTGTGGCCAAACTTTCATCTCTGATTCAGGGATGATGATGATAATAAATGCGCGTCTTTCATATACTCAGACTCGCTGCCTCAAAAAGAGTTCATTTTATTTTTAAAAAAATCACTATCGGAGGTGAAGAATGCCGTTGTTAGATAGTTTCACAGTCGACCATACCAGAATGGAAGCGCCTGCAGTGCGTGTCGCGAAGAAAATGCACACGCCTCACGGCGATGAAATCACCGTTTTCGATCTGCGATTCTGCGTACCAAACCAGGAAGTGATGCCGGAAAGAGGTATTCACACCCTTGAGCATCTGTTTGCCGGTTTCATGCGCGATCACCTGAACGGCAATGGTGTGGAAATTATCGACATCTCTCCGATGGGTTGCCGTACCGGGTTTTATATGAGCCTGATCGGGACACCGGACGAGCAGCGCGTCGCGAATGCCTGGAAAGCGGCGATGGCCGATGTGCTGAAGGTGAAAGAGCAGAACCAGATCCCGGAGCTGAACATTTACCAGTGCGGAACCTACACGATGCACTCGCTGGAAGAAGCTCAGGAGATTGCTCGCCATATCATTGAGCGTGATGTACGCATCAACAGCAACGATGAGTTGGCGCTGCCGAAAGAAAAACTGCAAGAGCTGCATATCTAGTTGTTGCTGTAGCCGGACAGAGTCGATCCTGCCCGGCTGGTTTTATCTATCCACCACCCTATATTCCACGCTGTGCGCTTCATCTGGCTGCGGTACTTCCAGCTTTGCTGCCATTCGTGCGATCACCGCATCCGAAACCGCATACTGACGGCTCGCGTTTTGCTGTTTCCACTGCGCCCATGGTACTTCCAGATAAACAATTTTTAACCGCGCATCTTCTTTTGCCTGCTGGACGATACGCCTTTGCGGGCATGGCCCAGCGACTGGATGCGTCCGTTTTCATCACGCTGAGTGGTGTTGCGCTTTTCTACATCGTGTAGCAGTGCTGCGGCCCACAGCAACTCTTGCTGCTGTGGTGAACATCGCTGAAAGTCGGGCATTGCAGATAGCGCGTTGAGCACCATGCCGGGCTGCGGTCCTGCGATTTCTGGGACGCAAGGGAAGAAAAATGAGGGTATGGAAAAGAGGATTAACAACCTGAGCGGAACGCTCAGAACCAGTTAATTGTGAATGGAAGTGTTTGGGGCGGCATAAAGATATGATAAAACAACCACCTGCATGTTCGGGCAATAAAAAAGGGACCCGCAGATCCCTTTTAGTCAAATCTTAGTGAGCGCCACCGCCACTGCCGCCAGAGCTAAACGGCGGTTTGGCAAACCACACCAGTCCAAGCAGAAGGATAAATATCGCTGCCGAGAGCCAGAAAATTTCGTTGGCGGAAATAATCAACCCCTGGTTAGTTATCTGCTGCGCTATCCAGCCGGACGCCTGCTGTTGAGTCATCCCTAATCCCTGCAACTGGTCATACATCTGCTGGGCGTTGGGATTATACGGCGTCACCGATTCAGTAAGCTGCGCATGGTGGAGCGCCTCGCGGTTAGTCCACATGGTGGTGGTAATTGAGGTGCCGATTGACCCCGCCAGCGTACGCGTGAAGTTCGACAGGCTCGATGCCGCCGCCAGCCGTTCCGGCGGCAGGCCAGACAAGGTGATGGTGGTCAACGGCATAAAGAAGCAGGCTACCGCAAAGCCCTGGATAAACTGCGGCCACGCTGAGGCACCGAAGCCCATACCCGGTTCGAAGGTCCATGCACGCCAGTAGAAACAGACCGCATACATAATAAAGCTGAAGGTGACCAACCGACGCATATCCAGCTTATGCGCAAAGCGTCCGATAATCGGCGACAGGAGCACCGGGATCACCCCGACCGGTGCCGAGGCCAGACCAGCCCAGGTGGCGGTATAGCCGTATACCTCCTGCAATAGCTGTGGCAACAGCACGATAGCGCCGAAGTAGAGCATATAGGCGAGGCTGATACACAGGCAGCCGATGGTGAAGTTTCGCGACTTAAATAGCGACAGGTCGACTATCGGGTTGTCGTCGGTTAGCTCCCAGACGATCAGGAAGCTGATGGCTACCACCGCGACAATGGTCAGGATGATTATCTCGTTAGAGGCGAACCAGTCCAGCTCTTTACCCCGGTCGAGCATCACTTGCAGGCTGCCGATACCGATAATCAGCAATGCCAGGCCCACGCCGTCAATCCGCCGCTGTTCGGTACGGGTTTCCCGGTTGCGAAGGGTTTGCAGCGTCATCACCACAACGGCGATACCAATCGGCACGTTGATAAAGAAGATCCAGCCCCAGTGATAGTTGTCGCTGATATAGCCGCCGAGGATTGGGCCGCAAATCGGCGCGACAATCACCGTCATGGACCACAGCGCCAGCGCAATAGAGCGCCTGGCTGGCGGGTAGTTGCTGAGTAGCAGACTTTGCGACAGCGGGATCAGCGGACCGGCGACAATCCCCTGAATGACGCGGAAGAAAATCAGCATCGTCAGGCTGTTTGACATGCCGCAGGCCCAGGAGGCGATAGCGAACGCCACCGTCGACCAGAGAAATAGCTTCACTTCGCCAACGCGCTTTGCCAGCCAGCCAGTAATCGGAATAGAAATAGCATTCGCTACCCCAAACGAGGTGATAACCCAGGTCCCCTGGCTCAATGATGAGCCAAGATTACCGGCGATGGTGGGGATGGCCACGTTGGCGATTGTGGAGTCAAGCACCTGCATAAAGGTCGCAAGCGACAGCGCAATGGTCATAATGACCAGTTGCGCGCCTTCCAGCGGTTTTTGCTGTTGCATTACGCTCACCCCGAATTATCCGGCGTTGGCCTGGATGATGTCGTTTATCAGCTTGTTGACTGGTTCAAGGCCGATCTCGCGGGCATTACTTTCGTAAACCGGGGAGCTACGCACCTGGCTTGCCAGCATCTCGCCACCGCGATCAGTGGTGTTTACCTCAACCAGCGTCGACAGGCCAATGCGCAGCGGGTGCTCTGCGAGCTGCTTTTCATTCAGCTCGATACGTACCGGCAGGCGCTGAACCACTTTGATCCAGTTACCGGTGGCGTTCTGCGCAGGCAGCAGCGAGAAGGCGCTACCGGTGCCCATATCGAGGCCGACCACTTTACCGGTATATTTCACATCGTCGCCGTAAATATCGCTGACAACGGTGGCTGGTTGACCGATACGCATATGCGCCAACTGAGTTTCTTTAAAGTTAGCGTCAATCCACAGGTTGGTCGCCGGAACGACGGCCATTAGTGGAGTGGTGGTGGTGATTTGCGCGCCGGGCTGTACGGAACGGCGAGAAACGTAGCCGCTAATCGGGCTGACGATGTTCGTCCGTTGCAGGGCCAGCCAGGCGTTACGCACTTCGGTAGCCGCTTGCAGCACCGCAGGCTGCTGTTCCAGCTTCGTTCCCAGAATGATCGCCTGGTTGGCATTGTATTGCTGAATAGCCACGTCCAGTTCGGCCTGCGCGCTGGCAACCGTGTCGCGCGCATGCTGCAGCTCTTCGCGGCCAATCAGGTTGGCGGCTCCCAGCGGAATACGCCGGTTAAGATCAGTTTGCGCCTGGGAAAGCGCGGTTTTTTTAACCTCGATGCTGGCCTGTAGCTGCTTGCTGTTGATCATCTGCTGGCGCGTTTGACGTACGCTGGCGGCCAGCTGGGTTTGCGCTTTTTCAAACGCCTGCTGGGCATCGGTCTGGTCGAGGGTGACCAGCGGATCGCCTTTCTGTACGTAGTCGGTGTTGTCGGCCCAGACTTTTGTCACGCTGCCGGACACCTGCGCCATAATTTGTACCTGGTTCCCTGCTACATATGCGTCATCGGTTTCTTCGAAATGACGCAGTACCAAAAACCAATAAACCCCGTATGCCAGGGCAACAATAATAAAGAGCAAGGTCAGCAGCAGAAGGGCGCCTTTACGCTTCCCTTTTTTGCTGCCCGGTTGCTGCGGGGTTTGGCTCTCCGCATTTGCGCTCATGTTATTCTCCACGATCTTATTATTTCACATCGGCTGAGCTGACCTGTTTTATCAGAAAGGCCAGCAGAAGCTCTGCTGGCCTGTCCGTTTTCCTTGTCAATCCAGAAAAATTGCTGAGCGGTTGGTTCCGCACCTAGCGCAGAGACTCCGCAAGCACATTATCCTCTTCCATTTGGTCAAGGCGACCAAGCAGCTTACGGGTGATGTGTTCAAGCTGATCTTTTTCGCTGGTGCTTAAAGAAGACCAGAGCTGATGCAGGCAGTTGTGCTGCGGCGGTAACACTTCGTGCAGGAACTGATGCCCTTTGTCGGTAAGTTGTAAATGCAAGCAGCGACGATCGTTATCGCTTTCGCGGCGCTCAATCCAGCCGCGCTTTTCCAGCTCGTCGGCAATGCGCGTGGCGTTGGTACGTGAAGAGCCCAGCGCACAGCTCAGTTCAGAGGGCTGAATGCTGTGATTTTCTTGAGATTCAAGAGTGATCAGCGCCATAAACAATGTCTCGTTAATCCCTTGCGCTTTCAGCATTTTGTTACGATTTTCCAGCAATTTCCCCTGCATATGCATGCAAAGACGGGTGAGCAGAATTTCCTGAAAAGGGAAGTCTTCGTGACGGCTGGCGCGGAACTTGAGCATTTGCTCAATGGGAGTAAACGAACTATCCATTTTGATTATGTCCTCATTAATTACAGCAGATATAATAACCATTGTGACAAATAAATCAAATGAATAATTGACAAAATTTGATACTTTAAGCATGTCGTCATGTGCTAATTTTCCAGACAACACTGTAGGTTAGCGCATTCAAAAGCGTTGGCATTATAAGTTGCTGCGCGTTTTCCAGGTAGAGAAGGCAGGGGAAGTACAGGCTTTCCAGCGGAGTGAATCCGAGCTTAGTGGCGTTGGGACAAAGGCGAAGACCACAGCAATATAGCTAATGACAATCGGAAGACTAGCTATTATGCCTTCAGCCAGCCTTGCCTCGTTAGCGGGAGGAGTGTGCGTCAATGCGTCAGAGTTTTCCATGAGAATAGCTTATTAATAACTCACGTGAAAAGCACATAATTAAACAGGGTATTTACCTTAGCAGAGAGGAGCGCGGCTTAATAGCACCTAAGGCGTAGTGGTTGAGTTTATGCGAATTTTTTGCATATTAATCCACTATGTGGCTAGGGTGGAGCGCCGATTGCGTCATGTGATTTTATCGATTCCCGGTCGCCCGGAAAAGGCGGCAACCTTTTCCGGGAAGACACGATAAAAGCGGGAGATTATTTCTGCGCGGCCAGCGCTTCGTTCACCCAGCCGTCAAATTGCTGCTGGTGGGCTTTGATCCAACCATCGACGTGGCCCTGGATATCTGCTTCTGAACCATGTCCCTCGTGCATCATGGCATTCTCGGCGTTGATATCGGCAATCGGCAGTTTCATGATGCTAAATAGCTTTGCTGCTGCCGGGTTTTTCTCGGCCCAGGCTTTGTTGGCGACGATATGCATGGTGCTGACCGGGAAGCCGTAGTTCGCGCCATTAGAGAGCTTTGTATCAATATTTTTTTGCACGCCCGGCAGGGAGGAGAACGGCACCTGCAGCCAGACGACATCTTTACCTGGCTTCAGCACGTCGCTGACCCAGTAAGGCGTCCAGGTGTAGTAGATGACCGGCTTGCCCTCTTTATAGCGGGCAATAGTGTCGGCCATCATGGCGGCATAGTTACCCTGGTTGTGGGTGACGGTGTTATTCAGACCATAGGCATCAAGCTGATGGTTGATTACCGCTTCACAGCCCCAGCCCGGCGTACAGCCAGTCAGATCGGCTTTGCCGTCGCCGTTGGTGTCAAAGAGTTTGGCGATTTTCGGATCTTTTAGCTGATCGATAGATTTGATGTGGTACTGCTCGGCCGTCTTCTTATCAATCAGATAACCTTGCGCCGCACCGTTCACAAACACGCCTTCGCGGTAGAACTTTTTAGCGCCGCCGGCGGCAGCGTACATATCGTCGTGCAGCGGCTGCCAGTTGACGGCAGTAAAAGTGGCGTCGCCGGAGGCGAGCGAGGTGTAGCCGACATTATAATCCACTTCGCTCGGCTTATTGACGGTATAGCCGAGTTTCTCCAGTGCGCGACTGACCAGCAGGGTCTGGAAGGTCTCTTCCGAAATGGTGCTCTGAATCGGCTTAACGGTAATGCCTTTGCCAGGCAGATCCGCCGCGAAGGCGGTGGTGGAAATGAGGGCGGTTAACGCCGTGGCAAGGATCGCTGTATGTCGCATCGTTGTTCCTTTTACTTATCAGAAGGGAAGGCTATCCCCCCGGCTGCCGGGGGAATGGGCTCTTATTTACAGAAAGGGCGAGTAATCAGCCCCAGCGGGCCGGTTGTGTACCAGCGGCGGTTGCCGCGGCTGCGCGAATCCCGTCCTACGGCCTGAGTCAGACGGTCAAGAATAATGGCCAGAATGACGATCCCGACGCCGCCTACGGTGGCGAGACCCATATCAAGGCGGCCAATGCCGCGCAGTACCATCTGGCCAAGACCGCCAACGGCGATCATCGAGGCGATAACCACCATCGACAGAGCCAGCATCAGCGTCTGGTTAACCCCGGCCATAATGGTCGGCATTGCCAATGGCAACTGGACCTTAAACAACAGCTGGCGCGGGCTGGCGCCGAAGGAGCGCGAAGCTTCAATCAGATCCGCTGGCACCTGGTTAATTCCCAGAATGGTCAGACGAACAATCGGCGGCAGGGCGAAGATAATCGTTACCACCACACCCGGAACGTTACCAATACCGAACAGCATCACGATGGGCACCAGGTAGACAAACGCCGGGGTAGTTTGCATCGCGTCGAGCAGCGGACGGATAATTTTCGCCGCTCGCGGGCTACGCGCCAGCCAGATCCCAAGCGGCAGGCCGATCAGCATACAAAACAGCAGCGCGGTCAGCACCAGCGCCAGGGTCACCATCGCCTGCGACCAGGCACCAATAGCACCGATGGCGATAAGCGAAATCAGCGTCGCCGCGCCCATGCCGATGCTGGAGATTTGCCAGGCGATCAACGAGAAAATAATAATCGCCACTGGTGCCGGCATGCCCAGCAGCAACTGCTGAAAAGCGCTCAGGATATAGTCCACCGGTACGCGAATACCCTGGAATACCGGACGGAAATGCATCACGACCCAGTCGATACCGTGTGTGACCCAGCTATCGAGCGGAATAAGCGTTTTATGGAACGGGTCCATAATATTGAAATGTTCCGGCTGCGGCGCGGGCGCGCTGGTCAGCCAGTCAGCGCCGCCGCCATCGGTCGGTGCTGATGTAGAGGTGCCCCACGCATCGGCGGATTGCGCTGCGCTATCCGCCGCCGGTGCAGTGTCCCACGGGTTAGATTGATCAGCCATTGTTTGCCCCCTCGCGATCTAAAGCCTGTAGCAGCATGCGTTTGGAAATGATGCCGATGTACTGGTGCCCTTCGTCGATAACCGGCACCGCGCACGGTGCGTGGCCGACGTTCGAGAGCAGCTCGCTGAGCGGCGTTTGCGCATCGACCGCCTGCGGGGAGTCGAGTAACGCCGCATCGATTCCCAGGCCTTCGCTCAGGGCGACTTTCAGGGAATCAATGGAAACAATGCCTACAAACTTATTACCGCGTTCAATAACGTAGCCATATTCGCGGTCTTCATCCTGCAATAATTTCAACGCGGAACGCGGGCCAAAACCGGGCGTTTTACGAATCAGCCCCACTGGACTACGGCGGGCAATATCTTTGGCATTGAACACCTGGCTAATATCGACGCCGCGAAAGAAGGTGCGGACATAATCATTGGCCGGATTATTGAGTATTTCATCCGGCGTACCGACCTGAACCACTTCACCATTTTGCATAATGGCAATACGATCGCCAATGCGCATTGCTTCATCAAGGTCGTGAGAAATAAACACCACGGTGCGCTGATGTCTGGCCTGTAATTTAATTAGTTCATCCTGCATCTCGGTGCGAATTAATGGGTCGAGCGCCGAGAAGGCTTCATCCATTAGCAGGATATCGGGGTTAATCGCCAGCGCGCGGGCGAGGCCAACGCGTTGGCGCATGCCGCCTGAGAGTTCATCCGGGTATGCATGAGCATAGTTTTCAAGGCCGACCTGACGCAGCGCCTCCAGCGCTTTTTCCTGGCGTTCCTGAGTCGGCACGCCAGCCAATTCCATGCCGAAGGCGGCGTTGTCGAGTACGGTCATGTGCGGCATAAGTGCAAATGATTGAAAAACCATAGCAATCTTTTTTCTGCGCACTTCGCGGAGTTCGGCATCAGAGATTTTAGCGATATCGACGCCGTCGATCAGGACCTGGCCACGGGTGGGTTCAATCAGGCGATTGAGAAGGCGAACCATGGTGGATTTCCCCGAACCGGAGAGCCCCATGATGACGAATATCTCGCCTTCTTCAATGGTCAGACTGGCGTTTTTTACGCCAAGCGATAACCCCGTTTTTTCCAGTATTTGTTCTTTCGAAAGTCCTTTTTCGATATATTTGAAAGCCCGCTGCGGGTGCTCGCCAAATATTTTATAGAGATTCTTAATTTCTAATTTAATTGCCATGCAATAGAATATTTCCTGTTATATATTAATGTCGATACAGTACCTGATGGTGTTAAATTTTTTTACACCCTAACATACTGAGAATCTATGACAACCCTTTATGGTGAATTCACATGGAATTGCGAAAGGGTGAATTACGGTACATCCCCCGTGATATAAGGGCTGAGCGTGAATTGCTAATGGCTGATATTTTTTCGTTATGTTACCTCAATTCAGACAGGAATCGACGGAATTCTGTTGAATATGACAAAGTGATGGCGGGAAGATATTGTGCGAGATGAATGTGAACAATATAAAATAAATTACCAGGGAATATAGTGATATATTTCCTGGTAAAAATAAGGTTAAAAGTCCCAGTCGTCGTTGACGGTTTCTTCCGCTTTTCCCATCACATACGAAGAACCGGAGCCGGAGAAGAAGTCGTGGTTTTCATCAGCATTCGGCGAGAGCGCGGCAAGGATCGCCGGATTAACCGCCGCCATTTCAGCCGGGAATAGCGCGTCGTAGCCGAGGTTCATCAGCGCCTTGTTGGCGTTGTAGCAGAGAAAGGCGCTGACCTCCTCAGTCCAGCCGCTATCAGCGTACAGTTCACGGGTCCAGGCGAGTTCGTTGTCGTACAAATCCATC
This sequence comes from Klebsiella sp., assembly GCA_036498385.1. GTDB lineage: Bacteria > Pseudomonadota > Gammaproteobacteria > Enterobacterales > Enterobacteriaceae > Klebsiella. The sequence continues at coordinate 13,142 of DASYFN010000041.1, forward strand.
AGCAGGTCGAGGGCGAAATTTTTCAGCTCTTTGCGCTTTTCGGCGCTGACAATCTCCAGCCCTTTCTGGAATTTGTAGCCAATATAATAGCCGTGTACCGCTTCGTCGCGGATGATCAGGCGAATCAGATCGGCGGTATTAGTCATCTTCCCCCGGCTGGAGAAGTACATCGGCAGCCAGAAGCCGGAATAGAAGAGGAAAGATTCGAGAAATACGCTGGCGATTTTTTTCTTCAGCGGTTCATCAGCCTGATAGTACTCCAGCATCAGTTGTGCTTTACGCTGTAGCGGCGCGTTCTGTTCGCTCCAGGCCCAGGCGGCATCGACATCTTTCGTCTGGCAAAGGGTGGAGAAAATGGAGCTGTAGGAGCGGGCATGCACCGCCTCCATAAAGCTGATGTTCGACAGTACCGCCTCCTCGTGCGGGGTGAGGGCATCGGCCATCAGCGCCGGGGCGCCGATGGTGTTCTGGATGGTATCGAGCAGTGTCAGCCCGGTGAAGACGCGAATTGTCAACTGCTGCTCTGCCGGGGTAAGCATTTGCCAGGCAGGAATGTCGTTGGACAGCGGAATTTTCTCCGGTAGCCAGAAGTTGCTGGTCAGTCGATTCCAGACCTCCAGGTCCTTATCGTCTTCAATCTTGTTCCAGTTGATGGCGCTGATGCGCGATAAATGGGTCATCCTGTTCTCCTTACAGCGCGCAGGACACGCAGCCTTCGATTTCGGTACCTTCCAGCGCCAGCTGGCGCAGACGGATGTAATAGAGCGTTTTGATGCCTTTCTTCCACGCGTAGATTTGCACTTTATTGATATCGCGAGTGGTGGCGGTATCGGGGAAGAACAGGGTTAGTGACAGCCCCTGATCGACATGACGCGTCGCCTCGGCGTAGGTGTCGATGATTTTCTGCGGACCGATTTCCCAGGCATCCTGATAGAGCGCCAGGTTGTCGTTGCTCATAAACGGCGCCGGGTAATAAACACGTCCGGTTTTCCCCTCCTTACGGATCTCTATCTTCGACACGATCGGATGGATGCTGGAGGTCGCGTGGTTGATGTAGGAAATAGACCCCGTCGGCGGCACCGCCTGCAGGTTGCGGTTATAAATGCCATAGCGCATCACGTCATCGCGCAGTTGCCGCCACATAGCGCGGTCGGGTAGAGCAATGCCAGAACGGGCAAACAGCTCGCGGACTTTGGCCGTTTTCGGCTGCCAGTCCCCTTCCTGGTAGGGCTGAAAATAGGCACCGCTGGCGTACCGCGACTGCTCGAATCCGGCAAAACGCGTCCCTCTTTCACGCGCTATCAGCATTGAGGTGCGTAGCGCGTGCCAGGTGATGGTATAGAAATAGAAATTGGTAAAATCGAGCGCCTCTTCGCTACCGTAGGCAATGCCTTCCCGCGCCAGATAACCGTGCAGATTCATCTGTCCGAGGCCAATAGCGTGTGAAGCGGCATTGCCCGCTGCGACCGAAGGTACTGAACGGATATCGCTCATATCGGAAACCGCCGTCAGGCCACGTACCGCGACCTCGACCGTGCGGGCGAAGTCAGGAGAGTCCATAGTGTGGGCGATATTCAGCGAGCCGAGGTTGCAGGAGATATCCTGGCCGATGCTGGCGTAATCCAGGTTTTCGTCAAACGTGGAGGGAGTATTGACCTGCAGGATCTCCGAGCACAGGTTGCTCATATTGATGCGCCCGGCAATCGGATTCGTGCGATTGACCGTATCTTCAAACATGATGTACGGATAGCCGGACTCAAACTGAACTTCCGCCAGCCGCTGAAACAGATCGCGGGCGCGGATCCAGCGCTTGCTTACCCGCTCGTCGGCCACCAGTTCCGCATACATTTCGCTTACCGCGATATCGCCGAACGGTTTACCGTACAGACGCTCAACGTCGTAGGGGGAGAACAGCGCCATCTGCGCATCTTCTTTCGCTAACTGAAAGGTGATATCCGGGATAACGACCCCGAGCGAGAGTGTTTTTATACGGATTTTTTCATCGGCATTTTCGCGTTTGGTATCGAGGAACCGCAGGATATCCGGATGATGGGCATGCAGATAGACCGCTCCGGCCCCCTGGCGCGCGCCAAGCTGGTTGGCATAGGAGAAGGCATCTTCCAGCATTTTCATCACCGGCACGACGCCGGAGGACTGACTCTTGATGCGCTTGATCGGCGCCCCGGCTTCGCGAAGATTGGAAAGCAGAAACGCCACGCCGCCGCCGCGTTTGGATAGCTGCAGCGCTGAGTTCACTGCCCGGCCAATGGATTCCATATTGTCTTCGATACGCAGCAGGAAGCAGGAGACCAGCTCGCCGCGCTGCTGTTTACCCGCATTGAGGAACGTCGGCGTAGCGGGCTGGAAGCGTCCGGAGAGGATCTCATCGGTCAGTTGATGGGCCAGCGCCTCGTTACCCTGCGCCAGGCTCAGGGCCACCATGCAGGTGCGGTCGGCAAAGTCTTCCAGGTAGCGTTTTCCGTCGAAAGTTTTCAGTGTGTAGCTGGTATAGAACTTCCATGCGCCGAGAAACGTCTGGAAGCGAAAACCGTAGCCCTGAGCGTGTGCGAACAGTGCAAGAATAAACTGCCGATCGTAGCGGGCCAGCACTTTCGCGTCGTAGTAGCCTTCGGCGATCAGCCACGTCAGCTTGTCGTCCTGGCTGGCGAAGGGCACGGTATTCGGCTCAACGTGGTTGGCCATAAACGCCGCCACCGCCTGATGGTCTTTTTCAAACGGGATCCGGCCATCGCTGTCGTATAGATTCAGCATCGCGTTGAGAGCGTGGAAGTCCGGCGCCTCGGTGGTTACAGGTTCTGCGGTTGTCGTTGCCAAAATTCGCTTACTCCTTTACGCACGTTGTCGACATCTTGCGGGGTGCCCATCAGCTCAAAGCGATAGAGACAGGGTACGCCGCATTTCTGCCTGATGACGTCGCCAGCCCGGCCGTAGGCCTCACCAAAATTGCGGTTGCCCGCGGCGATGACGCCGCGAATAAGCTGGCGGTTATGCGGATCGTTAAGAAAACGGATCGCCTGTCGAGGGACTGCGCCCGCCGTGCCGCC
>DASYFN010000042.1:0-33111 GCA_036498385.1 Klebsiella sp.
TGACAAAGCCATTCGCGAACTGCGCCAGAACGTGGGTATGGTTTTCCAGCAGTACAATCTGTGGCCGCATCTGACCGTGCAGCAAAATCTGATTGAAGCCCCCTGCCGCGTGCTCGGTTTAAGCAAAGATCAGGCTTTAGCTCGCGCTGAAAAGCTGCTCGAACGTCTGCGCCTGAAACCCTATAGCGATCGTTACCCGCTGCATCTTTCCGGCGGCCAGCAGCAGCGCGTCGCCATTGCCCGCGCCCTGATGATGGAACCGCAGGTTCTGCTGTTTGATGAACCCACGGCGGCTCTCGATCCAGAAATCACCGCCCAGATCGTCAGCATTATTCGCGAACTGGCGGAGACCGGAATCACCCAGGTTATCGTAACCCATGAAGTAGAAGTGGCGCGTAAAACCGCCAGCCGCGTGGTGTATATGGAAAATGGCCATATCGTTGAACAAGGTGATGCCGACTGCTTCGTGCATCCCCAGACTGACGCGTTTAAAAACTATCTTTCACATTGATGTTTTCGGGGAAATGACGATGAAAAAAATACTGATTGCCGCTCTTCTTGCGGGCATGAGCCTTTCCGCTACCGCAGCGCAGACCATTCGTTTCGCCACCGAGGCTTCCTACCCTCCGTTTGAATCGATCGATGCCAGTAACAACATTGTCGGCTTTGACGTCGATCTGGCGAACGCACTGTGTAAAGAGATTGATGCTACCTGTACCTTTACCAACCAGGCTTTCGATAGCCTGATCCCCAGCCTGAAGTTCCGCCGTTTCGACGCGGTAATGGCCGGGATGGATATCACTCCTGAGCGTGAAAAGCAGGTGTTGTTCACCACGCCATATTATGAGAACTCCGCGCTGTTCGTCGGCCAGCAGGGTAAATTCACCGGCATTGATGCGCTGAAAGGCAAAAAAGTCGGCGTGCAGAACGGTACCACGCATCAGAAATTCATCACCGACAAACACCCGGAAATCACCACCGTTCCTTACGACAGCTACCAGAATGCGAAGCTGGACCTGCAGAACGGTCGTATTGACGCCGTATTCGGCGATACCGCCGTGGTGACCGAATGGCTGAATAGCAATCCGAAGCTGGCAGCGGTGGGCGATAAAGTTACCGATAAAGACTACTTCGGCACTGGTCTTGGTATTGCGCTGCGCCAGGGCAATAGCGAACTGCAGCAGAAATTTAACGCTGCGCTGGAAAAAGTGAAGAGCGATGGGACTTACCAGTCTATCTATAACAAATGGTTCCAGAAGTAACGCTGAATGAACGAATTTTTCCCCTTAGCAAGCGCCGCCGGGATGACCGTCGGCCTTGCCGTTTGCGCCCTGATCATCGGCCTGGTGCTGGCGATGCTGTTTGCCGTCCTCGAGTCGGTGAAGCCGCGCCCGGTCGCCTGGCTCGCAACCGGTATTGTCACTCTTTTGCGTGGACTACCAGAAATTCTGGTGGTTCTGTTTATCTATTTTGGTTCCTCACAGCTGCTGCTGACCCTTTCTGACGGATTTACGATTAATCTCGGCATTGTGCAGATCCCGGTACAGATGCAGATTGAAAACTTCGACGTCAGCCCGTTCCTCTGCGGGGCTATCGCGCTTTCTCTGCTATATGCCGCTTACGCATCGCAGACCCTGCGCGGGGCGCTAAAAGCGGTCCCTCAGGGGCAGTGGGAGTCTGGTCAGGCTCTGGGATTATCGAAAGCCGCCATTTTCTTTCGCTTAGTGATGCCGCAAATGTGGCGCCACGCGCTGCCGGGTCTCGGCAACCAGTGGCTGGTGCTGCTGAAGGATACCGCGCTGGTGAGCCTGATCAGCGTCAACGATTTGATGCTGCAAACCAAAAGTATCGCCACCCGTACCCAGGAGCCGTTTAACTGGTACATCATCGCGGCGGCAATCTATCTGGTCATCACCCTGTTGAGTCAGTATATCCTGAAACGTATTGACCAACGTGCGACACGCTTCGAACGGAGACCGGGCTGATGCTTGATTACTTACCCGAACTGCTGAAGGGGCTGCATACCAGCCTGACGCTGACCGCAGCTTCTATCGTTGTGGCGCTGATTTTGTCGCTGATCTTTACCATCATCCTGACGCTAAAAACACCGGGGCTGGTGTGGATCGTGCGCGGCTATATCACGCTATTTACCGGCACGCCTCTGCTGGTGCAGATCTTCCTGATTTACTACGGCCCGGGCCAGTTCCCGTCGCTACAGGAGTATCCGGTACTCTGGCATCTGATTTCCGAGCCCTGGCTCTGCGCGCTGATCGCCCTGTCTCTTAACAGCGCCGCTTACACCACGCAACTGTTTTATGGCGCCATTCGCGCCATTCCGGATGGCCAGTGGCAATCCTGCGGCGCGCTGGGGATGAGCAAGAAAGATACCCTGGCGATCCTGCTGCCGTACGCCTTTAAACGCGCCCTCTCCTCTTACTCCAACGAAGTGGTGCTGGTGTTCAAGAGTACTTCTCTGGCCTACACCATTACGCTGATGGAAGTGATGGGCCACAGTCAACTGCTCTATGGCCGCACCTATGATGTCATGGTGTTCGGGGCCGCCGGGATTGTCTATCTCATCGTCAATGGTTTGCTGACGCTGCTGATGCGCCTGGTGGAGCATAAAGCGCTGGCGTTTGAACGACGGAATTAAGCGCTCGCGCTATCCTCAGTCTGTTGCCTGTCCCTGACACCTGTGTCGGGGATTTTTTCGCCCTAAAAGAACAGGGCGTTGATCAATAGCAAAGTGACTGAACCGGCCGCCCAGAGAATGGTTGAGGTGATACTCCACACTCTGATCTGTTCCTGCACTTCTGTGACCCCCAGCGAGCGGTTAACCACCCAAAAGTAGGCATCGTTGAAGTAAGAGAACATAAAGGAACCGACCGTGCAACCGAGACCAGCAATAATCGGATCCACGCCCAGAGTACCGATCATTGGCGCAGTAATACTCGCAGCGGTAATCATCGCCACCGTCCCCGACCCCTGAATTAAGCGCACCAGCGTTGAAATAGTCAGCGGTAGCAGGACCCCCGGCACGCCCGTCTGAATAATATATTCGGCTATCATATTGCCGGCACCGGAATCACGCAGCACCATCCCCAGCGCCCCTCCGCCGCCAATGACCAGGAAAATAATCCCCGCCGAGCGAATGGCATTTTCCATGTTCTGAGTCACTTCTTTACGATCGTAACGGCTACCGAGACCGATAATCGCAATCAGTAACCCGGTCCCCACCGCCGTGACCGGATGACCAATGGCGACGAACATCTGAACTAACGACTGCTGCCACGAATGATTCTCTGGAATGATATAGCCGAACTCCTTCAGGAAATTAGCCAGCAGAATGAGCACAATGGGCACCATCAGCGGCGCAAACGAAATGACCTTACCCGGCAGAATCTCCTGCTGCTGTACGCCTTCTTCGCCGGGAACCGGGCGCTCGCGAGTGAAACCGCTGCCGTCCTCCGTGGGGATAAGGAAAATCGTTTTGCCGAGATGACGGGTATAAAGAAATCCCGCTATCGCCACCGGCACCGCCACCACCATACTCCACAGCATAAACCGACCGATTGGCATATTGAACTGCGAGACCACGCCAAACGGCCCGACGGCTGGCGGGATCATGCTGTGGCTAATCACCAGCCCGGCGGCCAGAGTTGCCCCCAGCCCCACCACCGATTTCCCTGTTGAACGGGAGATAGCTTTCACTAGCGGCACCAGCACGATAAACGCCGAATCACAGAATACCGCCATGGAGACAATCAGGCCGATCAGTACCAGCGCCAACTCTTCACGTCCCTTGCCTAGCAGATTGATAAACGAGATGGCCATACGTTTAGAGGCGCCGCTCATCTGCAACAGCGATCCCATCATCACGCCAAAACCAATCACGATCCCGATATGGCCTAACGTCCCCCCAAAACCCTTGGTCACAGAGGCGATCATCATTTCGCTTTTCATCCCGCCTAACGAACCGGTAATGACCGCAGCAATAATCAGTGCGGGAAACGCCGGAATACGCGTTTTAAGGATCATAAAAAGCAGTGCCGCAATCGCGACCATTAGCCCACCAATGACGCGGAAGCTATTAAGCTCCTCCCCACTGGTACTGCCTGGATTAAAAATGATCAGTCCAATACATAGAACTAACCCCCCTTTCAATGCCGGACTCATTCCCGATGCAGCAGTTTTCACTGATTTATCAGACATACTCACCTCAGTTCGAGGCAACGGGCGCTGAGGCCCGCTGCGCATTATGGTTTTTTGTAATAGGGCGCATAAAGCGCAGCCAGCCTGACCGCCTCAATCAAACTGACCGGATCGGCAATTCCCTGCCCGGCAATATCGTTTGCCGTGCCATGATCGACGGAGGTTCTCAGAATCGGCATGCCGCCAGTGATTGAGATAGTGCGGTGGAAGTCCACCATTTTGGTGGCGATATGCCCCTGGTCATGATACGGCGACAGTACGGCATCCCATGCCCCCTGCAGAGCGAAATGGAACACGCTATCGGCCGGTTTGGGGCCATCAATCGCAATTCCCTGGGCGCGTGCAAGCGCAATACCTGGCGCGAGGATGTCATCGTCCTCATGACCAAAAAGGCCATGCTCCCCGCCATGGGGATTAATGGCGGCCACCGCCAGCTTTGGCTGCGGCACGCCAAGTTGCTGCAGCACTCGGGTACAGCGTACCGCGTAATCACACACTTTTTCAGGCGTCAGACTCTGGATCGCATTAACCAGAGAGAGGTGGCGCGTCAGAAAGAAAACGCGCAGTGTCCGTACCTGAAACAGGGTCAGCGGATCGCGGGTCCCGGTAAGATGTGCAAATATTTCGGTGTGGCCAATGAAATCAACGCCCCCGGCCTTAAGCGACTCTTTATTAATCGGGGTCGTGGCAACCGCGGCAACCTCGCCGCTCAGCGCCATTTGTACCGCTCGCTCAATACAGTCATAGGCCGCTCTGCCGCACTGCCCCTGGATTTCCCCCGGGCGAAGCAAATCGCTATCGAGATCCCCAACCTCAATAAGATTGATTAACCCCGGACGATCGCAATAATCATTCACCCCCGTAATGACGTTAAACGCTAACGGCACAGCGGAAAACTTTATCGCCTCGGCAAGGACAGATTGATTCCCGACAACAACCATTCTGGCATATTGTTGCGCTTGCGCTGATGCCACGGTTTTTACGGTAATCTCCGGTCCAATGCCAGCAGCATCCCCCATTGGAATAACCACCAACGGTCTCATAATTCACTCCTTGTTGATTTATGCAATCTCGCTGATTGCGGTGTTGTCCGATACTTTTGTCGCTAAATAATCAATGCAATGCACCAGTGTATTATCATTCCCCACAAAGCCGCCTTTCGTAATAAGCGGCAAGCCATCGGCTACTCCTCCTACTAATTTTCCATAGACAGCCAATGGCTCTACTTCATCTTTTAATACTACCCCGCTGCCATTCAATCGTTTGGTAATGCTGACCATCACATCACCACCGCTACCATACAGGCCACTGATCGCTGATTTTTCTTTTTGTAAAACCTGAGCAACCACCTCGGCGATCCCCTGATTAATCATGCAACTGACCTCATGACTATCGACGGCAAATTTTTCAGCGAGGGTATCCAGCTGGCAAATATGCTCCGGCGCCTCCACCGAGTCGATGCCAATAACATCATAGTCGTGGGCCTTATCAATTAACCGGTCAATTAATTGAGCAGCATTTGGCGGCGTGAGGGCAAAATTAATTAACTCTTCTGGCGACAGTGTTTCAATATAAACTTCGCGTTCGTAGCGTAATTTTTTTATTTGCCGTTGGGTTAAATCAGAAACGCTGCCAATAGCCAATAAAACTTTATTGCTGCGCCGACGGGCGGATGAAAATTTTAACCATGCAAGCTGTGCGGTGAACACGCCAGGGTCAACGCAAAAACAGGAAATTTTTGTTTTCTGTACCGCTTGCGCTATCTGCTGAATATCATCTTCGGTTGTCGCATCAATAATCACGATACGGATGTTACTGTTATACAGCGCTTGCAGCTTTTTAGTGAGGGTGGATTCGCCGCTTAGTACATCGCGCAAACAAATATGGCTGACATTTCTCTTGGTCTGCTGGCGGAACAACTCGACCACCGACGATTCCAGCATCGGATTTTTAGGATCGTTGCGCATGGCGGTATTTTGCAGCGGAACGCCATCCACCAGTAGCGATCCCCCCACGCAAATGCGCCCGCTGGCGGGATAAACGGGAACGACGATCGCCATCAGATGCGGGAAACTGTCGATCACCGCATCGACTTCCGCCCCTAAATTACCGCGCAGCGTGGAATCGATGCGCTTACTGATCAACGTCTGCTCCGGGTTAATGCGCGCAGCGCACTCCGCAACCCGCCTGTAGGCTTCGGCAGAAGAAACGGCGCGAGAGTCTGTCGAAAACGACACCACATCAAAGCGCTCTGTCTTCTCAGCGTGGTTATCCAGACAGGTCATAGTGGTAAATCCTTTGGTACTCAACAGCGCGGCGGTCGCATTTGCGCCGGTTAAGTCGTCCGCAATTATGGCAATTTTCACAGTACCTCCCTTCGTATTGGATTGATGTCACCGCAGAAGCGAATCGCTATTGACGATGACCTGATTGAATTGCGCCAAATCGGTTATTTTGTAATGGCAGAACACATTCCTTTTACTCTCATCCACCAGCAGCACCGACTTTGCTGCACGGCTCATAGCCATCCATTTGCAGTCCGCTTTACATTGCGTGGTCGTCATCGCGCCGTAACGCTCATCGAAGCCATCCGCACCGATCAAAGCCAGGTCGGTATAATGTTCGCTCAGGTAACGCAGCGTCTCGCTGCAATAGGCTGAGCGACTTTCTCTGACTAATTCACCTGGGCAAACAATCACTTTAATATGAGGTTTATCATTCAATATATATGCCGTAGAAATATCATTGGTGATCACTGTTAGTGGAATATCTATTAACCACGCCAACTGTTTCACCGTAGTCCCTCCATCCATAAAGATGATTTCTCCGGGCCGCAGAAGTTTATAGGCCTGGAGCGCAATCGCCTTCTTCCATGCAATGTTGTCCTGGGCTTTATTTTTATACTCCGGACTCTCTTTAATAAACCCCCTAATAACTTGCCCACCAAAAATAACCTTTAAGCATCCTGTTTTCTGCAGCTCTTCGATATCACGACGAATCGTCATATGTGAAACTGTAAAGTATTCAGCTAACTGGTTAATAGTAGTGGAATGATTAGCATCAAGTATTTCCACAATACGATGCAGCCTTTGCGTTTTTGAATAGCGTGGCATGACAGATTCTCGCTGAGTGTTAGCTTCACTCGATTTTTAAGCTAACCGTTTTTTTAATACTGAGATGTGAATAAAATCACAAATTCACAGTCCATTCACTAAATTAAAAATAAAAATGGCAGTATAACAGGAGATGTCAAAATAATGACAAACAACTACCGGAACTCGTTATGGATAATAAAATGAAAAACACCCAGGAATTAATTAATAGAGGACGTAACATATTACAGGAAGAAGCACAGGCAATTATTAGCGCAACCTCTAATATTGATAGCAGCTTCGTAAAGGCAATAAATATTATATTAAATACGCGCGGTAAGGTTATAGTCAGTGCAATCGGCAAACCGGGCTATATCGCGCATAAAATTTCGGCCACGCTCGCCAGCACTGGCACCCCCTCCTTTTTCCTGCATCCCGCCGAGGCGCTGCACGGCGATCTCGGCAGAGTGAGCCAGCAAGATGTGATGCTTCTCCTGTCGAACAGCGGTGAAACGGCGGAAATCATCGCCATGCTCCCGCAACTGAAGAGAAGCGGTGTGCCGATTATTTCACTCTGTGGTTCCCCTGACTCCACCCTGGCGAAGCACAGCGATGTGGTTATCTCTTCGCAAGTTGCACGTGAGTGCTGCCCCCTGGATCTTGCACCTACCACCAGCACCACGCTGGCGCTGGCCATCGGAGACGCCATTGCCGTAACGCTGATGCGGGAGCGAAGTTTCAGTACCGAGCATTTTGCCCTCTATCATCCCGGCGGCTCGCTCGGCTTTCGCCGACTCTCCACGGTCGACAAAGTGATGCGCAAAGGCGAAAGTGCCTGTCTGATCGCCCGGGACACCACCATCCTGGACGCGCTGTTTACCATGACCCGCTATTTCTCCGGCGCGGCGCTGATTGTTAACGCCAGCGACAAACTGGAAGGTATTATTACCGACGGCGATATCCGCCGCTATGTTATGTACAACAACCTCTTCTTACGCGCCCCGGTGACTGAACTGATGAATCCTTGCGCAACCTGCATTGGTCAGCATCAGTTGATTGATGAAGCGCTCAGGGTTATGGAGCAGCATCAGCCAGCGCCTATCACCGTACTACCGGTGGTTAACGACAGCAAACAGGTCGTCGGATTACTGCATTTAACCGATCTCCTGCGCGGATTGCCGCAGGATATTAAATAAAAATACATTTATATTGAATATAAATTCACTTTTTGGCATGGTGATGCCACGTCAGAAAATGACGAACAACAACAAAATCGACAGACGGGAGCAATAAGCATGAAGAAGTTACTGTTAGCCGTACTACTCGCCACAGCGGCATTTAACACCGCAGCAGCTGAGAAAATCAGCTTTGGCGTCTCGGCAACCTATCCCCCTTTTGAATCGATGAACGCCAATAACCAGATTGCCGGTTTCGATATCGACCTGGCAAACGCGCTGTGCAAACAGATGCAGGCCGAATGCACTTTTACCAACCATGCTTTCGACAGTCTGATCCCGGCACTCAAATTCAAGAAATATGATGCAGTCATTTCCGGTATGGATATTACTCCGGAGCGCAGCAAGCAGGTGGCGTTTACCGACCCGTACTACGCCAACTCAGCGCTGGTTATCTCGAAGAAAGAGGCGTTCCACTCTTTTGACGATCTGAAAGGTAAACGTATCGGCATGGAAAATGGCACCACGCACCAGAAATATCTGCAGGATAAGCATCCTGAAGTAAAAACTGTGGCTTACGATAGCTACCAGAATGCGTTTATCGACCTGAAAAATGGCCGTATTGATGGGGTGTTTGGCGATACCGCCGTGGTTAACGAGTGGCTGAAAACCAACCCGCAGTTGGGCGCGGCAACACCAAAAGTGACCGACCCGCAATACTTTGGCACTGGCCTCGGCATTGCGGTACGTCCGGATAACAAAACGCTGCTGGAAAAACTGAATGCCGCGCTGAAGGCGATTAAAGCCGACGGTACCTATCAGAAAATCAGCGATCAGTGGTTCCCTGAGTAATCACGCCCGGATTGCGGCGTAAACGCCTTAACCGGGCTACCGATCCGCAGATGGCGGTAAACTTGTAGCCCGGTCGGCAAATCCGCAACCTTACACCGGCAGACTAAAATGGGTTTCGCTGGCGCGCGCGCTGATAATGATGACTGGCATTTTGTTTATACTTCGCGAACCAGCAGGGTCAGCACCTCATAGTGGGCGGTATGCGGGAACATATCGAACAACTGGACGCGCGCAATGTGATAACCGGACAGACGAGCGATATCTTTCGCCATCGTGAGGGCATTACAGCTGGAGTAAATAATAAAGTCTGGCGCCATACGGCTTAAATAGTCGCACAGCCCATCGCCAATACCGCGACGCGGCGGATTGACCAGCACCAGATCGGGAATCTCTCCTTCGCCGGTGGCAAACTGTGTGGAATCGAGCGCCTGGAAATGCAGATTATGCAGCCCGAGTTCTACCGCCGACTGCTTCGCGCAGGCGATGGCTTCAGCGGCAATTTCAATCCCGGTCAGGCGCATCTCTGGCGTGGCGCAGTGCAAACCAAAGCCACCTACGCCGCAGAACAGATCCCACATATGGCTAACCGGCAACTGGCGCACCCAGTCGCGAGCGGTGGCATACAACTGACTGGCCACCGCCGGGTTAGTCTGAAAGAAACTTTGCGGGCGGATCCACAGTGGCACGCCGTTAAAATTTTCCGCCAGCGCCTGCTGGTCGGTAAGGAAAATTTCCTGTTCTCCCTCCATGATAGCCATATGTACCGGCTGAATATTAGCGGTAATGACTTTCAGCTTCGGCAACTGTACCTGTAGCTCCGGCAGCGCGGCACGCAACTGGGCAAGCCTGGCCTCCGAACGCAGAACAAAACGCAGCATCATGCCGCCGTCGAGCTGGCTTTCAGTCAGCAGAAGATATTTCAGCTCTCCGCGCCTGCGGGCGACGTTATAGGGGGTTAGCCCGGCGCGGGCAATAAACGGTTTGAGCGCAGCGAATACGGGCGCAAAGCTTTGCGGATAAAGCGGACAATCGGTGAGATCTTCCGGGGTGCCATCACGATGCAGCATCCCGAGCAGCGGGCGCTCCACGCTACCGCTGACCACCATTTTCGCTTTGTTGCGAAACCCGCTTTCCGGGCCGCAAACCGGTGCGCACCAGTCAGAGACAGGCGCATCGGCCAGAAGCGTGCGCAGGTCAGTCATTTTATCGGCGAGCTGTTGGGATACCGGCAGTTCCAGCCACTGGCAGGAGCGACAGCGGCCCGCGTCATAGAGTGCACAGTGCATAGCAAGACCTTCAAAAAACAGGGGCGTGGATTGTATCACCGTTACTGTAAACGGAAAAAGCGTCGGCACGGGGTCGGAACAAACAACATAGCCAGCACCAGCAGATCCGGCAGTTTTTGCAGCACCAGAGCACGAAATATTTCACGCTTCGATTCCCCGACAATGCTAAACAGCTCGGGATAACCATAGCCCAGCGAAGCTGCCCACAAGTAGCCAATGACGATAACCTGAGTCAGCAGAAACAGCCAACGCGCCCAGTTGCGCCCTTTCACCAGCGAAAACGCGCACCAGATTTCAATAAACACCAGCATCAGGCTTGAGAGGAAAACCAGGGTTAGCGCCCACGTCTGCACGCTGCGATGAACAAACTCCACGATCCCCTGCACGCCAAGCTGGTTGAGGATCATCAGGAGATCCAGACCGCGGATTAAAATAATGGCGAAGGCCGCCACCTGCACCAGCACAGGAACATTAAGACGAGCATGAGACGAACGCGCTTTAGTAAACAATCCCAATGTAAAGTCTTCCATAAAAACGGCGCCTCAAATACAGCGCCGATGTTAACTCTCATTGCAGATTTTAGGCGGTTCAGCCGCGTCTTGCACGCTGGATATCGCGCACCCGCTGCTTTTCCGCGCGCGCCATCAAATACCAGGCGATAAAACCAACAATGCCGACCACACCGAGGATTAACGTTGCCAGGGCGTTAATCTCCGGGTTGACCCCCATGCGCACACTGGAGAAGACCAGCATCGGCAATGTCGTCGCCCCCGGCCCGGAAACAAAGCTGGCAATGACAAGGTCATCCAGCGACAACGTAAACGCCAGCAGCCAGCCGGATATCACCGCTGGCATAATCATCGGCAGCGTAATGACGAAAAAGACCTTCAGCGGCGCCGCGCCCAGATCCATAGCAGCCTCTTCGATAGAGTGATCCAGCTCACGCAGGCGTGACGAAATGACCACTGCGACGTATGCGGTACAGAAGGTAACGTGCGCCAGCCAGATGGTCAGCATGCCGCGATCCGACGGCCAGCCAATGGAATGCCCCAGGGCCACGAACAGCAGCAGCAGAGACAGGCCGGTAATCACATCGGGCATCACCAGCGGCGCGGTGATCATAAAGGCAAAGCCGTTTGAACCGCGGAAGCGGCCAAAACGCACCATGACCACCGCGGCAATGGTACCGAGGATCACCGCCGCCGTCGCGGCGCAGGCGGCAATGGTCAGACTTAAGCCTACCGCGCTCATCATCGCATCGTCATGAAACAGCTCGCGATACCAGCGCGTCGACCACCCGGCCCATACCGTCACCAGCTTTGAGCTGTTGAACGAGTAAATCACCAGCATCAGCATCGGCGCATACAGAAAGGTAAAGCCGAGCAGCAGAATTAAAATTCGCCACGGCGAACGGACTACCGGCAAATTATTCATCCGTGTTCCCCCACCTGTTTTTGCTGATGCTTGTGGAACCACATGATCGGCACGATCAACAGTAACAGCATCACGATCGCTACCGCCGAAGCGACCGGCCAGTCGCGGTTATTAAAGAACTCCTGCCACAACACGCGGCCAATCATAATGCTGTCTGGCCCGCCCAGCAGTTCCGGGATGACGAACTCCCCTACCGCCGGAATAAACACCAGCATCGACCCGGCAATAATCCCGCCTTTAGTGAGGGGCACTATCACCTGGAAGAAGGTCTTCAGCGGTCGGGCCCCCAGATCCAGCGACGCTTCCACAAGGGAATAATCAATACGCGTGAGAGCGGTATAAATCGGCAGTACCATAAACGGCAGATAGGCGTAAACAATGCCGATATAGACCGCCAGGTTGGTATGGAGGATCTCCAGCGGTTGATCGATAACGCCCAGCCACAGCAGGAAGTTATTCAGCACGCCGTTGCTTTTCAGCAGCCCCATCCAGGCATAGACGCGGATCAGGAACGATGTCCATGATGGCAGGATCACCAGCAGCAGCAGAATATTACGCGTTGACGGCTTACTGTGCGCCACCGCCCATGCCAGCGGATAACCCAACAGCAGACAGCAGAACGTCGAGATCCCCGCCACCTGAAGCGATTGCAGATACGCTTCAAAATAGAGCGGATCGTCGGTGAGTTGCAGGAAATTACCGAGATTCAGCGTCAACGTTAGCTGACCGTCGGCCCACTCCAGCAGATCGGTATACGGCGGGATCGCCCGCGCCATCTCCGCCAGGCTGATTTTAAAGACAATCAGGAACGGCAACAGGAACAGCAGGATCAGCCACACGTAGGGCAGCGCGATGACCAGTTTACGCCCGTGAGCCATCTGCAGTCGCGCCAGCCACAGCGCAAAATCAGCTGGTTTTTTTACGCCTGACGGGGGTTCTAATGTACTCATCGTCCTCTCCTTACACCGTCAGCACGACGCAGCTATCGGCATCCCAACACAAGCGAACTTCATCACCCCAGGTTGGCGCCCCTTTACGATAACGGTGTTCGTTTTGTAGCTGAGCGCTGAGCATCTGTCCGCTTTTCAGGCGCACATGGTAGATAGACAGGTCGCCGAGATAGGCAATATAGATAACCTCGCCCACCGCGAAGTTGTAGCCATCCGCAGGCGGCTCTTCGCAGAGCATGATTTTTTCCGGGCGCAGGGCCACCCATACAGGGACGTTATCCACGACGGAGGCATCGGGATCGACCTTCAGCGGATGCATCAGGCCCGGTGAATCCAGCACCAGACCATCTTCCTGACGCTCTTTTACCAGCCCCTCAAAGACGTTGACCGAGCCAATAAACTCCGCGCTGTAGCGGGTCGTCGGATGTTCATAGATCTCCTCCGGCTCGCCGATTTGCACGAACTTGCCGCGGTTCATAATGGCGATACGCCCGGCCATGGTCATCGCTTCTTCCTGATCGTGGGTCACCATCACGCAGGTGACGCCGACGCGCTCAAGAATATCGGCCACCTCGAGCTGCATCCGATCACGCAGTTTCTTATCCAGCGCCCCCATCGGCTCATCAAGCAGCAGCAGTTTCGGTCTTTTCGCCAGACTGCGGGCCAGCGCCACGCGCTGCCGCTGACCGCCGGAGAGCTGATGTGGTTTACGCTTTGCGAACTCCTGCATATGCACCAACGCCAGCATCTCCTGCACCCGGCTGGTGATTTCGGCCTTGGGCAGTTTGTCCTGCTTGAGGCCAAAGGCGATATTCTGCTCCACCGTCATATGGGGAAACAGCGCGTAGGACTGGAACATCATATTAATCGGCCGCTGATATGGCGGCACCCGCGCCAGATCGACGCCATCCAGGACAATTTGCCCGGCGGTTGGCTGTTCAAAGCCCGCCAGCATACGCAGCAGGGTTGACTTGCCGCAGCCGGAAGCGCCCAGCAGGGCAAAAATTTCACCTTTATAGATGGTGAGATTGACGTCATCGACGGCGTGCTGACCGTCGAACGACTTGGTTAAATTACGGATTTCCAGCAGCGGGGTCAGCGCTTTGGGGGGTTTCGCCTGTGGGCGAGGAATCACTTCATTCACGGGGTGTTCTCCGGCAGAAATCAAATCATGGTGCAGGCGCACCATCGCGGTGCGCCTGTTGCCGGGAGCGCTACGCTTGCCCGGCCTACAACTCACGGAGAATTACTTACCGCTTTTCACCTTCGTCCATGCGCGAGTACGCACGCGGTCGATTTTCGGATCCTGTATTTTCAACGTGAACAGCTTGGCGAATACATCAGCTGGCGGATAAATGGCCGGATTATTGCGGATCGCTTCGCTGACTAACGGAATGGAAGCCTTATTACCGTTAGCGTAATAGACATGATCGCTGATATGGGCGATGACATCCGGGCGCATAAGATAATTCAGGAACTGATAAGCCTCATCTTTGTTTTTCGCATCTGCAGGCATGGCGAAGACATCAAAAAACGCCAGCGCGCCCTCTTTCGGAATAAAGTAGGAAACATTGACCCCGTTCTTCGCTTCTTTCGCCCGATTAGCAGCCTGCCATACATCGCCCGCCCAGCCGATAGCGACGCAGATATCGCCGTTCGCCAGGTCGTTTATGTACTGTGAGGAGTGGAAATAGCGAATATTCGGACGCAGCTTCAACAGCAGGTCGGTCGCCGGGCCGGTGTAGTCATCGGCTTTATGACTATTAGGATCTTTGCCGAGATAGTTCAGCACGGTGGCGAAAATCTCTTCCGGGGCATCAAGGAAGGAAACGCCGCAGCTTTTAAGCTTCTCCAGATTTTCTGGCTTTAATACCAGATCCCAGCTATTCAGCGGCGCATCTTTGCCCAGAACGGCTTTCACTTTATCAACGTTGTAGCCAATACCGGTGGTCGCCCACAGGTACGGCATCGCGTATTTATTATCCGGGTCATGCTTTGCCACCATCTTCAGCACTTCCGGATCGAGATTTTTCCAGTTCGGCAGCTTACTCTTATCCAGCGGCTGAAAAACCCCTGCCGCCAGCTGGCGCTCAAGGAAGCTCGCCGACGGTACCACCAGGTCAAAACCGGTGCTGCCCGCCATTAACTTCCCCTCCAGGACTTCGTTGGAGTCGAAGACGTCATACACCACTTTAATTCCGGTCTCTTTTTCAAAATTAGCCACCGTATCCGGCGCAATATAATCAGACCAGTTAAAAATATGCAGGGTTTTTTGTTCGGCTGCGAGTGAACCGGCAGAGACGGCCATCAGCGCACCCGTAACCAGACCTGTTAACCATTTTTTACCAAAGGCGGTCATATCTCTTATTCCTTCTCAATGCCCGTTAGCCAGCGGGCTGAATATACGCACTTGTTCGCATGCAATAATCATGCATATTTGTTCATACCTAAGAAAAGGAGAGAGGACCTCTCCCGGAATGGTTGCCCGCAACTGGAAGCAGCGTCAGAATAACTGTAGCCAGAATAAGAGGCTATAGCCCAGGTAAAAAAACGGCTTTTATCAATTTTCTATGCCATAAGGGTCTATGTGATAAGCCGAAATCGGCAGAATGGCGGTGAAAAATTCTTTATCTGAAGATTAATCGCAGAATAAAAGCATGTAATACGCAGCCGAAATGGCAGTGGCTGCGCTATTCTTCGACAGGCTTAGTGAAGAAAATGGTACTGAATATTCTCAACCGCCGGCTCTTCTTCCTCAGACTTATACAGCACCTGATTGGCACTGGCTTCGAGGATAACCATAGAAATCTGTTCTTCACTCTGGCGGAAAAACCATGCGAACTGATCGAGGGTGACGCCGACACCCACACTCAACGCCTGGCAAACCACCAGTTTCGGCAGATTATCATCCTGAATATCGAGAAAAGCTTTCACTGTCAACGAAGTGGCGTTAATGGCTGAAAGATCGGCGGAGAGTGGCAGCAGCGCGGAGGGTTTCACCTCAGCCAACGCGGAGAACAGCACCACGTTATCAACCAGGTCAAGTTTGGCATCAAAAATGCCTTCAAAATTTTGCATATGCGGCAGGTGCAATGCCTGGCAGGAATCACACTCAAAAAAGCTGATGCCCAATTCGTCGAGCCATTGACGTAACGTATCAAGACCCGGAACGACCAGTGAATCCATATGACCTGTGACCTCTTACTGTGGAAAATGCGACACCATAGCTTACGCAAAAAAAGCGTCGTATACCATGATAGTGTCGTGAAACGGAATTATCCCCCCATTTTCAGACAAAATCCCGGTGTTGCCTGACGTTCAATCCAGGCGATCATTTTGTCGGCAATATCTACGCCAGTGGTGGTTTCAACCCCTTCCAGCCCCGGCGAAGCATTAACCTCCATCACCAGGGGACCGCGCGTAGCGCGCAGAATATCAACGCCAGCAATGTCCAGCCCGAGCGTTTGCGCCGCCTTGATGGCTATTTCACGCTCCTGTTCGCTGATCAGCGCCACCGACGCCACGCCGCCGCGATGCAGGTTGGAACGAAAATCCCCCTCCTTCGCTCGCCGCTCAATCGCCGCGACCACTTCATTGCCCACGACAAGGCAGCGCACATCCCGGCCTTTCGCCTCGGCGATATACTCCTGAACCAGAATATGCGCATTCAGGCCGCGAAAAGCGTCAATGACGCTCTCTGCCGCCTGACGAGTTTCGGCCAGCACGACGCCGATACCCTGGGTGCCCTCCACCAGCTTTACCACCAGCGGCGCGCCGCCAACCATTGCGATCAGGTCGCTGGTATCGTCTGGTGAATGGGCAATACCGGTGAGCGGCAGGTCGATCCCCTGACGCGCCAGCAGTTGGAGCGAACGTAGCTTGTCGCGGGCACGCGTGATGGCAACCGACTCATTCAACGGATAGCTGCCCAGCAGCTCAAACTGACGCAGCGCCGCGGTGCCATAGTAGGTGAGCGCCGTTCCGATACGCGGGATCACCGCGTCAAAATGCGGGAGCTGGCGGCCTTTGTAGTGAATCGACGAGGCAACCGGGCTGACGTTCATATAGCAGGAAAGCGGATCGAGGATTTCCACCTGATGACCACGTTTTTGCGCGGCTTCGCGCAGGCGTCGACATGAATAAAGCGTTCCATCCCGGGATAATATGGCAATTTTCACCCTGCACCTCTGCGAAAAAACCCGCTCTGGCGGGCTTCTGGTAGCGAACAATGTTTTGAATTAGCGCTGACCTGCGGAATTTCCTTGCGTCAGACCGGGGCAGTTTACACGCAATCAGCGCGTAGCCCATCCCTGCTTATGCAGATATTGCAGAATAAACGGACGGCTCTCTTTAACAATAGTCCGGCGGATATGGTCGCTCCAGGTATCGCGACGCGTATTGCTTCCACGAGAGAGATAATATTGCGCCATCTGCTCGTCATATTCGCCAAGTACTGCCTCATCCACCGGTTGATAGTGATTTTCATGCACCAGCATCGCCGACGGCATACGCGGTTTCACTTGCGGATTATCGGCAGGCCAACCAAGACACAGGCCAAACAACGGCAGCACGTGCTGCGGGAGTTTCAGCAGCTCGGTCACCGCATCGATATTGTTACGCAACCCGCCGATATAGACACCGCCTAAGCCAAGAGATTCCGCCGCCACCAGCGCATTCTGCGCCAGAATCGCGGTATCGACGCAGCCCAGCAGCAGTTGTTCGGCGAGGCCCAGTTGCGCATTCGGACAGATTTGCAGATTGCGATTAAAATCAGCGCAGAATACCCAGAATTCAGCGGCCTGCGCCACGTGCTGCTGACCGCCACTCAGGGGTACCAGCCGTTGACGTATCTCCGGGTCGGTAACGCGAATAATTGAGCTACATTGTAAAAAACTGGAGCTGGAAGCGCCCTGCGCGCTGGCAATAATCGCGGCGCGCTGTTCGTCGCTTATCGGCGCATCGGTAAAATGGCGAATAGAACGGTGGCTACGCAGCAGTTCAATGGTCGGCGTCATCTCGTTTTTCTCTGTCAGGCAATGATGAAGGTGGATTTTTCGTTTGCGTCAACTGCGGGGCAATCACTTTCGCCACTCGCCACATTAACGCCACGGCGGCCGGAAGCATCAACAGGATCCCCGCGAAGATCATCAACAGCGCTGCCGTCTGGCTGGAAAACGGCGCAGGCAGGCTGACATACTGGTTGAGCGAGAGCCAGGCCAGGGTCAATAGCGCCATGCCGATAATCTCGACGACCAGAACACTTCCTGATAATGCTGAGGGTGATCGCATAACGTTCCTCTGGTCCAAATTATTCACGCTCCCGGGCGAAAATGGGTCGCGTATCGGGCCAGTATAGCGGTTTCATCAGCAGAATATTTATCAAACATAGCATTAAGCCATCAAAGCAAAAGGTAGAACCTTCTTTCCCTCGTCGACGTAACGCGGCATGATACGCTCCATTCACCATCCGGCTGAAATTTAAGGAGAGAGACTATGTTTACGGTAATTTTTGGTCGTCCAGGTTGTCCATATTGCGTTCGCGCCAAAGAGCTGGCGGAAAAACTGAGCAATGAGCGTGATGATTTTAACTATCGCTACATTGATATTCACGCAGAAGGCATCAGCAAAGCCGATCTGGAAAAAACCGTGGGTAAACCGGTTGAAACCGTACCGCAGATTTTTGTCGATCAAAAGCACATTGGTGGCTGCACCGACTTTGAAGCCTGGGCGAAAGAGCATCTCGGCCTGTTTGCCTGAGACGGCTCAATCCTCTGACGAATGCTTGCGTCTGGTATCAAGCCAGGCGCAAATAAACAAAAAGCACAGCGCGCCTAATGCGCACCAGAACACCGCGCTAAACAACCACGCCAGCTCCTGCCAGAAAGAACGTTGGGTCACAAAGAAAAGCCGCATCACGACCAGACAGACAGGTGCAGCCAACATAGCGCCGATAAGCGGACGGAGTACCCGCTGTCCGGGAGAGAGGCAGCTTGCCGCCGCACCGGGTAGCAAAAAGAACAGCAGCCCGAGCTCAGGATGACCGGTAGCCCGAAAGGGGGCTTTCATATGTAACAGTAGTGACAAACAAACCACGATAAATAGAAAGAACCCACAGCTAATACCGGCCCAAGCACGCTCAGATTTCACGACATTCTCCTGATTCTGCCTCTAACCAACTTCCACTTCACCCAGTCAGATAAAGATTCAGGCAATCCATGCCAATAAAAGATCCCGTAAATGGAAAAACGATTGTGACTAGCCGCAGCCCCCTGGAAGGATTAAACTGTCAGCTATATTTTTCTGGTTATAACAGAGTACCAGAATAGCGTTAGGGGCAACGCTAACACTGGACAAACATTAGAACAAATAACCATTTCCTTCAACAGCTTACTAGTAAATGAGAAGTTGGCTTTCGTGAATATAAACGTCGCAGATTTGTTAAATGGGAATTACATCCTGTTATTGTTCGTTGTACTTGCATTAGGTCTCTGCCTCGGGAAACTGCGTCTCGGGCCGGTACAACTTGGTAATTCCATTGGCGTTTTAGTCGTTTCCCTATTATTAGGGCAGCAGCATTTTAGTATTAACACTGACGCCCTCAATCTCGGCTTTATGTTGTTTATTTTCTGCGTTGGTGTGGAAGCGGGACCCAACTTTTTTTCTATTTTTTTTCGCGATGGGAAAAATTATCTGATGCTCGCTCTGGTGATGGTCGGCAGCGCGATGCTGATCGCCATGGGGCTGGGTAAGCTGTTCGGCTGGGATATCGGCCTGACGGCCGGGATGCTCGCTGGCGCAATGACCTCCACTCCCGTGCTGGTTGGCGCCGGAGACACGTTACGTCACTTCGGGATGCCCAGCGACCAGCTAGCCCTCTCGCTCGATCATCTGAGCCTCGGCTATGCTCTGACCTATCTGATTGGCCTGGTCAGCCTGATTGTTGGCGCGCGCTATATGCCGAAACTACAGCATCAGGATTTGCAGACCAGCGCCCAGCAAATCGCCCGCGAGCGCGGCCTCGACACTGACTCCCGGCGCAAAGTCTATCTGCCGGTGATCCGCGCCTACCGCGTCGGTCCGGAATTGGTGGCGTGGACTGATGGTAAAAATCTGCGCGAACTGGGCATTTACCGCCAGACCGGCTGTTACATTGAGCGAATCCGCCGCAACGGTATTCTCGCGAATCCGGACGGCGATGCGGTGCTGCAAATGGGCGATGATATCGCGCTGGTGGGTTACCCGGATGCTCATGCCCGCCTCGACCCAAGCTTTCGTAACGGCAAAGAGGTCTTTGACCGCGATCTGCTGGATATGCGCATCGTCACCGAAGAGATCGTGGTAAAAAACCACAACGCCGTTGGTCGCCGCCTGGCGCAACTGAAGCTTACCGACCACGGTTGCTTCTTAAACCGTGTTATCCGCAGCCAGATCGAAATGCCTATCGACGATAACGTGGTACTCAACAAGGGCGATGTTTTACAGGTCAGCGGCGACGCGCGTCGGGTCAAAACCGTCGCGGATCGCATCGGCTTTATCTCCATTCACAGCCAGGTGACTGACCTGCTCGCCTTCTGCGCCTTTTTTATCGTTGGCCTGATGATTGGCATGATCACCTTCCAGTTCAGTTCGTTCAGCTTCGGCATTGGTAACGCCGCCGGTCTGCTGTTTGCCGGCATCTTGCTCGGCTTCCTGCGCGCTAACCATCCGACGTTCGGCTATATCCCGCAGGGGGCGCTGAATATGGTGAAAGAGTTCGGACTGATGGTGTTTATGGCTGGTGTTGGCCTCAGCGCCGGCGCAGGCATTAATAACGGCCTCGGCGCCGTCGGCGGTCAGATGCTGGCGGCTGGCCTCATCGTCAGCCTGGCGCCGGTCGTTATCTGCTTCCTGTTCGGCGCGTACGTTCTGCGTATGAACCGCGCGATGCTCTTCGGCGCTATGATGGGTGCCCGTACCTGCGCTCCGGCGATGGAAATAATCAGCGATACCGCGCGCAGCAATATTCCAGCGCTGGGATATGCGGGGACCTACGCCATCGCTAACGTGTTGTTAACCCTGGCAGGTACACTGATTGTCATCATCTGGCCAGGGCTACTGTAAATTTTTTAAGAAAAAAACGCATATCCGCAGAACTTTTTTAACTGGCATCAGTCATAAGTAGTGCCACTGCTTTTCTTTGATGTCCCCATTTTGTGGAGCCCATCAACCCCGCCATTTAGGTTCAAGGTTGATGGGTTTTTTGTTTTCTGAATTTTATGACCTTTAAAGCCATGAAGTTACAACACATCATTTTAGCCAACGGCGACAAAGTGGCGGTAGCCATTTCGTTGTCACCCCTAAACCACCTCCTGGGGAGGTGGTGATTGATCCTGTAAGGCTATAGCCTGAAGAATGCCCATGCCGGAATATCTCTGCTTACTCACCACAAGTAAAAGGAGACAAACCGACATGGGGCTTTACAGGAGTTCATCACATGTATATTGGCGTTGCAAATACCACATAGTCTGGACGCCATTTTACTTGGCTATAAAGTTGGTGAATTTATGCCATTTCAATTGCGTACAACAATTCAACAAAAGCAAAAGCGCCTACATTATCCCAGCATCCCAGCGCAAATAACTCGACAAAGAACTAGTTCCTGAATCCCTTCCTAAAACTCGCTGACAAATAGCCTGGTGATCAACAGATGCTGAAACCCACACGGCCCCCACCCTGTTGGTAAAAGTAGGTAGAACCTTTCAAACCATTCCGCTGAATGTGTTTCTTCCAAGTATCCACCTGCTGCGTTGTCACTCTTAATCTCATATGTCCCCTTAAATAAATCGAGCAATGCCAGATGATGATCCTATAAGATACCAGGAATTAATCAGCACGGAGAATGCTAGTGTTTAACTTTTATCCTGAAAAGACATTCAGCAGAACAGAAGTCATGAGCCGACCAACACCTGTTCCCGCCATCAATGGTGTCTATTTCTGGTGGTTCAAAGAAATCCCTCCAGGCGTTCCAACTGAAGGTTGCGTGACTCATGATGGATATACACTGCTCTATGTTGGTATTTCGCCTGACAAAAAGGGGAAACCTAGCAGCCGAGCCAATCTTAAAACACGCATTAAAACTCATTACAGCGGTAATGCCGAAGGCTCTACGCTCAGAAGAACGCTCGGTATATTGCTTGCGAAAGTAAGCAATTATCCCCTTCGCCGGGTTGGAGGTGGAACCAGAACGACATTTACCCATCCAGGGGAACAATGGCTTGATCACTGGATGGAACAGAATGCAAAAGTTTACTGGGTAGCAGACGAAGAACCTTGGGTGCTAGAAGAAGCCCTAATTGGAAGTATTTCGCTGCCATTAAACATTCAAGGCAACACTCATCCCTTTAAACCAACACTTTCGGCAATGCGCAGCAAAGCCATGGCAGAAGCCAAACTGATGGAAATAGCGGATGAAACAGGATTTAGCAGACGTAAGGTTGCGGATATTATTGATCAAGCTACGAGGCGAGGATAAGCCACTTTGGAAGTCCGCCGCTGCGGCGCAGTTCAGCACAAAAACTATATAGCGCTAGCGGCAAACCAGGATCAATAAGTTAATCTTTTTTGATTCACGGGTATGCGTTGGAGTAGATAGCTGGAAGCGCAAAAGCCGTTTCCAGCTTTCCGCCTAGGCTGAACAGCATAACCTGCTCACCCGGCGACGGATATACACATGAGTGACTTCCCGGCACAGTATGTCAGCCAGTTTATCCAGTTGGTTTCGAGTTCGCCTATTTTCACCCGGCACAGCCAGCCGTCCCGGCCTACTTCGGTCACGATTCCGGTGTAGATCAGATTGGTGATAAGAGGCATTATTTTTGTGAGTTGTGCATACATGGAAGGTATATTGTTAATTTAAAATCAATTATGCTATATATACCCAATAACCTTGAAGTCGCATGTTCGAGCAACAATGCAGCCCAAGCCTTATGGACATGAAGTAACACGAGCAACATGCAACTTGAAGTATAACGGATATGTAGTGATTGTATTGCTGATGGCACAAACAGCTTTATAATATAAATAGTCCCCACTGATACAAGGAAGATTTGATGTATAAATTACAAAGCGTGTCTATAAATGGGTTCTGGCAAAGGCTAGATGCCTTTTGCTCTTTCAATGATAATGTGAACATCATTATTGGTCGAAATGGCACAGGCAAAACAACTTTCATGAATATTCTCCACTCAATTTTATCTCTCGATATAGACGAAATAAATAACAATGACTTTAATAGCGCAGAAATAAAACTTAAAGATGGCCAAAAAACAAAAACCATTAAAATTAAAAAAATAGAAGATGAGACATCACCATATTCATTAATTGAGTATCAACTGTCATCTAAAAAATACAACTTAAGAGTCATTAACAATGATGATAGACGAGCTCCCTTTTCCTATCGCCGTAGAATGCAAGAAGAGTCTGAAGAACTGCGATTGGAATTAAACAAACTAGTATCTTTATCATCACTTTCAGTATATCGATTGAGAAATAGTGACGATCTAGAGGTGAGAGATAAGTACGGTTCTCGCTTCATCAACCCTGTAGACTACAAACTATCCGAGTTAATGCAGGACCTTACAAAATATCAATTAGAGTTATCACAGAGAGCGAGAGACATTGCAACTGAACTTCAGAAAGAAGTTTTAGCCTCAATATTATATAGCAAAGAAGACATTGACGACAAAGCATATAATATTGAATTTGATAAAGAGAAAGAGAAAGAGAAGCAAAATCTCCTTAGTGCATATGCGCAACTAAACGCTATCGATATAAGTGTTCGTCGAAAGATCAACTTCCATGTTGATAATATAGACACTACCATATCCAAACTTAAAAAAAATGAACAAAACGGCATTGACATCCGATCGATTGAAGCATTAAGAAAAACGCAGAAAATAATAAAGATGTCACTCAAGTCTAAAGAGAAAACTTCAGCAATATTCGCTCCAATAGAACAATTTTTAGGCATCCTCAAAGAATTCATTCAAGACAAAGATTTTGACTTCATCGGCGGGGAGTTATTTATTAACAACAGCCATGGCCCCATTAATCAAAAAAATTTATCGTCAGGTGAAAAACAATTACTTATCTTATTCATTGAAACATTATTGCAAAGAGAAAAACAATATATTTTCCTGACAGATGAACCTGAACTTTCTCTTCATATCCAGTGGCAACGTAACATCATACCTGCGATAAAAAAATTAAACCCTAACGCACAAATTATTGCTGCAACCCACTCCCGGAGGTAGCATCAAAATACAGAGATGCCATTTTCAATATGGAGAAACTCGTTAATGCAAAATGATGCTTTTATGTCTAACTCATTGACTTGGTCAGATGCTGCTGAAAATGTAATCAGCATGTTCTATGATGCGGATATTATGGTTTATGTTGAAGGGGAGGACGACATAGGATTTTGGGAAATTATATTCAAAAAAACTGGAAGATTGAATGTTGAAGTTCAAGATGTAGGGGGTTGTGAAGCATTGGTGCCCTACATCGAAAGAGTCATCTCGGGTCAGATAAATGCTATAGTTGCACGCGACACAGATCTTAACTATTTTTCATCTAGCATGGCTACTCACCCAAATATTATATATACAAGAGGTTACTCTATAGAAAATAGCATCCTCAATGAAAAAGTAATTTCACGAATACTAAAAAACTTGGGTAGATACAGTGCAAAGAACATTCGAAGCATTGAAATAAAAACATGGCTGAGCGAACTTTATCAAAAAACAGAAAATTTAATAGCTCTTGATATATACAATCAAATCAATCAACGAGGTCAATCTATAGTGGGAGATTCCTGTGACAGATTTATGCAATCAAAAACATCCTATATAACATGTAGCAATAAAATCAATGCATATATTCAAAACCTTCCTGAGGATTTTAGGAGTGTTGGACTTATTCAAAAAAAAGAGCTTCAGTTTCCAAACGGTACATCAATAACTTCTTGGCTCAGAGGGCACTTCCTTTTTTCTGCTGCTCTTCGGTTCATCACAAATTACTTATCAAAAAATGAAAGAAAAGCATCGATATCCAAAGATAGCTTCTACTCAAATATGATAACCGCCTTTGAACTCTATTTCACAGAGGAGCATGAGGATTTCATTTATTATAATGAAAAAATAAGACTAATAGCTTAGAATAATGGCTGACTAAAGAGTCAGCCATTAAATTGAACTATGTAATCTAATGTAAAAAATAGCTTTAATACCATATTTGCTTCCACTCAACCCAAGCAGTTAACGCGAATCATAAGGAACCAACAATCCTATATTGCTGGCACGATCTCTTAGGCCATAATGGTAGTCCCGTGCACTACGCTGCACCTGCCCGGCAAACTCAACCCTAGCAGGGTAAGCGCTGGCGGCGGTTTTCAGGTATTTTGTGGTGCGGAGTTTTGTAACATCTGCCGCCGGATGTGGCCTTGCTTCATGCGGGCCGTCACGCGGCGTGGCTCGTATGCAGTCCCCTTTGGGTTGCGCTGCATCTTGATATTTTTTGCTGACTGCGGCGCAGTTGCTGCGCTAGTTCGCGAATCATGTGCTTATCTTGCGGCGAGTTCCCCCTTGGAGCGCATCTAACCATGCGTCAACTTCCTGTAGTTCAGCCATGGTACACCGTCCACATCTCTAACAGTTCGTCAGGTTCCGGCTTCTACGCTGGACACGTCACCGTCAGCACTGATGATCACGATGAGCTTATACCATTACAGAAGCGGATTGAGGAATTAAATAACAGGCTGGGTGTGGAAGTGATCCGCCTCAAACATTACAATCTAGGGATACATTCCTAACAAATAAGGCGCTTAAATAAGCGGTTGGCATTACCCCGTAATCGCCACTCCTTACCACTAACCTAACTTATTGATTATCTTGCAAGTCACTGTTTTCACTAACCCATTTACATAAATGTTTTTTCTGTTTTCTGCGCTCCGCTCACTCTCCCGCCAGCCTTCCCACCATCAATCGAATCTCTTCTCTTGATAGCGGCGCTCTGTCGGTCACGAAGTGCAGCGTCATGCCCTCAATAAAGGCATCCAGCCCGCGGGCAGTGGCCGGTTCAAACCACTGTTCAAGGGTCTGCTGGCTGCGTAACATCCAGCTCTGCATTACCGCTTTTAAATTCGGCTGGTTGCTGCAAAAAGCATAAAGCTGATACATCAGCCCCATATTGCGCGCGGTGGTGACCTGTGCGCTGAAAATAAGCTCAGTAATAGCGTCACAGGCCTCTTCACGATTTTGTACACCGGCAAAAAACTGCTGATACTGTGTTGACATCTGGCCGGTAAACAGGCTAAACGCTTCTTCGACCAGCGCCTCAATACCGCTGAAGTAGTAAGTCAGCGAGCCCAATGGCACATCTGCGCAAGTGGCTATTTTCCGGTGCGTGACCGCATGAATGCCGTGGATAGCGATCGTGTCCAGCGTCGCCTGCAATATACGCTCCCGACGCTGCGGGTCGTTTGGTCGACGGGCCATACCTTTTCCTCTTTCATTTAAATAGACGCTTAATTCCATGACATACGCGTAAAACATGCCTCAGGCTGAATCGAATCATAGAGGTCAATAAAAAAGCATTCAGCGGCAAGCAACCTGGATGTACAAATGTACACAACCTTGCTACTGTTGTCTTTATCTCTTCACTCTCGGGCCTTTACGGATGACAGCGCAAACCTCCCGCAGAGCTCTTCAGCTAAGGCTGTGGGCGCTCTTCATGTTCTTTTTTATCCCCGGATTACTCATGGCATCATGGGCAACCCGCACGCCGGCGATTCGCGATCTGCTTGCACTTTCCACGGCGGAAATGGGGATTGTATTATTTGGACTATCAATAGGTTCGATGAGCGGCATTCTCTGCTCAGCGTGGTTGGTCAATCGATTCGGCACTCGTAAAGTGATCCGCGCCACCATGTCCTGCGCAGTGCTCGGCATGCTGGTGCTCAGCGCCGCGCTATGGTTCACGTCAGCCGTGCTGTTTGCTCTTGGCTTAGCCATCTTCGGCGCCAGCTTTGGCTCAGCGGAAGTAGCGATTAACGTCGAAGGCGCCGCCGTTGAACGTGAAATGAATAAAACCGTCCTGCCGATGATGCATGGTTTCTACAGCTTCGGCACACTAATTGGCGCCGGGATTGGCATGGCAGTCACCGGTTTCGGTCTGCCCGCCGCGCCGCACATCCTGCTGGCTGCGCTGGTGGCTGTCGCCCCCGTTGCTATCGCCATTCGCGCGATTCCAGAAGGCACCGGCAAAAATGCGGCGGAAGCGGCACGCCATGAAGGCAAAGGTCTGCCGATATGGCGCGATGCCCAGCTGCTGCTGATTGGCGTGATCGTTCTGGCAATGGCCTTTGCCGAAGGCTCCGCCAACGACTGGCTGCCGCTACTGATGGTTGATGGTCACGGCTTCAGCCCGACCTCCGGCTCGCTGATTTACGCAGGCTTCACCCTTGGCATGACGCTTGGCCGCTTTACCGGCGGTTGGTTTATTGACCGCTACAGCCGCGTGACGGTGGTTCGCGCCAGTGCGCTGATGGGCGCGCTGGGCATTGGCCTGATTATTTTTGTCGATAACCCGTGGGTCGCCGGTATCTCCGTATTATTATGGGGCCTCGGCGCGTCGCTGGGTTTCCCGCTCACCATTTCCGCCGCCAGCGACACTGGCCCCGATGCGCCGAAGCGCGTCAGCGTGGTAGCAATTACCGGCTACCTCGCCTTCCTCGTCGGACCGCCGCTGCTGGGCTTCCTTGGCCAACACTTCGGCCTGCGTAGCGCCATGATGGTGGTGCTGGCATTGGTGCTGATCGCGGCAATCGTCTCCCGTGCGGTAGCGAAGCCACAACCTGAGTCTGTGATGGAGAACAGTTAATGAGCATCAAATTGATTGCAGTAGACATGGACGGCACCTTTCTGAGCGATGCCAAAACCTATAACCGCCAGCGCTTCCTCGCCCAGTATCAGCGGATGCGCGAGCAGGACATCCGTTTCGTCGTAGCCAGCGGCAACCAGTATTACCAGCTTATCTCATTCTTCCATGAAGTGGCTCATGAGATCGCTTTTGTCGCTGAAAACGGCGGCTGGGTAGTCAGCGCCGGCGAGGATATTTTTAACTGCCGGATGCCGCAGGAGCATTTCAATACCATCATCGACCATCTCCAGACGCTGACCAACATTGAAATTATCGCCTGTGGTAAACGCAGCGCTTATACCCTCAACCAATATAATGATGAGTTGAAAGCGGTCGCGGCGAAATATTATCATCGTCTTGAACTGGTCGACGATTTTACTCACATTGATGATGATGTGATTCTGAAATTCGGTCTCAATGTACCGGACCAGATGATCCCGCAGATACAGCCGAAGCTTCACGCCGCTCTCGGCGATATGGTGACCGCGGTCGCCACCGGTTATGGCAGCATTGACCTGATTATTCCTGGGGTGCATAAAGCCAACGGGCTGCGCATCCTGCAGGAACGCTGGGGGATCGAGAACCATGAAGTGGTGGCGTTTGGCGATAGCGGCAACGATATCGAAATGCTGCAGCATGCCGGCTTCGGTTTCGCCATGGCCAACGCCGCCGCCCCGGTGAAGGCCGTTGCTGGCTACCATGCGCCGCACAATAACGAAGAAGGCGTGCTGCATATTATTGATAAAGTCCTTAATCGCGAAGCGCCGTTCGCCTGAGACAACACCTGCTGCGGCGCGTAACGTCGCAGCAGGGCATCTGAAGATTACTGCGGTTCGAGGGAGCTGCCTATGCGTTTATCCTTCAGGAAGTAGACCATCATCGCCAGCCAGAGCACCCCGCTCAGCAGGTTTAGCAAACTGAAAAGTCCGTTGCCGCCAGACTCCCAGGCCTGCTTGCTCGCTTCGATACCCACGGTAAAGATCAGCATTTGCAACATCCCCATCGCCGCCGATACCGTTCCCTTGCTCATCTCGCTGGCAAATAGCGTCAGGCGCACCAACCCGGCGTTGGCGAGACCAATCCCGAACGCGTAAACGCTCAGCCCGGCGGTCATCCACAGATAAGCGTGCGTCGAAGCGACCGTGGCGACGGCGGAGATCAGCAGGCCAAGCATAATCGGCCAGCCGCCGAGAATAATCAGTGAACGCACCGTTTTGCGGGAAGTCTGGCGCGCCAGCACCAGGTTACCGGCAATCAACGCGCCAAATATTGGCACCTGCAGCAGACCATATTCGTAGCTGGTCGCCTGCTCGCCGCTGATGATAATCACCGGCGATTGGGCAATCCACGCCAGCAGCGGCAGACTGACAAAACCAGTGGCCAGCGCGCCGGCGACAAAACGCAGGTTTTTCAGCACTTCACGATAATCACGGCCAAGCTCTTTTACCGACAACTTCTCGCCTATCCGTGTGGCTGTTTCCGGCATCGCCCTCTGTAGCCCGAAGAAGGAAATGGCGGCCAGCACGGCAAACAGAACAAACATCATCTCCCACGGCAGGAGATGAACCCAGGCCGCGCCCACCAGCGGCCCGAGCAGCGGCGCAATCAACGCGACGTTGGCCATCAGAGCGGTAATCTTGATGCACACCGCCTCTTCAAAAGACTCCTGGATCGCCGCATAGCCGACCGCGCCGATAAAGCACAGGCTAATTCCCTGCAAAAAGCGCAGCAGCGTGAATTGTTCAATAGTTTGCGCCAGCAGCGTCGCCAGGCAGGTTACAATAAACCATACGACGCCAGTCAGCATCACCGGACGGCGGCCGATGCGATCTGAAAGCGGCCCCAACAGCCACTGCAAAAACATTCCGCCCGCCAGATAGGCAGTCATTGAGGTCGAAACCCACTCATTGCCAACGCCGAACTCTTCCACCACCGAGAGCATTCCCGGCTGGATCATGTCATTGCCGATATAGGTGGAGAATTCGTATAACACCAGGCACAGCGGAAAGAGCAGCGCCTGACGTCCGAGGCGTTTGCCTGAAAGCGAATAATTCTGCATGAAATCTCTTATTTAAATAAAACCGCGCAAAGTTTAATGAAAGTAGTGTCGGGGAGACAGCGAATTGTGAGCGATGACAAAAAATATCGCCACGCTGATACCGCATCGCCATCAACAAATGAAAATCCAACTGTATGTATTTCGTTTATGTTTCAATTAGATTACAGGTCATATACTCCCCCATTCAGTCTGTTAATGAAGAGAGAAACACACATCTTGATTCATAACATACTGATAATTAAGACGATAATAGTTTGTCTTATCGCCACCATTTTTTAGATGGCGGATTGTAGCTAACGGACTAAAGAGCCTGGATGTATGCTGGAAAATATTAACTACTCGCTGTTTGCGTTACTCAATGCCACTCCCAGTTCCCCGTGGTGGGCGATTGAAATCGCGACGTTTATCGCTAACGACCTGATAATTATTATGCCATTATTGGTGTTCGCCTTATGGCTTTGGGGTCCAAATCAGCGGCAGTTAGTATTTAAGGTCATGATAGCATTAGCCATTAGCCTCACACTCTCATGGACATTCGGCGTTCTTTTTCCGCACGAACGTCCGTTTGCTGCCGGTATCGGCTATAATTTCCTGCATCATTCGCCAGATAACTCCTTCCCAAGCAACCACGGCACGATCTGCTTTACCTTTGCGATGGCCTTTATGTTCTGGCACCGTCTGTGGTCGGGAACACTGCTTATCGCCCTTGCCTGTGCAATTGCCTGGTCCAGGGTCTATCTCGGTGTTCACTGGCCGATAGACATGCTGGGTGGACTTCTCACAGCAATGATCGCCTGTCTTGGCGCCCAGCTGTTGTGGCAAATCGGTGGGAATAACCTTTATCGACATCTGCAGCGGTTGTACCGTCTGTTCTTTTCGCTGCCGATCCGCAAAGGCTGGGTGCGCGAATAGACCATTTCTGACCAGCGGGTAAAGTTGTGACAGAGCCCAATTCCTCCACGTGACTAAGCCTCTTCCGGCAGGTAAAATCGCCGCTGACGCCCTGTCAATGCAGGGCGCTTTCAGCTTAGAGGGAATATGGAAACTCGTCGTGACGAACGCATCAGCCAGCTTATTCAGGCACTCAAGCGCAGTGATAAACTCCATCTAAAAGAAGCGGCCACCCTGCTTGGCGTGTCAGAGATGACCATTCGTCGCGACCTCAACGGCCACAATGGCCCGGTCGTTTTGCTGGGCGGTTATATTGTTCTGGAGCCGCGCAGCGCAACGCACTATCTGCTGAGCGATCAGAAAACGCGCCTTGTCGATGAAAAACGCCGCGCTGCCCGCCTTGCGGCTAAGCTGCTTGAAGCTCATCAGATGGCTTTTTTTGACTGCGGAACCACCACACCGTGGATCATCGACGCTATCGACAGCGCCCTGCCCTTTACCGGGGTCTGCTATTCACTCAATACCTTTCTTTCCTTACAGGAAAAACCCCGGTGCCGTGCGATTTTGTGTGGCGGCGAGTTTCACGCCAGCAACGCAATTTTTAAACCGCTGAGCCTGCAGGATACGCTGAGCCACCTTTGCCCGGACATCGCGTTTTATTCCGCTGCGGGCGTCGACTCCAGGCAGGGAGCGACCTGCTTTAATCTGGAAGAACTGCCGGTCAAACATTGGGCGATGAAAAACGCCCGCTACCACGTGCTGGTTGTCGATCATAGTAAATTTGGTAAAGTTCGACCGGCGCGGATGGGCGATTTATCGCAGTTTGACGTGATTGCCAGCGACATTTGTCCGAATGACGATCTGCTCGCACTGGCGAAAGAAGAACAGATTTCACTCCTTTACTAACCGCGCCCCGCAGGGCGCGGCCTGTATTTTAAGAGAACCAGCTACCAAACCAGCCGTGTAGTTTCATCAGCACAAAATCGATCATCCGACTGAAGAAGCCGCCTTCTTTTACCGCTTCCATGACAATCAATGGTCGCTGCTCAATGGTTTTATCATTAAGTTTAAAGTCGATGGTGCCGACAACCTGCCCTTTGGTCAACGGAGCGGTCAACTGCGTATCATTCAGGGTGTAGCTGGCCTTGAGGTTTTTCAACTGGCCTTTCGGTAGTGTGATAGAACCAGCCTCACCTGCTCCCAGCTTCACTTCGTTGCTATCGCCAAACCAGACGCGCTGGGTAATGAAAGTGGCATCGGGTTTAATCGGCGTCACGGTTTCATAGAAGCGGAAGCCCCAGGTCAGCAATTTTTCTGACTCGTTAAAACGGATACGGTCAGTTTTGGTTCCGAGCACCACGGCAATCAGGCGCATATCGTTTTGCGTCGCTGAAGAAACCAGATTGTAGCCCGCTCCGGCCGTTGTCCCGGTTTTCACGCCGTCAGCGTTGAGATTGCTGTTCCACAGCAGGCGGTTGCGGTTCAACTGGCGGATTTTGTTGAAAGTGAACTCTTTTTCTTTATGGATCGCATACTCTTCCGGCACGTCATGGATCATTGCTTTGGTGAGCAGCGCCATATCGCGGGCGGTACTAAACTGACCCGGCGCATCCAGACCATGCACGGTCATAAAGGTGGTGTTGGTCAGGCCCAACTTCTGCGCATAGCCGTTCATCAGGCTGACAAACGCATCCTGGCTGCCCGCCACATAGTCGGCAATCGCGATGCTGGCATCGTTGCCGGACTGAATGATGACGCCCTTGTTAAGATCTTCTACCGACACCTGCATTCCTGGCTTGAGGAACATCACCGAAGAACCGCGCAGAGCCGGGTTGCCGGTTGCCCACGCATCGCGCCCGATGGTCACCATATCGGTAGACTTAATCTTACCTGCCTTTAACGCCTGGCCGACAACATAGCTGGTCATGATCTTGGTCAGGCTCGCCGGGTCGAGTTTTTCATCAGCATTGCCTTCGCTGAGCACTTTGCCGCTGGCATAGTCCATTAGGATCCAGGCTCGCGCGTCAATTGATGGCGCATCGGGGAGTTGTTCCGCAGCCTGCACCGCAGGCGCAACGAGAAATAAAAGCGCGCAGCCTGCCGCAAGGCCGCGAAGGGAAAAAGCATCGTGCATCATAAGAGCCACCCAAGTATCCTTTCCAAACAAAAATATGCCGCCACACTCGTTTGGCGCCGCAGCACCCG
>DASYFN010000043.1:0-33914 GCA_036498385.1 Klebsiella sp.
AAAATCTTCTCCTGTTAACCCTTCAAAACAGCGGGGAGGCGGAGTACATTATTCCGGGCTGACTTCCACGGCAGGGAGTGGCGATAACAGCTAAAAGGTCAAGGTTCATGTCCCCCATCGAAAAATCCAGCAAGTTAGATAATGTCTGTTACGATATCCGCGGCCCGGTTCTGAAAGAGGCGAAACGCCTTGAAGAAGAAGGCAACAAAGTCCTGAAGCTGAACATAGGCAACCCGGCGCCATTCGGCTTTGACGCACCTGACGAAATTCTCGTTGACGTCATCCGCAATCTACCTACTGCCCAGGGCTACTGCGACTCTAAAGGGCTCTATTCCGCCCGCAAGGCAATCATGCAGCACTACCAGGCCCGCGGCATGCGCGATGTGACGGTCGAAGATATTTATATTGGTAATGGCGTTTCCGAACTTATCGTCCAGGCCATGCAGGCGCTGCTGAACAGTGGCGACGAGATGCTGGTTCCGGCGCCAGATTATCCTCTCTGGACGGCCGCAGTCTCGCTTTCCAGCGGTAAAGCGGTGCATTATCTTTGTGATGAGTCGTCCGACTGGTTCCCGGATCTCGACGATATTCGCGCAAAAATCACCCCGCGCACCCGCGGCATCGTGATTATCAACCCGAATAATCCAACCGGCGCGGTATACACAAAAGAGCTGCTGATGGAGATCGTGGAGATCGCCCGGCAGAATAATCTGATCATTTTCGCCGATGAGATCTACGATAAGATCCTCTACGATGACGCCCAGCACCATTCGATTGCCCCGCTGGCCCCGGATCTGCTCACTGTCACCTTTAACGGTCTGTCAAAAACCTACCGCGTTGCCGGCTTCCGTCAGGGCTGGATGGTGCTTAATGGGCCGAAGAAACACGCCAGGGGCTATATCGAAGGCCTCGAAATGCTGGCCTCTATGCGCCTGTGCGCCAACGTCCCGGCCCAGCATGCGATCCAAACGGCCCTCGGCGGCTATCAGAGCATCAGCGAATTTATTGTTCCCGGTGGGCGCTTATATGAGCAGCGTAATCGGGCCTGGGAACTGATTAACGAAATTCCTGGCGTATCGTGCACCAGGCCGAAAGGCGCATTGTATATGTTCCCGAAAATCGATGCTAAACGCTTTAATATTCACGATGACCAGAAGATGGTGCTCGATTTTCTGCTGCAGGAAAAAGTCCTGCTGGTTCAGGGTACTGCCTTTAACTGGCCGTGGCCGGATCACGTACGCATCGTGACCCTTCCGCGCGAAGACGACCTTGAAATAGCGATTACCCGCTTCGGACGTTTCCTTTCCGGCTACCACCAGCTCTGATTTAACGCATCCTGCCGCCGGGGTTTGCATCCGGCGGCAATCCCTGCGCACAATGGCACCCGACGTCGTAACTGATTAAGGATCCCTATGAGTCAGAGTCATTTCTTTGCCTACCTCTCCCGCCTGAAACTGATCAACCGCTGGCCGCTGATGCGCAATGTGCGCACAGAAAACGTCTCCGAGCATAGCTTACAGGTCGCGATGGTTGCCCATGCGCTGGCAGCGATTAAAAATCGCAAATTTGGCGGCCAGGTTAACGCCGAGCGAATCGCGCTGCTGGCAATGTATCATGATGCGTCGGAAGTACTTACCGGCGACCTGCCGACGCCAGTGAAATATTTCAATTCGCAAATTGCGCAAGAGTACAAGGCCATTGAGAAAATCGCCCAGAAGAAACTGGTCGATATGGTTCCTGACGAACTGCGCGACATTTTTGAGCCGCTCATCGACGAACACCACTATAGCGAAGCGGAAAAATCTATTGTCAAGCAGGCCGATGCGCTTTGCGCCTATCTGAAGTGTCTGGAAGAGCTGTCGGCGGGCAACAATGAATTTTTGCTGGCCAAAAGCCGCCTTGAGAAAACGCTGGAATCACGCCGCAGCGCAGAGATGGACTACTTTATGCGGGTATTTGTGCCGAGCTTCCATCTTTCCCTTGACGAAATCAGCCAGGATTCGCCTTTATAAATAACTTCCCGGCCGGCACGCGCCTGACCGGGGAAATTTCACTGCTGGATCAGAACGGGAACAGCACCGGGATCAGCAGTACGCACACTACCATAACCAGTATCGTAAACGGCACGCCGATTTTGACAAAATCGCTAAATGAGTACTTACCCGGCCCCAGCACCAGCGTGTTCACGGGTGACGATACAGGGGTCATAAACGCCGCCGAGGCCGCCATGGCCACCACCATCGCAAAGGGATAAGGCGATACGCCCATCGACTTCGCTGCGGCCAGCGCAATGGGCGCCATCAGCACCGCGGTGGCAGTATTTGAGATAAACAGACCGATAGCCGCGCACATCACAAACAGGCAGCCAAGCATCAGATAAGGCCCTTTACTCCCCGCCACTTCTATCAGGCCTTTAACAACCAGATCCACCCCGCCGGTTTTTTGTAGCGCCAGCGCAAAAGGCATCATCCCGACGATCAAAATAATGCTCGGCCAGTGAATGGCCTTATAGGCGCTTTCGGCGTTAATACAGCGGAATTTACCCATCAGCAGGCAGGCAATAATGGCCGCTATTGGGTTAGGAATTTCGTCAGTCAGCATCAGAGCGACCATCAGCACCAGACAGAAAATCGCATGCGGTGCCTGACTGTGCGCCGGCGAGGCGTCATTAACCTCTATGGGCATATTCAGCACCACAAAGTCACGGTCTCGCTTGGCCAGTAGGGCTATCTGCCGCCAGTTACCGACCACCAGAATGATATCGCCAAGCTGTAAAACCTCATCGGTCATCGCGCCATCAAGAGCTTTGCCATCGCGTTTCAGACCCACGATGTTCAAATCGAAACGGGTACGAAAAGCGATTTCGCGCACCGTCTTGCCAACCAGTTCAGAATCCGGAATAAGAGAGACTTCTGCCATCCCCACATCCAGCGCCTGATCGGAAAAATATTCGCCGCGCAACACCATTGGCTCGAGCATTTGCTCACCGCAGAACTGGCGTAAATCCACGTCCGAGGCCGACATATCAATCAGCAAAACGTCGCGGGCGCGGAATTCCGATACTCCGTTAACGTTAACGATAACCCGCCGAAAGCGCCTCCAGCGCTCAACGCCAATAACGTTCGCCCCGTAGCGTTCGCGGAGTTTCAGGTCATCCAGGCGCTGGCCAATCATCGGCGAACCGGGGCGAATGGCCAGGCGGCGCGCCCTGCCAGTCAAGTGATAATCTTTGATTAAATCGCGAAAAGTACTTCGTTTACGCCCATCCCGAAC
Source organism: Klebsiella sp. (assembly GCA_036498385.1). Classification (GTDB taxonomy): domain Bacteria; phylum Pseudomonadota; class Gammaproteobacteria; order Enterobacterales; family Enterobacteriaceae; genus Klebsiella. Next base: position 3,274 of record DASYFN010000043.1, read on the forward strand.
CTGCTCACCTTCTTCTCCCTTAAGCATAAAGCGCATAACCAGCATATAGAAAACGCCCAAAACCAGCACCACCAGGCCTATCGGCGTGACGCTAAAAAAGCTAAATCCCTGCAGCCCTTCGCGTAAAAGCTCACTATTGACGACCAGATTGGGCGGCGTGGCCACCAGGGTCATCATCCCACTGATAAGTCCGGCAAAGCTGAGCGGCATCATCAGCCGCGAAGGCGAGGTGTTCATGCGCATTGACACACTGAGCACCACCGGAATAAAAATGGCCACCACGCCCGTCGAACTCATAAAAGCGCCCAGGCCGGCAACAGTCAGCATCAAAAAGACCAGCATTTTGGTTTCGCTGTTACCGGCGACCTCCACCAGCCAGGCCCCCATTTTAGTGGCAACACCGGTACGCACCAGGCCATCGCCAATAATGAATAACGCAGCGATAAGGATGACGTTGGGATCGCTAAAACCAGAGAAAGCCTCGCTGAGACTTAACGTATCGCTGAGCACAAAAGCGACAATCACCAGCAAAGCGACAGCGTCCATGCGCACTTTTCCAGTGGCAAAGAGCACAACGGCTACGGCAAGAAGAGATAACACCCAGATCAATTCACCGTTCACAACTTATCCTTGTCAGAAGATTCAGAAGATGGGGTTAGAAGTTTGACATAAAAAAGCCCCGCCAACATGGGGCTAAATCATGAGATCAGTCTTTAAGGCTAACATTCACATTGCCGTCAGGCAGACGCTCAACCACCAGGTCCTCAAGCGTCGTTAACACGAAATCAGCTTCATTAAGACGCGGCGCATCGGCTGGCACATTTACCGCAATAGTTCGACAACCGGCATTCAACCCGGAGAGCAGCCCGGCAGGAGCATCCTCCACGACGACGCAATCCTTCGGGGCCAACCCCAGTAGTTCGGCCCCCAGCAGATAGGCGTCCGGAGCGGGTTTTCCGTGCTTCACGCGCTCGGCGGTGACAAAAACGTCAGCTTCAGGCAGACCTGCGGCACGGTGACGGGCATGAGCAACGGGTATTGAACCCGAAGTCACTATCGCCCAGGGAATACCGGCTTCATCAAGCGTCTTGAGCAACGCAACCGCTCCTGGCAGCGCCGTAACGCCATCCATATCCGTCGCCTCTACCGTTTCCAGTATGGTGAACTCGGCCTGAATTTCTTCTTCACTGCGGCCGGGTAGAAAATGACGCAACGAGGTGATTGCCTGTTTGCCATGAATGAAGCTCAGCACTTCATCATGAGGGAGACTGAATCGATCCGCCCATTTGCACCACGAACGCTCGACAACCGGCAACGAATTAACCAATGTCCCGTCAAGATCAAACAGGAAACCTTTACACTGCACGGAAACCTCCATCAGGCGTTGATTATTTGATTAATTTCGTTACTGCTTAAATGATACTGACGCGGGCAGGAGTGCCAGGTACTCAGCATGCGCTGGTACTTTTCCCACATCGGGGTCTGAGAGTTAAAGCCGTGAGTCCCGGCGTCAAAGTGGCTGTAACGCCCCTCAACGTTAACCATAAAGCGGACATAGCCGAGATAGCGAGCTTCGGTCGCCACGTCGAAGCCGAGGAACGTGACCCGACGCTCATCAATCCCGCTGGTCTCCTTCAGGTTCGTCCAGGAGACATGTAGTGCGTGATACATCTCCATGATATCAATGACGGTACGGCAAGTTTCCTCAGTAAGCTGGCCAAATTCACGGTCCAGTTCGCGCATCTGCAACCCATATCCACGCTCAATGATGGTCTGTAGACGGCGGTAGCGTTCGGCGTTGTCCGGGTCAAGCATCGTCATCATCTTGTACTGATTCGACAGAATCAGACGCTGCGCATTGGTCATTTCCATTTTTGGCTCCTGTTACACTTTTTACGGCGTGATATAAAGAAGGCGCATGAATTATGCGCCTTCTTTTATATGCGTTTTCCTCAGGCAATTACAAATCATCCAGGAAAGTTTTATCCAGTTGTTTGAAGGCGCGCTTAAGCGTGTCAGCTAAAGCTTGATAATCGGGCTTACCGTCAACCGGCGTCAGCGCTTGCCCCGCCTCCTGCAGTTTACCGCGCACTTCATAAAACCAGTTCAATATCGACGGCGGCAGTGGCGTCACCGAACGCTTGCCCAACCACCACAAACCTTGCATCGGCAGACTCAGCGCGAACAGCGCGGTGGCGACCGAAGGGCCCAACTGGCCGCCGAGGGCAATTTGCCAGCACAGTGTGAATATCGCCACCGGCGGCATGATACGAATCGCATAGCGAGTGGCGCGGATAATGCGGTTTTCGATAAACACCGGGGCAAGGCGCTTATCCAGAGGCCAGGTCTTTGCATAGTGCTGCCCGTGGCGAAACAAGCCAAAAAAACTCACAGGGCGATTCTCAGGACCGGACATGGCTTACCTCAACTTTACATATAAAACTTAAAAAATTTGTGCAAAACACCAACTGTGCATGACAACGTTCAAAAGATTTTGGCAATGACCGCCTCAATCAGGTATTCTGTGCGCACCTGAGGGCGGTTAGACCCTTTTACCAGGTTAGTCAAATTATCGCATATTCTGCCACTGGCTGAAAATTATGCAAAATGACATAAAATCAAATGTACTTCTCCCATCGTGCCGAAAACATGACAAGGCATGATGTTAATCATAAATGTCGATGTCATCCTGCGCTACGCTTTGTGACACACTGACGTTTTTTTTAGCCACGTATCATAAAAGGTACTTCCATGTCGAGTAAGTTAGTACTGGTTCTGAACTGCGGTAGCTCCTCTCTGAAATTCGCTATCATTGATGCCGTCAACGGTGACGAATACTTGTCCGGTTTAGCTGAATGTTTTCATCTTCCTGAAGCCCGTATCAAATGGAAAATGGACGGCAGCAAGCAAGAGGCCGATTTAGGCGCAGGCGCTGCTCACAGTGAAGCGCTGAACTTTATCGTTAACACTATTCTGGCACAAAAACCAGAACTGTCTGCACAGCTGACCGCAATCGGCCATCGCATCGTTCACGGTGGTGAGAAATACACCAGTTCCGTCGTGATTGATGACTCCGTTATTCAGGGAATTAAAGACTCCGCATCTTTCGCTCCGCTACATAACCCTGCACACCTGATCGGTATCGCTGAAGCGCTGAAATCTTTCCCTCATCTGAAAAACAAAAACGTTGCTGTGTTCGACACCGCGTTCCATCAGACCATGCCGGAAGAATCTTACCTCTATGCCCTGCCGTACAGCCTGTACAAAGAACACGGCGTACGTCGCTATGGCGCACACGGCACCAGTCACTTCTATGTGACTCAGGAAGCGGCGAAAGTTCTGAATAAACCGGTTGAAGAGCTGAACATCATCACCTGCCATCTGGGCAACGGTGGTTCTGTTTCCGCTATCCGCAACGGTAAATGTGTTGACACCTCCATGGGTCTGACCCCGCTGGAAGGCCTGGTTATGGGTACCCGCTCTGGCGATATTGACCCGGCAATCATTTTCCATCTGCACGATGCCCTGGGCATGAGTGTAGATGCCATCAATAAGATGCTGACCAAAGAGTCCGGTCTGCTCGGCCTGACCGAAGTCACCAGCGACTGCCGCTACGTTGAAGACAACTACCAGGAAAAAGCTGATGCTAAACGTGCAATGGACGTTTACTGCCACCGCCTGGCAAAATACATCGGCTCCTACACCGCGCTGATGGATGGTCGTCTGGATGCCGTTGTGTTCACCGGCGGTATCGGTGAGAACGCAGCGATGGTTCGCGAACTGTCTCTGGGCAAACTGGGCGTACTGGGCTTCGAAGTTGATCACGAACGTAACCTGGCAGCCCGTTTCGGCAAGACTGGCTTCATCAACAAAGAAGGTACTCGCCCGGCTATCGTCATTCCGACCAACGAAGAGCTGGTCATCGCGCAAGACGCCAACCGTCTGACCGCCTGATTCCACACCGCCAGCCTAGCTGGCGGTGCTGTTTTGTATCCCGCCCGATACTGGCGGTAACGAAAGAGGATATATCGTGTCCCGTACAATCATGCTGATCCCTACCGGAACCAGCGTAGGCCTGACCAGCGTCAGCCTCGGTGTTGTCCGTGCTATGGAACGTAAAGGCGTTCGCCTGAGCGTCTTTAAGCCTATCGCTCAACCGCGTGCCGGTGGCGATGCGCCAGACCAGACCACCACCATCATTCGTGCGAACTCCGGCCTTCCGGCCGCAGAACCGTTGAAAATGAGCCACGTTGAGTCGCTACTCTCCAGCAACCAGAAAGACGTGCTGATGGAAGAGATAATCGCCAACTACCACGCCAACGCTCAGAATGCAGAAGTCGTACTGGTTGAAGGTCTGGTCCCGACTCGCAAACATCAGTTTGCCCAGTCCCTGAATTACGAAATCGCTAAAACGCTGAATGCTGAAATCGTCTTTGTGATGTCCCAGGGTACCGATACTCCGGAACAGCTTAAAGAACGCGTTGAACTGACTCGCAGCAGCTTCGGCGGCGCGAAAAATACCAGCATTACTGGTGTTATCGTCAACAAGCTAAATGCTCCGGTTGACGAACAGGGCCGTACTCGCCCTGACCTGTCTGAAATCTTCGACGACTCTTCCAAAGCGAAAGTGGTGAAGATCGATCCGGCTCAGTTGCAGAAAGGGAGTTCGTTACCGGTTCTGGGCGCAGTGCCATGGAGCTTCGATCTAATCGCTACCCGTGCGATTGATATGGCGCATCACCTGAACGCCACCATCATCAACGAAGGCGATATCAATACCCGTCGCGTGAAGTCCGTGACTTTCTGTGCCCGTAGCATCCCGCACATGCTGGAACACTTCCGCGCAGGCTCTCTGCTGGTCACTTCCGCAGACCGTCCTGACGTGCTGGTCGCCGCCTGCCTGGCGGCGATGAACGGGGTGGAAATCGGCGCTATCCTGCTGACCGGCGGCTATGAAATGGACGAGCGCATCAGCAAACTGTGCGAACGTGCATTTGCTACCGGTCTGCCGGTATTCATGGTCAACACCAACACCTGGCAGACCTCCCTGAGCCTGCAGAGCTTCAACCTGGAAGTCCCGGTTGACGATCATGAGCGTATTGAGAAAGTTCAGGAATACGTTGCTAACTATATCAATGCCGACTGGATTGAGTCCCTGACCGCGACTTCCGAGCGCAGCCGTCGTCTCTCTCCGCCAGCCTTCCGTTATCAGCTCACCGAGCTGGCGCGTAAAGCAGGTAAGCGCGTTGTTCTGCCTGAAGGTAACGAACCGCGTACCGTAAAAGCGGCGGCTATCTGCGCCGAACGCGGGATCGCGACCTGCGTACTGCTGGGTAATCCGGATGAAATCACCCGCGTGGCTGCCTCTCAGGGCGTCGAACTGGGCGCCGGTATCGAAATCGTTGATCCGGAAGTGGTTCGTGAAAGCTACGTTGCTCGCCTGGTCGAGCTGCGTAAGAGCAAAGGTATGACCGAAGCGGTTGCCCGCGAGCAACTGGAAGACAACGTGGTTCTCGGCACGCTGATGCTGGAACAAGACGAAGTCGATGGCCTGGTATCCGGCGCGGTTCACACCACCGCCAACACCATCCGTCCGCCGCTGCAGTTGATCAAAACCGCGCCAGGCAGCTCTCTGGTCTCTTCTGTGTTCTTCATGCTGCTGCCGGAGCAGGTTTACGTTTACGGCGACTGCGCGATCAACCCGGATCCGACCGCCGAACAGCTGGCTGAAATCGCTATCCAGTCCGCAGAATCCGCGATTGCATTCGGCATCGAGCCGCGTGTGGCGATGCTCTCCTACTCCACCGGCACCTCTGGCGCAGGCAGCGATGTAGAGAAAGTACGCGAAGCAACGCGTCTGGCGCAGGAAAAACGTCCTGACCTGATGATCGATGGCCCGCTGCAGTACGATGCTGCGGTCATGGCTGACGTTGCGAAATCCAAAGCGCCGAACTCTCCGGTTGCCGGCCGCGCTACCGTGTTCATCTTCCCGGATCTGAACACCGGTAACACCACTTACAAAGCCGTACAGCGTTCTGCCGACCTGATCTCCATCGGGCCGATGCTGCAAGGGATGCGTAAGCCGGTGAACGACCTGTCCCGTGGCGCGCTGGTTGACGATATCGTCTATACCATCGCTCTGACCGCGATTCAGTCAGCTCAGCAGCAAGCATAATCTCCCGGCTGCATGAACAAGGCGACCACACGGTCGCCTTTTTATCTACAGTAGCTCTCGCGCCGCCGAGACAATATCATGCGCCGTCAGGCCATACTCCTTTTGCAAGAAATCCTGCGTTCCCACCTGGCCGTAGCGCTCTTTTACCCCCACGCGACGCATCGGTACCGGACAGGTTTCCACCAACACCTCCGCCACTGCGGACCCCAGTCCGTTGTGAATACTATGGTTTTCACAGGTCACGATACGCCCGGTTTTTTCAGCGTAATTTTTCACCAGCATGCGGTCGATGGGCTTCAGGGTAAACATATCGATCACCGCCGCGCTTACCCCTTCCTGCTCAAGCTGACGCGCCGCCTCCAGCGCTTCCGCCACCATAATACCATTAGCAATCAGAGTAATGTCCTCCCCTTCACGCAGCACGTTGCCTTTGCCGATAGTAAAGGTTGAACCCGGCGCATACACGCTCGGCGCCTGTTTGCGAATCGTACGCACCCAGTAGAAACCATCGAGGTCGATAAGTTGATGCAGGATATCGTCGAACATTACCGCATCAGTCACTTCCAGTACCACCGAGTGCGCCAGACCACGCACTATCCCCATATCTTCAAACGACATATGAGTTCCACCATTATGGCAAGCAGTAATACCGGCATCCGAGGCGATCACCTTAACGTTATTCCGTTGATAATCCAGCGACATAAACAACTGGTCGAAGCAGCGGCGGCTGGCAAAAGCGGTAAAGGTGTGCACAAACGGCTTGCGTCCGGTCAACGATAGCCCGGCGGCAGCGCCAATCACATTGGCTTCCATAATGCCGCAGTTGATAACGTGCTGCGGATATTGCCGCGCGACGCCATCCATCGCCATAGAGCTCATCAGATCTGCTTCCAGAGCGATAATCGGGCTATTGGCCTCAATCTGCTGCGCGACGAATCCGGCATAGACTTTACGCATCTCTGTGGCATCTTTTTGCCCTGCAGGTACAACCTTAATCATGTTCGGCCTCCAGTTGACGAATCATCGCGTTTAGCGTCGCTTTCATCTCGCCCGTCAGGCGCAAATGATGGTTATTACTGAGGTTCTCGAGATACGGCACGCCCTGGCCTTTAACGCTATCAAGAATGACCACGCGCGGGCGCGCATCGGCAGGAGGAACGGGTTGTACCGCTGCCAGCAGTCCGGGGATGTCATCACCTTTGACGGTCACGACGTCAAAACCAAAGGCACGGAATTTATCTTCCAGATTGAAGGCGCAAATGATTTCGTCCAGCTGGCCGTCAAGCTGGAGCTTGTTCCAGTCAACAAACACGGTCAGATTATTCAGACGATGATGGGCAATAAACTGGAACGCTTCCCAGCACTGGCCTTCGTTCAACTCACCGTCGCCAACGATGCAGAATACGCGATTCGCGCGCCCTGCCAGCTTATGCGACAACGCCATCCCGCCTGCGATAGAAATCCCCTGCCCCAGCGAGCCAGTAGTGGCGTCCACTCCGCGCGTTTTTAGCCGGTCCGGGTGGCTTGGCAGCCGTGTACCGTTCTGGTTCAGCGTACTCAGTTCCACCATCGGGAAATATCCCTTAATTGCTAACGTACTGTATAGTGCCGGGCCGGCATGACCTTTCGATAACACAAAGTAGTCGCGCTCTGGCCAGTCCGGATCAGCGGGGTTGATTTTCATCACCGCGCCGTACAGCACCGCCAGCGTCTCCACTACTGACATACTGCCGCCGTAGTGGCCGAAACCGAGATCCGTCAGCGATTTAAGGGTGGCGATGCGAATATCTCGCGCCAGTTTGGTCACTTCTTTCACAATCATGATTTCGCTCCGCTGTTCTCCTGCGCGCCGCCGCCCACAGATTTCTTTTTCGCAAAAACGTTGTACACCACCAACAGCACGAACAACGCCACAACAAGGCCGGTAATCGCAAACGGCGACAGATAGCGAGCCAGGTTGCCCAGCACAATACCAACGGCGCCGAAATCAGCATCCGAGAAAGTGGTGTTAGCAAAGCCAATCGCTCCCAACACTGGCAGCAGAAGTACCGGCAGGAAGGTGATCAACAGGCCGTTGGCAAATGCGCCGATCATCGCCCCGCGCCGTCCGCCGGTCGCATTGCCAAACACGCCTGCGGTCGCGCCGGTAAAGAAATGCGGCACCACGCCAGGCAGAATCAGCACCCACTTAAACTGCCCGCAGAGGAACAGCCCGACCAGACCGCCGAGGAAGCTGAACAGGAAGCCAATCAGTACCGCGTTGGGCGCATAGGGATAAACCACCGGGCAATCCAGCGCCGGGCGGGCATTGGGTACCAGCTTTTCCGAAAAGCCGGTAAAGGCCGGTACGATTTCCGCCAGGATCAGACGTACCCCTTGCAGGATGATAAACACCCCGGCAGCAAAGGTAATCGCCATAATGATGGCGTAGACCAGGTAGTTCTGGCCGCCGCTAAAGGTGCTTTCAACATATTCACGCCCCGCGCTTACCGCCATAATCAGGTAAATAACCATCATGGTCAGCGAAATGGAGATGGAACTGTCGCGCAGGAAGTTCAGGTTTTTCGGCAAATTCATCTCTTCGGTTGAGCGCGAGCCTTTACCACAGACGCTACCGATCCAACCCGAAAGTACATAGCCCAGGGTACCGAAGTGACCGAAAGCGATGTCATCGGTGCCGGTAATACGCTTCATATAGCGCTGGGCCAGTGCCGGGAAGAACGCCATCACCAGGCCGAGGATCAGGGAACCGGTAAATACCAGCCCGACCCCCTCAAAACCCGCCACGGTGAGGATCACGCCAATCATACAGGCCATATAGAAGGTGTGGTGGCCAGTCAGGAAGATGTACTTCAGGCGCGTAAAGCGGGCGACCACAATATTCGCCACCATCCCAAACGCCATAATCAGCGCGGTTGAAGCACCATATTTTTCCAGCGCAATAGAAACAATCGCCTCGTTATTAGGAATAATCCCCTGAATATTAAACGCATGTTCAAACATGCCCCCAAGAGGATTCAGCGAGCCGACTAATACTGTCGCACCGCCGCCGAGAACAATAAAGCCCAGAATAGTTTTAATGGTTCCCTTAACGACATCGGAGAAAGATTTCTTTTGCGCCACCAGACCAATTAACGCAATTAAACCGACCAGCACTGAGGGTACTTTGAGAATATCAACAACAAAATTCAGCGTTTCAAGGATAAACATATCCACCTCGCTATCAATAATTATTGTCTGGCGAACCACGCGCGCAACTGCGCTTCGAGTTCATTAATGTCGATGATGTTGGTGATCACCACCAGTTGGCTTTCCGGTACGCTGGCGCTGGCGGCAATATCTTTTGCCATCACAAATAAATCAGCAGCGCCCGGCGTTGCCGACGACAAATCGGAGTGCTCCACCTCGGCCTCGATTTCGAGTTTTTTAAGCACTTTTTTAATATTCATCTCAACCATAAAACTACTGCCCAGGCCAGAACCGCAAATTGCCATAATTTTCATTGTTATCACCTTTTTTGGGTAGAGTACGCCCGCATCACGCAGGCGCGTAATGGGTTATCAGTCGAATTTTTAAATTAACTCAGAAGCGTGCGATAATTTTTTTAATCTCCTCGCGGCTTGTTGCCTGATGTAATTCATGCATATCTTCATCGCTGGAAAATAATTCCGCCAGCGCAGATATCATTTCGATATGGCTATGTTTATCCGGCGCAGCAAGCATAATGATAATATCAACCGGGTCGAACTCTTCAGAGCCAAACGACACCCCCTGTTCCAGTTTCAGCAGCGATAGCCCTAAGCCCTTCGCCCCCTCCTCAGGTCGCGCATGCGGCATCGCCAGACCCGGCGCCAGCACATAGTACGGCCCCAGCCTGTGGTGCTGCTCTGCGATGGCCGTCACGTATTCAGGTGCTATAACACCGCTCTCAAGTAGTGGTCGGGCACAGATGTCCAGCGCCTGCGGCCAGGTTTCGACGTTCTGCCGTAACGCGATGGTGGCATCAGAGAGCCATGTCTTGAGCATTTTGTCCCCTGTCTTTTAGCAAAAAGATGGGCAAACTTTATGCAAGCAGGCAATAGTTATCTGCGATAACGATCACAAAGATAGCGCTACCAAGAGAGAACATTCATATTTGTGATAGCGCTATCAATTCGCAATGCCTGGATGAAAACGCAGCAAAAAGGCCCGTTTAAGGCGTATACTCCCTGACACGTGAAGTAATGGATGATAATAAAAAACGTCTGTTTAGCAGGAATATGTATGTCTCTAACCCGAAAACGGCGTAGTACCGGTAAAGTCACAATCGCCGATGTTGCTCAACTGGCTGGTGTGGGAACGATGACCGTGTCCCGCGCACTCCGCACGCCGGAACAGGTTTCCGATAAACTCCGTGAAAAAATCGAAGCAGCGGTACAAGAGCTAGGGTACATGCCTAATCTCGCCGCCAGCGCGCTGGCATCAGCCTCCTCAAGAACCATCGCCATGGTGGTCCCCAATCTTGCAGAGGCGGGCTGCTCGGCGATGTTTGCCGGACTTCAGCAGATATTACAGCCGGCAGGCTATCAAATCATGCTGGCGGAATCTCAGCACCGTCTTGAGCAGGAAGAAAAACTGCTGGAAACGCTGCTGGCCTCTAACATTGCCGCCGCCATTCTGCTGAGCGTTGAACACAGCGATACCGTACGCCACTGGCTGAAGAATGCCTCGATCCCGGTGGTGGAGATGGGTGCGATGCGCGCCGATCCTATCGACATAAATATCGGCATTGATAACGTGGCGGCGATGTTCGAGCTGACGGAAATGCTTATCCACCGCGGCTATCAGAATATCGGTCTGCTGTGCGCCAATCAGGAACAGTGGATTTTCCAGCAGCATTTGCAAGGGTGGTACAAAGCCATGCTGCGCCATCATATGTCACCTAACCGGGTGATTAATGCCGCGCTGCCCGCCAACTTTTCCACTGGTACTTCACAGTTGCCGGAGTTTTTGCTGGCATGGCCGGAACTCGATGCTCTGGTCTGCGTTTCCGATGAGCTGGCATGCGGAGCGCTGTATGAATGTCAGCGTCGGCGCATCAAAGTACCTGATGATTTAGCCATCGTCGGTTTTGGGGATAGTGACGTGAGTCGGGTCTGCCAGCCGCCGTTAACGACGATGGCGGTACCACACCATAAGATTGGCATAGAAGCCGGGCGAGCCCTTCTGGAGCGCCTTAATGAGGGAAACTGGAGCGACAGAAGACCCATCGCGTCCAGTTTATGCATGCGGGATAGCTGTTAAAGCTATTCCGACTCTTCCTGTTTTTCGGCTTTTGTTGACTCATTATTGGCATTGCGGGTCATCCACAGCGCCAGCGCTTTTAATGAATCCGGGGTGAACTCATCGCAGCGGGCGGTGATCTCTTCCGGCGTTAGCCAGCACACCTCGCTCACTTCTTCTTCCTGCAGAGCGAATGGTCCGTGCGATACGCAGCTAAACAGGCCGCCCCAGACGCGGCAGTGCTTATCTTCATAGTAGAACTGCCCGTGGTCAGCGAAAGGCACACCGGCAATGCCGAGCTCTTCTTCCGCCTCACGGCGCGCGGACTCCAGCATTTGCTCATCAGCCTGCACCACGCCGCCAGCGGTGGCGTCCAGCATGCCCGGCTGGAAATCTTTTGTTTCGGTACGACGTTGCACCAGGATTTTACCCATCCCATCATGAACAACAATGTAGGTCGCCCGATGACGCAGACACTCCGCGCGCATTTTTTCGCGGCTGGACTGTGCTATCACCTCATTGTTTTCATTAACAATATCGACCCATTCTGTGCTTGCCAAATGATTCTGTTCCGCCATCAGGAAACCTTACTTTTTAAAGCGTTCTCACGACGCATCTATACGATTGAGGGGTAAATTACGGGTAAATTGCGACCGCTGCAATAACCTGATGATCATCGAGTGCTAAAACCTGCAATCGCCCCTCGTTCAGAAGACCGTAGCTGGCGGTAAATCCCCCTTTAGGGATACTGACCGAGCCAGGGTTGAAGAGGAAAATCTCGCCACGTTTCTCGGCAACCGGAATATGAGTATGGCCATAAGCCAGCACATCGCCAGCGGCGAGTGGAGGCAAATTATCGGGGCTATACAGATGTCCATGGGTCAGAAACAGGCGGGTTCGCTCACTCAAAACCTGCTGCCAGGGGGCAGTAATGGGAAAATGGAGCAGCATCTGATCGACTTCGCTGTCGCAGTTGCCGCGTACGGCAATCACCCGCTCCGCCACGCTATTTAGCGCCTCCGCGACCTGGGCGGGAGCATAGCCTTCGGGAAGGGCGTTACGCGGCCCGTGATTGAGCACATCGCCGAGGATAACCAACCACTGCGCCCCGCTTCGCGCGAACAGCTCAAGAACGCGTTCCGCTGCGGGCAGAGAGCCATGGATATCCGAGGCAAACATCAGCTTCATACATTTGATCTCCACGCATTACGATGCCTTGATGATAGCGGAACCGCGGTAGCTTATCAGCCCGCACGTTTGGCTGAGAGTGCGACGTAGCGCTGAACCGACGCCCGCTGCCACTGGAAGGTGGCATAATCAGCCAGCTCGGCGGGGACCTCATCGCCGTTAAGGACCAGTCGATTGAGCATCAACGCCAGGTCGGTATCGGCAATAGACCACTCGCCAAATAAATTCTGCCCGCCATGGGACAGCAGTACACCAGCCGTTTCAAACAACTTGGCGGCGCTTTTTTGCCCGGCTTCGCTGAGTGGAGGTTTCTTTGATCCGGCAAAGACCACGCTCGTCGAGCGCTCTTCACGAATCGGCATCAAGTCGCTACGCAGCCAGGCCTGCACCTGACGCGCCCGCGCACGCTTTTGCAGATCATGCGGATAGAGTCTCACCCATTCCGGCGGTGCAAAGCGTTCATCCAGATATTCGCTAATCGCGGAGGATTCGCTCAGGGAAAACTCCCCGATCTCCAGTAGCGGTACGCGTCGCGTCGCACTGTAGCCTTTCCAACCGCTTTGCAGATGCTCACCGCTGTCGAGGTTGACGGTTTTCAGGGTAAAAGGCAGGCTCTTTTCCTGCAGAGCAACATACACGGACATCACATACGGTGAGAAAAAATCGGCATCGGACCATAGGGTAATCGCAGGCTGGCTCATGGTATCCTCAATGGCTAATGTAATGGGGCGATAAGCCAACATATCCTGTCTTTCAAAGGATGTCACTGACCGCCGCCATGAGGATTTTACATGCCCGGCAGTGAACTTTATCGGCGAAAGCCATAACAGAACCGGTAAACCTGCCGGATGGCGTCAGTTCACCTATACTCGAGAAGTTTGCGACCTGTTACGCCGAGGAACTCTCATGATCGATCTTTACTATGCCCCCACCCCTAATGGCCACAAAATCACGCTGTTCCTCGAAGAAGCGCAACTGGCTTACCGCCTGATCCGAGTGGATATCAGCAAGGGGGAGCAGTTTCATCCACGCTTTCTCGCGATCTCAGCAAATAACAAGATCCCGGCGATCGTTGACCATGTTCCCACCGATGGTGGTGGCCCGTTAAGCCTGTTTGAATCCGGAGCAATCCTGCTCTATCTTGCTGAAAAAACTGGAAAATTATTGAGCAGTGAACTTCGCGAGCGCCACGTTACGCTGCAGTGGTTATTCTGGCAGGTCGGTGGGTTAGGGCCGATGCTCGGGCAAAATCATCACTTCAACCACTCTGCTCCCCAGGCGGTACCCTACGCCATTGAGCGCTATCAGGTGGAAACGCAGCGTCTGTATGGCGTGCTCAATCGGCGCCTTGGTGAGAGCCCCTGGCTTGGCGGCAACGACTACAGCATCGCCGATATCGCCTGCTGGCCGTGGGTTAAGGCCCATCAGCGCCAGCGTATCGATCTCGCCAATTTTCCGGCGGTTCACAACTGGTTTGAGCGCATTCGCCAGCGCCCGGCCACCCTTGAAGCACTCCTGAAAACAGAAGCCCATTAACCCCCTGCTCGCCCGGAAAGCTTTGATGTATGATTGCGGAAATTACTACACGGAGGAAGCCTGCAATGTCTCAACCAGACGCCATTATTCGAATTAAGAACCTGCGCCTGCGTACTTTTATCGGAATTAAAGAGGAAGAGATCGCCAATCGCCAGGACGTGGTGGTCAATGTGGCTATCCACTATCCGGCGGAGAAATCACGTAACAGCGAAGATATTAACGATGCGCTAAACTACCGTACCATCACCAAACGTATCATTAGCCATATTGAGAATAACCGCTTCTCTCTGCTGGAGAAATTAACTCAGGATGTGCTCGACATCGCACGCGAACATCACTGGGTCACCTATGCTGAAGTCGAGATCGATAAACTGTATGCACTGCGCTATGCTGATTCGGTATCCATGACGATGAGCTGGCGGCGTTAGACGCATCTTAGGGAGGCGCTATGAACGTTCTGCTTACTGGCGGTACCGGCCTGATTGGCCGACATCTGATCCCCCGGCTACTGGAGCTGGGGCATCACGTCACAATTTCAACGCGCAGCCCTGAAAAGGCTAAAAGCCGCCTCGACTCTCGCGTCACCCTGTGGCGCGATTTCGAGCATCAGGCAAATCTCAATGGCTTTGATGCCGTCATTAATCTGGCAGGCGAGCCTATCGCCGATAAACGCTGGACAGCGGAGCAGAAACAGCGTCTCTGCCACAGTCGCTGGGATATAACCCAAAAGTTGGTTACGCTGTTCAACGCCAGCGATGCACCACCCGCAGTGCTGATTAGCGGTTCCGCCGCTGGCTATTATGGCGATCTCGGCGAAGTCGTGGTCACCGAAGAAGAGCCGCCGCATAACGAGTTTACCCACAAACTTTGCGCCCGCTGGGAGCAAATCGCCTGCGAAGCACAGAGCGAACACACCCGCGTCTGCCTGCTGCGTACCGGCGTGGTGTTGGCACCGCGAGGCGGTATTCTGGCCAAAATGACGCCCGCGTTTAAACTTGGCCTCGGCGGCCCTATCGGCAGCGGCAGACAGTATCTGCCCTGGATCCACATCGACGATATGGTCAACGGTATTCTGTGGCTGCTGGATAACGACCTGCGCGGGCCATTTAATATGGTTTCCCCTTATCCGGTGCGTAACGAGCAATTCGCCCACGCGCTGGGGCATGCATTGAATCGCCCGGCAATTTTCCGCGTCCCGGCGGCGGCTATTCGTCTGCTGATGGGAGAGTCTTCCGTGTTAGTGCTCGGCGGCCAGCGCGCCCTGCCTAAACGTCTGGAGGCCGCCGGTTTTGGTTTTCGTTGGTATGATCTGGAAGAAGCCCTGGCCAATTTGCTGGGATAATTCCGCAACCATCGGGGGGATCGTCACGCTCTCCCCGCCTTATTAATTGGTGGAACCCGCCTCGCAGCGTGCAAAACCTGCCTGTTTAATGCCGTCTTAACTGTGAATTCGCTTCCGGTAAATTCCTTCTCCCTCAGTCATAACTCTCTGGTGTGCAGTTTAACATCACTATAATGTTGACAAACGTCAACACCCCATTCAATATATCAGGACATAATGATGAAGGAACATCCGGATAAACATATCAGAGCAGCCATTAACTACGCGCTGGCGCGCGGCTGGATTTTTATCCCAGGCGGCAAAAGCGCACACTGCTTTGGTCGGCTAATGTGCGGGACAGTCTGGCATCGGAAACATATGATGAGCATCTGGTCAACGCCTGCGGTACCCATTAACCACGCCCGGCAAATCATCAGAATGGTCGACCGCTGCCAGCTAACTGCAGCGGGTCAGATTAACCACAAAAAGGATTAAACCATGGCGCTGTATAATTTTACACTCACCCTCTCCGGCGTCACCGCGCATACCACGGGGCTTGAGGATGCGCTGCATACGGCAGGTTGCGCTGATGCTCTGGTCTGTTTTTACGGAACGGCGGTTTATCTGGAGTTCGATCGCGAAAGCGACTCTCTCGAACAGGCCATTCTGTCCGCGATTGCTGATATTGAATCCGTCCCTGCCCTGAACGCGCGGGTTGAATCCGTCGATTCCGCGCTGGTAGGGTTAAGCGACATTGCCGAACTCACCGGGCTGACGCGGCAGGCGATTGCCCTGCTGAAAGATGGCGCGAGGGGGTCTGGCCAGTTTCCGGGGCCAGTGCAGCGCGTTAAAGGCAATTCGCCGTTATGGCGCTGGAAAACCATCGCTGGTTGGCTGGTTATGGAGGGACGACTTGCCGAAGACTCACCGCTGGTCGCTCATGCCAGGGTGCTGGACAACCTCAACCTGGCGCTACAACTAAGGGCTACCCAGGAGAGCAAAAACGTGCTGCACTATCTTCGCGGGCTCGAAAATCAGCCGCATGCTTCGCCGAGGGTCGGCTGACCCCGTCTTCTACGGCCATACAATCCAGCGCGTTATGATGTTAATGTGGCTGCATAATCCACCGCCATGGTCTGCTTTATGATAACGCTTACCACCCCGCGCCTGCGTCTCTCGCCGTTTGCCCCGTCTGACTGGTCTTTTTTTCTGTGTCTGCGACAGAGCCCGGAAGTGATGCGCTATATGGGCGCGATTCTTGAAGAATCGGCGCTGCGGACGCTGTTTGAGTCGCGCTGCGCCGATCCTGGCGTATTCGTTTTACACGACGCCAGCGGCGCGGCGATTGGCGATATCGGCCTGCGCATCAGCAGTAAAAATCCCTATGAAGCGGATGTCGGATATGCTCTCCTGCCCGACGCCCAGGGAAAGGGGTACGCCAGCGAAGCGCTGAAAGCCATTTGCGACTACGCCTTTAACCAGCGCAACGTCCACGCGATAAATGCCTGGGTGCTGGGTAAAAACGCAAGCTCTTCCCGCCTGCTGGAAAAGCACAACTTTATCCGCATTCAGGTGCTCGAAAAAGCTTATCATCTGAACGGAGTTGACTACGACGACTGGGTGTACAGGCTGGAGCGTTAGCCGTCCCGACAGAAGGTATTCCGCCGGGGCATGGACAGGCTTTATTTCAAAGAGCCTTTCAGGAACTGCTGCAGGCGCTGGCTTTTCGGATTGCTGAAAACATCGTCAGGGTGCCCTTCTTCTTCAATTTTCCCCTGATGCAGGAAGATCACATGCGAGGAGACATGGCGCGCAAAACCCATTTCATGCGTTACCACGACCATGGTTTTCCCCTCTTCCGCCAACTGCTGCATGATACGCAGCACTTCGCCTACCAGTTCAGGATCAAGTGCTGAAGTCGGTTCATCAAACAGCAGTACATCAGGCTCCATCGCCAGTGCGCGGGCAATGGAAACGCGCTGCTGCTGGCCACCGGAGAGATGCACCGGGTATTTCATCTGCTGACGTTCATCAATACCCACTTTCGCCAGGTATTTTACCGCCCGCTCTCGCGCTTCCTGTTTGCTCAGGCCCAATACCTGAATTGGCGCTTCGATCACGTTTTCCAGTACCGTCATATGGCTCCACAGGTTGAAATGCTGGAATACCATCGTCAGGCGAGTACGTAACAGACGCAGTTGATTCTTATCAGAAACCTTTAACTGGCCATCTTTATCGCGGACCAGGCCAATGTTTTGCCCGTTAACAACAATCGTCCCTTCACTGGGCTTTTCAAGAAAGTTAATACAGCGCAAAAAGGTGCTTTTACCGGAACCGGATGAGCCAATAATACTAATCACGTCTCCGGCTTTCGCCTGAAGTGAGACGCCTTTCAGGACCTCGTGCTCGCCGTAACGTTTATGGAGATCGATTACATTTAATTTATTGTCGGACATGGCGTTCTCAGTGCGTCGAGGAAGGTTTGATATGCTGCAACCAGCGCTTTTCCGCCCTACGGAACAAGCTAATCAGCACATACGAGATAATTAAATAGAGTACAGCGGCAATGCCAAAGGCGGTAAAGGGCTGATAGGTTGCCGAGTTAATATCACGGGCAATTTTCAGCAGATCCGGCACCGTGGCGGTAAAGGCCAGCGCGGTAGAGTGCAGCATCAGGATCACTTCGTTGCTGTACGCAGGCAGAGCAATACGCAGCGCGGAAGGCAAAATAATGCAGCGATACATTTTGACTGATGAAAAACCGTATGCTCGAGCGGCTTCTATCTCTCCTGCTGGCACCGACCGAATCGCCCCAGCGAAAATCTCCGTGGTATAAGCGCAGGTGTTCAGCGTCAGCGCCAGCACCGTACAGTTCAGGCCGCTGCGAAAGAAGTCGTTCAGCAGTTCTGTACCTTTGACGATCTCCAGCGTGTACATGCCGGAATAGAATACCAGCAGTTGCACATACAGAGGCGTGCCGCGAAAGACATAGGTGAAAAACCAGATTGGGAACTGGATAAATTTGTTGCTCGAAACTCGGCCTATCGCAAGGAAAACCGCCATGATACCGCCCATCACTACTGAGGAGATCAGCAGCCAAAGCGTAATCGCCACGCCGGTAAAGCGATAGCCGTCGGTCCATAGCAGGGATTTCCAGTACTCCTGAATAATTTCAATCACAGGTCGGCCCTCTTCACGCCTACAGAATAACGGCGTTCGAGCATCAGCAGTACACCATTAGAAACGGTGGTAAATACCAGGTAAATCAGGCCACAGACGATAGCGAAGTAGAACGGCTCCCAGGTGCTTTTGCCCGCCAGTTGGGTTGCCTTGACCACATCTTCCAGCCCCAGCAGCGAGACCAGCGCGGTCGCTTTGAGGATCACCTGCCAGTTGTTGCCAATTCCAGGCAGCGCATAACGCATCATTGCCGGGAACAGAATGCGACGAAAGGTTTGCCCGCCGCTGAAGCCAAAGGCCGTCGCCGCTTCAATATGCCCCTTCGGCACTGCGAGGAAGGCTCCGCGAAAGGTTTCGGTGAAGTAAGCGCCGTAAATAAAGCCCAGGGTGATGATCCCCGCGACCATTGGGTCGATATCAAACTGCGCCAGGCCAAGCGCATCGGTCAGGCCGTTGAGCGCAATCTGCAGCCCGTAGAAAATCAGCAGCATAAGTACCAGATCGGGCACACCGCGGATTAAGGTGGTATAGCCTTCAAAAATCAGCGCTAACGGACGATTGCTGGAAAGTTTGGCTCCGGCGCCGGCCAGACCAATAAGCACCGCAAGAACGACCGAGCTTAAAGCCAGCTCCAGAGTGACCAGCGCGCCCTGAAAAATAACCTGTGAAAAACCGTACAGCATGCTGTCTGCCCTGTCTGTCATCAACCATCGCGCGCTAAATGACGCGCGATGGGGTACGCGGGATGATTAGTCGCCGTACACGTTAAAATCGAAATATTTCTTCGCCAGCTTGTCGTAGGTGCCGTCCTGGCGCATCCCGGCAAAGGCTTTATTCAGTGCTTCACGCAGTTCATTGTCATCTTTGCGCAGCCCCATACCGGTGCCGACGCCAAACAGTTTCTCGTCTTTAATCGATGGGCCGCCGAACTGATAATCTTTGCCGATTGGCTGTTTGAGGAATCCTTCGCTGGCGGCAACTTCATCCTGGAATGCCGCATCAATACGTCCGGCGGTTAGATCAGAATAGATATTGTCCTGCCCCTGATAGGAAACGATTTCAATACCCTTCGGTGCCCAATGTTCATTGCCGTAGGTTTCCTGGGTGGTGCCCTGCAGAACGCCAACGCGTTTGCCTTTCAACTTCCCGAGGTCAGGCGTGATATCACTGCCCTTTTTCACGACCAGGCGCGAATCAGCCGCGTAGAGTTTGTCGGTGAAAGCAATTTCCTGCTGGCGTTTTTCGGTGATCGAAAGTGAAGACATGATGGCGTCGATTTTCTTCGCTTTTAAAGACGGGATCAGCGCGTCCAGCGGATTCTCAATGAAGATACATTGCGTATTGATGCGCTTACACAGCTCTTTTGCCAGATCGATGTCAAAACCAATCAATTCACCCTGTGCATTCTTTGATTCGAACGGGGCATAAGTAGGATCGGTGCCGATACGGACTTTTTGCGGAATGGCTGCAAATACAGTGGAAACGCTGGAAAGGGCCAGCGCTAAAGAGAGAGACAACGCCAGTTTTTTCATAACTATCCTCAACAGACTGTCATTCTAACGGATTTATTAGAAGTACTTACGGCAGTTATCGTGCCATTATTCGCCCCGGTAAGGCAAAGCAAATTTCCTCGCATCGGAAACGCTTAACTATGCACTTTTTAACATACAGTGAGGAATTCCTTGCACCAAATTAATCCGCAAAAAGCGCAGCTGCACAAATAACAGGCAGAAATAGCTACTTGTGGCCCGGAGTCCGGGCCAGCGGGCGTCTTAGTCACCGTAAATATTGAAGTCGAAGTATTTCTTCGCCATTTTATCGTAGGTGCCGTCTTTGCGAATTTCAGCCAGCGCTTTATCAAAAGCGGCCTTCAGCTCGCTATCGTCCTTACGCAGGCCGATACCAGTACCATCACCGAAGAATTGTTTGTCTTTAACGGAAGGACCGGCAAACGCAAAATCTTTACCAGCAGGTTGCTTGAGGAAGCCCTCGCTAGCGGCCACTTCATCCTGCAAAGCGGCATCCAGGCGACCCGCAGCGAGGTCTGAGTAGATTAAGTCCTGATTCTGATAAGCCACAACATCCACGCCATGACTGCGCCAGCGCTCATTACCATAGGCCTCCTGGGTGGAGCCCTGAAGAACACCGACATGCTTGCCTTTCAGGGATCCCAGCGTCGGTTGAATCGGCGAGCCTTTGGCGGCAATCAGGCGGGAGTCTGCCGCGTAGAGCTTGTCAGAGAAGGCGATTTCCTGCTGGCGTTTTTCAGTAATCGACAACGAAGAGATGATGGCATCGATTTTTTTAGCCTTCAGCGAGGGGATCAGGGAATCGAAATCGCTGCCGACCCAGGTACATTTTACGTTGATGCGCGAGCAGAGTTCATTACCCAAATCAATGTCAAAACCCACGAAATCCCCTTTCGCATCTTTAGACGAAAAAGGCGCGTAGGTGGCATCGGTGCCAATGCGAATACTCTGCGGCAGCGCGGCGAAGGCACTTGAAGCGCTGCAAATTCCCATTATTAAAGAGAGAGCCAGGACCGTCTTCTTCATAGGTTACCCTTAAATGTCGTGATGTTGTTATGTTATGCGTGGTCTTGTTAGCTGTGCTACCAACAGATCTAGCACGTTTTATGCCATTTTCTCAGTGCGTGCTGGAAACGACGTTAAATTTGTTAAATAAAGGTTGCGCATTTGTCTTAAAAGGGAAGATACCAGCAATAATGGATAAACCGCAGCACCGCAGCGCAAAAAAACAAATTAAATGTTGAGGATTTGATCAAGGCGACAAAATTGCACTACAGGAGCGCAGATGTGAATAAAGCGCACTATATTAGTGCGCCTTATGCCCCCTGCCAGCGGGTAAAAAGGTCTTCAGGAAGAGAGATATCGAACTGATCGATAACGCGATTGACTGTCTGATTAATCACCTCATCCAGGCTCTTCGGGCGATGATAAAAAGCGGGAACCGGTGGCATAATCACTGCGCCCATTTCCGCCGCCTGGACCAGCAGACGCAAATGACCAAGGTGGAACGGCGTTTCCCTTACGCACAGCACCAGCGGGCGGCGCTCTTTGAGCACCACGTCTGCCGCCCTGGTCAGCAGCCCATCGGTATAGCTATGAACAATACCCGAGAGGGTTTTCATTGAGCACGGCAAAATCACCATGCCGGAGGTTTTAAAAGAGCCGGAAGCGATACTGGCGGCGATGTCGCGAGCATCGTGCACCACATCGGCTAACGCCTGCACCTCGCGTAGTGAGAAATCCGTCTCCAGCGCCAGCGTCTGACGTGCGGCCTGGCTTACAATAAGATGGGTTTCGACATCAGGAACATCACGCAAAACCTGGAGCAGGCGTACGCCGTAAATTACGCCGCTGGCGCCAGAAATACCGATAACGAGTCGCTTCACGATGCTTGCTCCTTTCTCACAATGGCGCAGACTTTGCCGGATTATAGCCCCCGGCGCAACCACTGACCCGTAATTGGCGCGAGAAAATAAACAAAAAGCCCGCAGTCTGATGGCTGCGGGCTTTTAGCAAATCAAAGGATTACCCTTCGTTATGCATCTCTAAATTTTCAACTTCGTTCTGCCGCTGAACCGCTTTCGCATCATCGTTACGCAGGGAGTCAAGATAGTCCAGATACTCCTGATCGACATCTTTGGTAACGTAGATACCGTTGAACACCGAGCATTCGAACTGCTGAATATCCGGATTCTCAGCGCGGACCGCGTCAATCAGATCGTTCAGATCCTGGAAAATCAGACCATCTGCGCCGATGATCTGGCGAATTTCATCCACTTCACGCCCGTGAGCAATCAGCTCATTGGCGGTGGGCATATCAATGCCATACACGTTCGGGAAGCGAATTTCCGGCGCAGCGGAGGCCAGATACACTTTCTTCGCTCCGGCTTCGCGCGCCATCTCGATAATCTGCTCTGAGGTGGTACCGCGCACGATGGAGTCATCCACCAGCAGCACGTTCTTATCGCGGAACTCGGCACGGTTGGCGTTAAGTTTACGACGCACAGACTTACGGCGCAGTTGCTGGCCCGGCATGATAAAGGTACGGCCAACATAGCGGTTTTTGACAAACCCCTGGCGATAAGGCTTGTTAAGGATGCGGGCAATTTCCAGGGCGATATCGCAGGAGGTTTCCGGGATTGGAATGACCACGTCGATATCAAGATCTTCCCACTCGCGGGAAATTTTCTCGCCCAGCTTAGTCCCCATATTGACGCGGGCGCTGTAGACGGAAATTTTATCGATGAAGGAGTCCGGACGAGCAAAGTAAACGTACTCGAACAGACACGGGTTGCTGACCGGGTTCTCCGCACACTGGCGAGTGAACAACTGACCTTTTTCGGTGATATACACCGCTTCGCCAGGCGCCACATCGCGCAGGAACTCAAAGCCCAACGTATCCAGCGCCACGCTTTCCGAAGCGACCATATACTCGGTGCGGCCGTCGCCGATGTCGCGCTTGCCCAGCACCAGCGGACGGATGCCGTTCGGGTCGCGGAAGGCTACCATGCCGTGACCAATTATCATCGCCACGCAGGCATAAGCGCCGCAAATCTGACGGTTGGTAGCGGCAATCGCCGCAAAAATGTTGTCTGCTTCCAGCGGGTAGTGGCGGAAGTTGTCCAGCTCGCTGGCGAAGATATTCAGCAGAATTTCGGAATCGGAGGTGGTGTTGATATGGCGGCGTTTTTCTTCAAACAGCTTTTTACGCAGCTCGTGAGCGTTAGTCAGATTACCGTTATGCGCCAACGTAATGCCGTACGGCGAGTTGACGTAGAAAGGCTGAGCCTCGGAGGCGCTGGAGCTGCCAGCCGTCGGGTAACGAACGTGACCAATACCCATATTGCCCTGCATACGCTGCATGTGGCGAGCTTCAAAAACGTCGCTCACCAGTCCGTTCGCTTTACGCAAACGGAAACAGTTGTTCGCATCAATGGTGATGATGCCTGCGGCATCCTGGCCACGATGCTGAAGCACCGTTAACGCGTCATAAATCGACTGGTTTACCGGCATAACACCGGCGATACCGACAATACCGCACATACGTCTTTTCCTCGTTAAGCTACATCCCAACGCTTATGCTTTGGGCAAGAAACTTGACGAGCTCTGCAGATAGTCAAAGAACCATCTGATAACGAAACTGAACTGCGGGATAAGCTCAGACTTTTGCCAGTCTTCGCTTTTCGCCATACCGGTAAAGCTATCGAGAAAAAACAGAATCGCTGAGACGATTAGCACACCACGCAGGGCGCCAAAGCAGATCCCTAACACCCTGTCAGTACCCGACAGGCCGGTTTTTTCCACCAGTTGGCCTATCACAAAGTTAACGATAGCGCCGACGATAAGCGTTGCGATAAACAGTATCGCGATAGCAATCCCATTTCGGATCAGTTCGTCTTCAAAGCCCGTGAACCAGACAGTCAGGTAAGTGTAGTAATGACTGGCAACAAAGAAAGCGCATCCCCAGGTTACCAGCGATAAAGCTTCACGAACAAAGCCGCGGATCAGGCTGACCAGAGAGGAAAAACCAATCACCGCAATTATGGCGTAATCAATCCAGACCATATATGTCCCACATTTTACGCCCTGTCGTCCGGTTCGGGGCGCATTCTAACAGAAAAAGAAAACGTTTGCGTAGGGATTTCCGTGCCCTACAGAAATAAAAATGGCGCTGAAAAAACATTCAACGCCATACTGCCTTTCGCCTCTTCAGGGCACGTCAGACAGGGGTTTCAGTACTCTACTCTTTTAAAAAAGAGAGCGTTAGTTCGGGCTGTAGCCCATAACCACACCGCTGAGTCCTGAAAGCTGCTTCAATTCGCCAAGCTGGCCTTTCAGCTTATCCTTCGAGGTGTCCGGCCCTACGAGAATACGGGTGATTTTACCCTGCACCGGCGTCGAAGGCGACGTGTAAACTTTAAAGCCAGAAGCACGCAGCTTACTCACAATCTCGTTGACCTTATCGGCGTTCTTCAGCGCGCCCAACTGCACAACATACGCTTTACCGGTTGATACCGGGATTTCGGCCTGCTGCTGTGGCTTAGGCGGCGTCTGCTGCTGCGGTTTCTCCGCCGGCTTCGGTTGAAGCTTAGGCTGAGCCTGCGGTTTTGGCGCGACCACCGGTTCCTGCACAGAATCAAAACTGTTGCTGTTCACCGGTATGCGCGACGGATCCAGCGATGGCGCCGCCGCATCACCGGCTCTCACCTCTTCCGCTGCCCCTTCCGGAGGCTGCGAAGGCAGCGCCTGAGTCGCCGCTGGCAGCATATCTGGCTCATCGCGATCCCCCGGTTTTGGCACCAGCGGGATTGCAGCAAACTCATCCTGATAATGTTTTTTCTGACCATCCAGCAGCCCTGGCAGGATAATCACCCCCAGCGCCACCAGCACTATCGTCCCGACTAAACGGTTCTGAAACTTACTTGCCACCGGTTCTCCCCGCGTCTATCTCTTCCATCACATGCGCCACCGTGTGGAATGAACCACATACCAGTACCGTATCTTCAGGTCTGGCGTCCGCCATCGCGGCATGCCACGCCTGCGCGACGCTGATATAGACTTTACCTGCGCGTAAATGTTCCAGCAACTGCTCTGCCGTTGCTCCGCGCGGCCCTTCCAGCGGCGCGCAGTACCAGTCATCCACTTCCACCTGCAAATTTGCCAGCGTACCTGCGATATCCTTGTCATGCAGCATACCAACAACCGCCAGCACACGCCCCGTTTTCGATAAGGTTTTGAGACGCCCGGCGAGATATGCCGCCGCGTGTGGGTTATGGGCAACATCAAGGATCACTCGTGGGGTGTCGCTGATTATCTGGAAACGGCCCGCCAGCATCGCGTTTTTTATGCCGTTACGAATCGCCTGCTCGTTAACCTTAAGCCCGCTGGCGCGCAAGGCCATAAGCGCGGTTGCAGCATTCGGCATCGGTACCTGGGGCAACGGCAGGTGGTTTAACGCGCCGTGTTGATCGCGGAAAGACCAGTCTTGTTCACCGGCATCGTATTGCCAGTCAACGTCGCGACGCAGAAGATGCGCGCCTTTTTCGCGCGCAACCTCTTCGATGGTCAATGGCATATCGGGTTCGCCGACAATGGCCGGTTTACCGGTGCGGAAAATACCCGCCTTTTCGCGGCCGATGCTTTCGCGATCGGGTCCCAGCCAGTCGGTATGATCGAGGGCAATACTGGTTACCACCGCCACGTCAGCATCAACGATATTGGTCGCATCCAGGCGGCCGCCAAGGCCCACCTCAAGAATCACCACATCCAGTTGCGCCTGTTGAAATAGCCACAGCGCGGACAGGGTGCCAAACTCGAAATAGCTCAGGGAAATCTCACCGCGCGCGGCTTCAATTTCGGCAAAAGAGGTCGTATGCGCGAGTTCCGATAGTTCCTCGCCCTGCACGCGCACCCGCTCGGTATAGCGCACCAGATGTGGCGAACTGTAAACGCCAACCTTATAGCCAGCCGCCATCAGTACCGATTCCAGGGTACGGCAGGTGGTGCCTTTGCCGTTAGTCCCCGCTACCGTAAAAACAAATGGTGCAGGTTTTAATACTGCCATCCGCTTCGCGACCTCACTGACACGCGCCAGCCCGAGATCGATAGTTTTGCTGTGCAGATGTTCCAGATAAGAAAGCCACGTAGCCAGGGGCGACGTGGCCTGAGGAATAGGTTGTTTTTCCATGATGTCCGGCAAGAGTTAAGATAATTATGCGTATAAAAAAGGGCAGCGCCGTCAGGCCTGCCCTCTGCATTATCAGGCCTCTGGTTCCTGATCCGGCGCCAGTGACACCACCTCACCTTCGTGAGCAGGTTCCGGATTTGGCGTCGGAAGGTTCATCAGCTTCGCCAGAATGCTGGCCAGCTTCAGACGCATTTCCGGGCGGCGTACGATCATGTCGATCGCCCCTTTCTCAATCAGGAACTCACTGCGCTGGAACCCAGGCGGAAGCTTCTCGCGGACGGTCTGCTCGATCACGCGGGGACCGGCAAAGCCGATCAGCGCTTTTGGCTCAGCGATGTTCAGATCACCCAGCATCGCAAAACTCGCCGAGACGCCGCCCATGGTTGGGTCGGTCAGCACGGAGATATACGGCAACCCGCGCTCCTGCATTTTCGCCAGTGCTGCGGAGGTTTTCGCCATCTGCATCAACGACATCAGCGCTTCCTGCATACGCGCGCCGCCGGATGCGGAGAAGCAAATCAGCGGGCAGTTGTCTTCCAGAGCCTGCTCAACCGCGCGAACAAAGCGTGCGCCGACCACGGAGCCCATTGACCCCCCCATAAAGGAGAATTCGAAGGCTGCGGCAACAACCGGCATTTCATGCAGGGTACCTTTCATGACCACCAGCGCGTCTTTTTCGCCAGTCTCTTTCTGGGCAGATGCCAGGCGGTCTTTATATTTCTTCGAATCGCGGAACTTCAGCACATCTTTCGGCTCAAGCTCGCTTCCCAGCTCTATGAGGGAACCTTCGTCCAGCAGACAATGCAGGCGGTTACGCGCCGACATACGCATGTGGTGATCGCACTTAGGGCAAACCTCCAGGTTGCGCTCCAGCTCTGCGCGGTACAATACCTGACCGCAGCTGTCGCACTTGGTCCATACACCTTCAGGGATACTCGCCTTACGGGTGGGGGTTATATTGCTTTTAATTCGTTCAATCCAGCTCATTGATAACCTTTCTACCTGAACCTGGTCAATGCCAGTTTCGTCGCAAGGGCGCATAATGCCATTTTTGCCCCTCGCAGACCATGAATGTTGCACATTAAAACATAACATCTCGTAACATGGGATAAAAAAGTGGTCGAACCGCTCACACTTCACTCTTCGGATGGCGGCATACCCCCCAAAGATAATCGCCGCGTTATTTCGCCTGCTTCGCCGCCGCCCGCTTGTGGCGGATGACCTCAATGACACCTGGCAATACGGACAGGACGATAATCGCCACGATCAGCAGCTTAAGATTTTCCTGGACGATCGGCAAATCGCCGAACAGATAACCGGCATAGGTGAACAACAATACCCAGAGCAGTGCGCCAAGGACGTTATACATCGCAAAATGACGATAGGACATATGCCCCATTCCCGCCACAAACGGCGCAAAAGTTCTGATGATCGGCACGAAACGCGCCAGGATGATGGTTTTACCGCCGTGACGTTCGTAGAAACTATGGGTCTTATCCAGGTAGCTGCGGCGGAAGATTTTCGAATTGGGATTGCTGAAGAGCTTTTCGCCAAACAGTCGGCCAATCGTGTAGTTCAACGCATCGCCAATAATCGCGGCAATGACCATCAACAGCACCATTAAATGCACGTTGAGATCGTTGGTTGGCAGCGCGGAGAGCGCGCCTGCCACAAACAGCAGAGAATCCCCCGGCAGGAACGGCGTGACCACCAGACCGGTTTCACAGAACAAAATCAAAAACAGAATGGCATATACCCAAATACCGTATTGCGCCACCAGCTCCGCCAGATGCACATCAATATGCAGGATAAAATCAATTAAAAAACGAATCAGATCCATAGTTTGCGTTAGCCCTTAATGACCAGGTTAGTCCGCCAGAAACAGCGGGCCCATCGGCATGACCGGGAGGTCGTAGTGCGCCGGATAATCTACCGACACCAGATACAATCCTTCCGCCTTTGCTGTTGCGGCGGCAAGCGTCCTGTCTTTTGCCGCCAGAAGTTCTGCAATCCAGCTCTCTGGCTGGTTCCCGGCGCCTACTTCCATCAGGCTGCCGACAATGTTCCTTACCATATGATGTACAAAGGCGTTCGCTTTGATATCCACCACCACATAGGCACCATAACGGGTGACGTTAATATGCATTACGTTACGCCACGGCGTGCGGGACTGGCACTGTACCGCACGAAACGAGGTGAAATCATTCTCTCCCAGCAGACACTGAGCGGCGCGCTGCATCCGCTCTGCATCCAGCGGAAGATAATAATGGGTGACGCCGCGGCTCAATACCGCCGGTCGCAGACGATGATTATAGATGACATAACGATAGCGACGCGCCGTGGCGCTGAAGCGGGCGTGAAAATCTTGCGGAACCTGCTTCACCCAACGAACCGCAATGTCGCCAGGTAAATTCGTATTAACGCCCAGCGTCCATGCGGCATCCTGACGCTGCGAGCGCGTTTCAAAATGCACCACCTGGCCGGTGCCGTGAACACCGGCGTCCGTACGACCCGCGCAAAAGACGTTAACAGGCTCGTTCGCCACCTGCGAAAGCGCCTTTTCCAGCTTCTCCTGCACGCTGCGAACTTCATTCTGCCGCTGCCAGCCGTAATACTTGCTGCCATCATATTCGATGCCCAGCGCGAGTTTATAAACCGGCGGCTGCTCTATCTCAGACATCAGTACAGATACTCCCGAACCAGCTTCTCAGCGATTTTCACCGCCATCAGCGCGCCGCCAAAACGGACGTTATCGGCAACTGACCAGAACTGCACCTGCTCCGGCATACCGTAATCGTTATGCACACAGCCAATGGAAAGGCGTGCGTTTCCGGAAGCATCACCGACCTGAGTCGGGAATTCGCTCTCTTCTGACAGTTCGATATCCTCTCCACGGCTAAAGGCATCGCGCGCCTCTTCGACCGCCAGCGGGCGCTGCGCTTCAAAGCTCACCATCTGCGCATGGCCGTAGAATACCGGCGACTGAACGACGCTTGCGGAGATCATCAAGCCATCATCCTGCAAAATCTTGCGGACTTCATCGACGATACGCCGCTCTTCGCGCACGCTTCCTTCACGATCGGGCAGAAGCGGCAGCATATTGAACGCCAGTTGGCGGCCGAAGAAATCATCTTCATCAATCGGAATACCATTTAGCAATTTGGCGCTCTGGCCCGCCAGCGCATCAACCGCTTTTTTACCGTGGGCGGAGGCGGACAGCAGGTTGGTCACGCTGATACGCGCCAGGCCGCCTTGTTCGATCAGCGGTTTCAACGCCGACAGCAGTTGGCTGGTCAGGCTATCAGGTACCGCGATAACGTTACGATTGCGGTAATCCGCCAGTACGAAAGGATTAACATCCGGTACCACCAGCGGCACGTCAGGCTCCAGCGCAAACAGACCGCTTAAATCGATCACCAGGCAGCCCGCGTTAGTGGCGTCTTCAATATACGCGGCCGTTGCTTCTGTACCGGCGGCAAAAAAAGCCAACTGGACCTGGGTCCAGTCGAATTCTGCCGCATCCTGAACGATAACCGACTTACCCGAAAATCGCAGGTGTTCACCGGCGCTATCGCTACGCGCCAGCGCATAAATATCCCCCACCGGGAACTGACGATCGGCAAGCGTTTCGAACAGGGCTTCGCCTGTGGCGCCCGTTGCGCCCAGTACGGCAATATTCCAGCCTTCAGACATGGTGGTGTACTCCAGAAAAAAGCGGCCCTGCCGGATTATCCAGCAGGAGCATTAAGATGATATTAACGAACAGGATGATGTACGGCGTTAAAGCCCAGTTGGCGCAGCAGCGTCGCCGCCTGCGCATCGCTGCACTGCACATACAGTGAAGACCATTCACGGCGTTCCTGATAATTTTTGCGCAGCTTGTCGAACTCGCCAGCAACCCCCGCGACTTTTCGCAACGGCGCATCATCGCGGCGCACATCATACACCAAATGGGCCAGCCGTTTTAGCGTCGCCTGATCGAGTGGCCCGTGCAGCGTAATGCGGCCAAACTCCGGCGCGGGTAGCAACGTGTCCAGCGCCACCTGCTGCGGATGACCAATAAACGTACTGTAAGCCTCGAAAACTTGCGTCGTACCGCGCGCTTTTCCTTCAAGGGTATAGCCAGCAATATGCGGAGTAGCAATATCAACCCGCTTAAGCAATTCGGTATTAAGGTCCGGCTCCGGCTCCCAGACATCCAGTACCACGCTTAACAACTGATTTGCCTGCAATCGTTTAAGCAACGCGACGTTATCTACCACC
>DASYFN010000044.1:0-8415 GCA_036498385.1 Klebsiella sp.
ACCCCGGCACGATTGAGGCGTGAGATAACAACGTCATAGCGCTGTTTAAAGTGCAAATCGCGAATTCTTTTACCTAACACTTTTTCGTTGGTGACTACCACGCGCTCGACTTTCAGATCGGTACCGCGAGTGGAGAGCGAAGTGGAGACTTCCTTGCCAATCACCAGTTGGGCATTGTGCAAATCCTCCGGTCTACCGACCAGATGCAGCAGGTCACCACACTGAATCAGAGTATTCGGCGCAGGCACCATCAGCATCTCCTCACGCTTAAGACGCGAGCAAATCAGTTTGTCACTGTTAAGCATCGGGACATCCTGAAGCGCCATATTGTTCAGGTTAGGGTTTTCGACCCGCACGTTGATGGTCTGGAGATGCGCATGACCGTTGGCGCCGTTCTCATCAAATTGCTGGGCTTCTTTCTCGACATTGATGTGAAAAAACAGACGGACCAGCCACATGGTCAGCAAAATACCGCAAATGCCGAACGGATAAGCCATGGCGTAGCTCATCCCCATCTGGTCGACAGTATCAAGCGGTACGCCAAGGTCGCGTAGGATCTGCTGCCCGGCTCCCAGCGCAGGCGTATTGGTTACCGCACCGGAGAAGATGCCAAGCACCACGGGGAGAGGGATATCGAACAGTTTATGCAGGACCGCGGTGACCAGACCGCCGAGAATTACAATCAGAATTGCGAAGAGGTTAAGCCGCAGGCCTGACACACGCAGCGAGGCGAAGAAACCCGGTCCGACCTGGATACCGATAGTGTACACGAAGAGAATCAGGCCAAATTCCTGAATAAAGTGCAGCATTGGGCTGCTGAGCGTAATGCCCGCCTGCTCCACAAAGTGGCCGACGATGATGCCGCCAAACAGCACGCCTCCGATACCAAAACCGACACCGCGCACTTTTACATTGCCGATCCACAACCCGACGACCGCAACCAGCGCTAATACGCTAACGGTCAATGCTATATCACTCATAGTCTCTTCCCTGTGAATAACATTATGAACAACGGGGATTATGACCGCTACAGAATGGGCTGTATGCCGCCTGGCGCACAATAATCATGGGATCAACAGATGACCATTTTGTTGAGCGCAACAAAATAGCGCAAAGTAATAGGCTACCGAGCACAAAAAAGCCCCGAAAAACAGGGGCTTTATAAGGGGTTCGCTTAATTAGCTATGTAAAGCAGGGCGCTCGCTGATGGCAATACGCTGCGGGGCTATCTGTTCCGGCTCATTGCGGGTCAAATCAATATGCAGCAGGCCGTTGGTAAAGGTTGCCCCGGAGACTTCCATATTTTCGGCGAGCGTGAAGCTCAGGCTAAACGCCTGGTTAACCAGCCCTTGGTGCAACCATTTGGTCTCTTTTTCCGGCTGCTGCGGCGCGCCTTTTACCGTCAGGCGCGTGCCTTCAAGCTGGATATCCAAATCTTCCTGACGGAAACCGGCTAGCGCAAGGGTAATGCAATAGTGGTTATCGTCACTTTTTTCGATGTTATAAGGCGGGAAACTCTGGCTTTCACCGGCGGTTTGCAGAGCGTTGGCCAGTTTGTCAAAGCCGATCCATTGACGCAGCAGCGGGGATAAATCGTAGTTACGCATAGTATTTCTCCTTCTAAGAAGCGAGTGGATATCTGCAAATCCTGTGGATTCGCATTTGCCCCCTGATGGCAGGCAACTTATTGAATAAATACCGGACCACATTCGCAGCCCAATAAATTAGTTAATTTCGATACGGCGCGGTTTATTCGCTTCAGGAATAACCCGCTCAAGGTCGATATACAGCAAACCGTTTACCAGACTGGCGCCGCGAATATGAATATTTTCCGCAAGCTGGAATTTACGCTCAAAATTGCGCTCAGCGATGCCCTGATACAGGTAAGTACGCTCTTTCTGCCCGGCGGCATGGGCGCCTTTCACAATAAGCAGATTGTCCTGCGTGACGATTTCCAGTTCGCTCTCGGCAAAACCGGCAACGGCGATCGCGATGCGGTAGTTGTTCTCGTCTACTAATTCAACGTTGTACGGAGGGTAGCCGCCATTACTCTGACTTTGATTATTTTCTAACAGATTGAAAAGACGGTCGAAACCAATGGCAGAACGATACAGCGGGGAGAGATCGAAATTACGCATAATACATAGCTCCTGAAATCAGCGAGAATTATCTGACCTTCCATCATGGACAGGCCGTTATTACCCGGAATACCCATTCGGCGTATTCTCCGGGAGACACATTCCTAAAATGGGTCTATCCATGGTCTTTTCAAGGGGAAAAGGGCAAAATTTTTTACAGTTTGTAGTCTATTGCTTAGACTGGAGTGACAGCACAAAAGGCAAAGTGCGATGCCTGCCACAGTGCAGCGCAATAGCGCTATGCATCCATGGAATGGCCCGATATAACCGGTATGTACGCCATTCTTCAGACGGCTGCTTTGTTGGCTGCGTTCTGTCTGATTTTGTACACAGAAGGTTCTATTAACGCCCGTAACAATGACGGAAAAATGATGAAAAACGGTTTGTTAAAGCTGGTTCTGTTCGGCGGGATAATAAGTTTGGGCGGTTGCTCCAGCGTGATGTCACATACCGGCGGTAAAGAAGGAACTTATCCAGGAACGCGCGCCAGCGCGCAAATGCTCGGGGATAGCGACGCTAACTGGGGGACTAAATCCCTCGTGGCGCTGGATATGCCGCTCACGGCCGTCATGGATACGCTGCTGCTACCGTGGGATATGTTCCGCACCGATAACTCGGTTAAATCGCGTGTGGAAAAGAGCGAGAAAGAGACGCTGGCAACCAACTCTGTGATCCCGCCAGCGCGAATGCCGCCCCCCTGATTTAGCGCCCTGTTGCGGTTACCCATAACTGGCGGTAACCGTCAACCTCCTCCATCCAGGCAAGCTGTTTGCCGTCTGGCGAAAAGACGATCGCATCGGCCGATGGCGGATTTATATGTTCGTCGGTCAAAAAGACGATTTCCCCGCTCTGCGCATCACAGAGCGCGATACGGTTTTGCAGCACAAAGCCCAGCCATTCTCCTGACGGATGCCAGTTAAACGCCGACTGGATGTCGGAACAGTTGTGGGTCAACTGCCGAGGCTCTCCGCCCTGTACCGAAATGAGCCACATCTGTACCACCCCGGTATCATCGCGCATCAGAAAAGCCATTTCCGTTGCCTGCGGATTAGTGCGCACCCAGTGACGCGGCCTATTCACCAGCCCAGGGTAACGACGTTCGTGGGTAAACGTTAAACGACGCTGCACAACGCTGGCAGGAGGCGCGGGCATCGTCGTTTCAGTACCAGCAAGCGGCGCATCGCCCGGCTGCTTCCATCCCTGCTCACTCTGCGGCAGTTCGACAATAAACAGCTCCGGTACTTTGTCACCATTTATCGATAGCGTATCGCCAATAAATGCCAGCGCCTGGCTGCCAACCCAGCCCTCTTCGTAGGCGCGATTGATTTCATCGCTACCCGGCGTCGGTGTCGGCGTTGTACGGCTGACCAGTACACACCAGTGGCTACCGCTATATCCCCGAGGATGCTGCCCGCACGGTGTAACCGGCCCATAGGGCACCGCCACACCTACATTACGCAGATCCCATGCCGGATCGCGCTCATGCAGCACATGGTCGTTATAGGTAAAACTGACAAATTCGCCGTTCGGGCTGAAGACATGCACATGGCTGCCGCCGCGCAGTGCGCCTGGCGTATAGGGAGCAGAGATATCCATCGCATCGAGGTTATGCGTCTCCCCCTGCCAGGTCACTACGCCACGGCGATGGTGGAAATCGTAATGCCAGGTTTCGTCCGGACGTTCAGGGCCGTGGATGAAGACATATTTATCTACCGTTGGATGAACGGTCACCACGCCGACATGGGCTCCATGCATAGCGTGATAGAGGATCTCCCCATCACCCGTATTGACATTAACCCGCTCAATAGTTTCTCCGCTAAAGGAAGCCCCGGATGGACGGACATCAAAAACCAGCCACTGGCTATCCGCAGTCCAGGTACGGGTATTGGTAAGCTGATGATGGCGGGGAGCAAAGGTGACTTGTTTCATGTGTGGATAAACTCTGAAGCATATATGGCACTTCAGAGTAGTTGATCCGTCGAAAAATAACTATGGCTCGAACACAGGTTACTCAGTCGTGGGATTACTTAGTTTAATACATATTTTTCAATAGCGTACGCCACGCCATCTTCCAGATTGGATTTGGTAATAAAATTTGCCGCTTCCTTCACTGCGGGAATCGCGTTATCCATCGCCACGCCGACGCCAGCGTATTCAATCATCGCAATGTCATTTTCCTGATCGCCAATCGCCATCACCTCTTCCGGTTTGATACCCAGCGTATCAGCCAGCGATTTCACACCAGTACCTTTTGTTACTCTTTTATCAAGAATTTCAAGGAAGTACGGCGCGCTTTTTAGCACGGTGTATTTCTCTTTCACTTCAGCCGGAATGCGGGCGATAGCCTGGTCCAGAATCGCCGGTTCATCGATCATCATCACTTTCAGCAGTTGGATGTTCGGATCCATATTTTCTGCTTCGCAGAAGACCAGCGGGATCGTCGCCACGTAGGATTCATGTACCGTGTAATAGCTCACATCGCGGTTAGCGGTATACAGGGTGTTGCGATCGAGCGCGTGGAAATGGGAACCCACATCGCGGGCCAGTTGTTCCAGATAGCGATAGTCGTCGTAGCCCAGCGCGGTTTGCGCAACGGTACTGCCGTCACTCGCCTTCTGCACTAAAGCCCCATTATAGGTAATGCAGTAATCTCCAGGCTGCTCCATATGCAGTTCTTTCAGGTAGCTGTGCACGCCAGCGTAAGGACGGCCGGTGGTCAGCACCACGTTGACGCCGCGTTCACGGGCTGCGGCAATCGCGGTTTTCACCGCAGGAGAGATAGTATGGTCAGGTAGCAGCAGCGTACCGTCCATATCGATTGCAATCAGTTTAATAGCCATGAAATCCCCGGGTAAGATGAGTCCTTACTCATGCTAACGCGATTAAGCCCACAAAAATAGAGCTACATTGCGCAGCAGAACCCCCCTTTTTAGGCAAGATCCGGGGAATGGGGTCTCACTCGCGGGTGAGCACGATTTTGCCAAACGCACCACGATCGAGGTGTTCAAGCGCCTGTGCAAGCTGGTTAAAGCGGTAACGGTGCTCAATCACTGGTTTCAACCTGGTCACGTCAACAGCGCGGACAAAATCTTCCAGTGCGCGACGGTGCCCCACACCAATACCTTGAATCACAGGGGATTTTAGCAACAGTTCGCCAGCGGGCAGCGCGATTTCACTCCCGGCCAGCACGCCTATGACCGAAATACGCCCATGAACCGCAACGGCGCGCAGGGAATGCCTCAGGTTCTCCCCGCCAACGGTTTCAATGATGTGGTCGATGCCGCGATCATTCGTCAGTTCGTATATCCTTTCAGCCCAATCGCCTTTAAGCCGATTGATTCCATAATCGGCACCAAGTTTTTTGGCCTGCGCCAGTTTTTCATCGCTCCCTGACGTGACAAAAACTTCTGCCCCCTGCGCTTTGGCAATTTGCAAAGCGAATATCGCCACACCGCCCGTGCCCTGCACCAGCACCGATTGCCCGGGGCGTAAATGACCGCGTTCCACCAGCGCGAACCATGCGGTAAGCCCTGCGCACGGTAACGTGCTGGCCTCTGCGTCATTCAGGGTTTCCGGGGCTGCCACCAGCCAGTTTTCATTCACAATTACGTACTCAGCAAGCATGCCCTGGAAGTAACCGCCTGTCGTTTTATAGGGCAAAGTACGGGCCTCCGCGTTTGGCTTACCGTCGATCCACTCCGGGAAAAAGGTCGAGATGACTCGAGCACCGGGTTTGAAACGCGTGACGCCCTCACCCGTACTTTCCACCACGCCCGCCATATCGGACGTCGGTGTAAACGGGAAGGAAAGCGTAATCGGCATCGTGCCTTCAATGACCATTTTATCGCGATAGTTGAGCGCGACGGCATTCACCCGTACACGGACTTCACCTGGCCCTGGCTGCGGAACAGGCTCCTGGGTGAGTTTGAGGTTTTCGCGCCCGAGGGCGTCCATAGACCAGCGTTGCATTGTCTCTGTCATCTTTTTTCTCCTGCCATCCAATAAGCTTCAGTATTGCAAGTCTACCGTTGACTAACGTTCGCCAGTGGCGATAACTTTTCCCACTATTGACGCCGAAATAGAGACAATCCGTGACCAGTACGTTGAAAGATATTCCGGTTTTTGTGGCCGCCGTTGAGGCGGGGAGTTTTGCTCAGGCCGCAATCCGTTTGCATTTGTCGCGTTCGGCGGTGGGAAAGAGCATCGCTCGCCTTGAGGAGCGACTGGGGGTACGTCTGTTTCAACGTACGACCCGCAGTCAAAGCCTGACCGACAATGGTGCCCTTTTCTATGAACGTTGCCTGCGCGCGCTGGAGGAAATTCGTGGGGCAGAGTCGCTGCTGGAAACAGGGAAACGTCATATAAGCGGCCGCCTGCGCGTTGCCATGCCGGTACTGTTTGGTCGCCAGTGCGTCGCACCGCTGCTGATCGAGCTCGCGCAGGAACATCCAGGTCTTGAGCTGGAAATGTCATTCAGCGACCGGGTGGTGGATATCGTAGAGGAAGGGTTTGATATGGCGGTACGCAATGGCACGCTTCAGGACAGCAGCGTTCTGGTCGCCAGAAGGCTGGGAGAACACCGCATGGTGCTGTGCGCCGCGCCGGATTATCTGCTGAAGAAGGGCCCGCCACAAAGCGTTGATGATTTACCCCACCATGTGGCCATTAACTATCTGCGAGCAGGCAGAGTGCTATCCTGGCAGCTGATGGATAACGAAGGTACCTCGCACACTTTTACTCCCCGTTCATCGCTCAATATGGATGATTTGCAGGCGATCTGCGACGCTGCGCTGGCCGGACACGGCATTGCATGGCTGCCCTGCTGGATGGTCAGCAAAGAAATTCATCAAGGAAAACTCGTCCCGCTTTTAAAGCAGGCATCGGATGTGCACTTCGACGTTCATGCGGTCTGGCAACAGACGCCGCATCTACCGCTGAGAGTGAGAATTGCCGTCGATACGCTCGCCAGCCGTTTACCGTCCGTGATGTCGCTGGATATGCCTGCACCCACAAAAAAGCCGCGCTGAACGCGCGGCCTGAGTATGGCGGTGTACGACGATTAAATATCGATGTTCGCCGCTTTCAGCGCATTCTCTTCGATAAAGGCGCGACGCGGTTCAACAGCGTCGCCCATCAGGGTGGTGAACAGCTGGTCAGCGGCAATCGCATCCTTCACGGTCACGCGCAGCATGCGGCGGCTATCAGGGTCCATAGTGGTTTCCCACAGCTGATCCGGGTTCATCTCACCGAGGCCTTTATAACGCTGGATAGAGAGGCCGCGGCGGGACTCTTTAACCAGCCAGTCCAGCGCCTGTTCAAAGCTGGCTACCGGCTGACGACGCTCGCCGCGCTCAATAAAGGCATCGTCTTCAATCAGGCCGCGTAGCGTTTCACCCAGCGCGCAGATACGGTGGTATTCCGGCCCGCTGACAAACTCCTGATCCAGCGGATAGTCGGTATCCACACCGTGGGTACGCACGCGAACGATCGGCTCAAACTGCTGCAGCTCTGGGTTCTCACGGATATCAAATTTCCACTGGCTACCGTGCTGCTCTTTCTCATTCAGCTCGCTCACCAGGGTGTTAATCCAGCGAGTTACGGTTTGTTCATTACTCAGATCAGCCTCCGCCAGCGTCGGCTGATAGATAAGCTCTTTCAGTAGCGCTTTCGGGAAGCGGCGCTCCATACGACCGATCATTTTCTGCGTGGCGTTATACTCGGCAACCAGTCTCTCCAGCGACTCTCCGGCTAAGGCCGGCGCGTTGGCGTTGGTGTGCAGGGTTGCGCCATCCAGAGCGATGGAGATTTGGTACTGGTCCATCGCTTCATCGTCTTTAATGTATTGTTCCTGCTTGCCTTTCTTCACTTTGTACAGCGGCGGCTGCGCAATGTAGACGTGACCGCGCTCAACGATTTCCGGCATCTGACGATAGAAGAAGGTCAACAGCAGCGTACGAATGTGCGAGCCGTCGACGTCCGCATCGGTCATGATGATGATGCTGTGGTAACGCAGTTTATCCGGGTTGTACTCATCGCGACCAATGCCGCAGCCCAGCGCGGTAATCAGTGTTGCCACTTCCTGAGAAGCGAGCATTTTGTCAAAGCGCGCTTTCTCAACGTTGAGGATTTTACCTTTCAGCGGCAGAATCGCCTGGTTCTTACGGTTACGCCCCTGCTTAGCAGAGCCGCCCGCTGAGTCCCCTTCCACTAAGTACAGTTCAGAGTGCGCGGGGTCGCGTTCCTGACAATCCGCCAGTTTGCCGGGCAGGCCAGCCAG
>DASYFN010000045.1:0-31184 GCA_036498385.1 Klebsiella sp.
GATTTCGCCGATTGTCGGTATGCTGCAGGGCGTGGTGGAGAAGGGCGGCGAGCTGCGTGTGGAAGTGGCCGATACCAATGAAAGCAAAGAGCTGATGAAGTTCTGCCGTAAGTTTACGGTACCGCTGCGCGCGGCGCTGCGTGAGGCGGGCGTGCTGACCAATTATGAAACCCCGAAGCGCCCGGTGGTGCATGTGTTCTTTATCGCCCCAGGCTGTTGCTACACCGGCTATTCGTTGTCTCACAACAATTCGCCGTTCTATATGGGGATTCCTCGCCTTAAGTTCCCGGCCGATGCGCCGAGCCGTTCTACCCTGAAGCTGGAAGAGGCGTTTCACGTCTTTATTCCGGCGGATGAGTGGGACGAACGTCTGGCGAACGGTATGTACGCGGTGGATCTCGGCGCCTGTCCCGGTGGCTGGACTTATCAACTGGTGAAACGCAATATGTGGGTCTCCTCAGTGGATAATGGCCCGATGGCGCAGAGCCTGATGGATACCGGGCAGGTGACCTGGCTGCGTGAAGATGGCTTCAAGTATCGCCCAACGCGCAACAACATCTCGTGGATGGTGTGCGATATGGTGGAGAAACCGGCGAAAGTGGCGGCGCTGATGGCGCAGTGGCTGGTAAACGGCTGGTGCCGTGAAACCATCTTTAACCTGAAACTGCCGATGAAAAAACGCTATGAAGAGCTTTCGCGCAACCTGGCCTATATTCAGGCGCAACTGGACGAGAACGGTATCAATGCGCAAATCCAGGCGCGTCAGTTGTATCACGATCGCGAAGAGGTGACGGTTCACGTACGCCGTCTGTGGGCTGCCGTCGGCGGTCGTCGCGACGAACGCTAGTGGGCGCTTTTCAAACGGATAAGGATATCCTGGCGCTTATCTGGCCTACGAACGGCATAAAATGTAGGCCAGATATGCCATCCGGTAGCCTGAAGCTACCGCGCCAGCCGCAACTGCTGCAGGTTGCCATCCAGTTGCAAATCAGTTTGCAGACGCGCGATTTCCCGGCAGGTAAAGGCCATCTCTTTCTGTTCTTCCAGCTTCTTGCGCCATTTCTCCGGCACATCCGCCAGCCGCGCGTAGATCCCTTCCAGATCCTGGTAATCGGTTAACAGCCGGGCGGCGCTTTTGGGCCCAATTCCTGCCACGCCGGGAACCTTTGAGCTGCTGATACCCGCCAGCCCCCAGTAGTCGGGCAACTGTTGCGGCGTGACGCCGAACTCTTTCGCGATAAACGGTGCGTCGAGC
Organism: Klebsiella sp.; assembly: GCA_036498385.1. Lineage (GTDB taxonomy): Bacteria > Pseudomonadota > Gammaproteobacteria > Enterobacterales > Enterobacteriaceae > Klebsiella. The sequence continues at coordinate 1,256 of DASYFN010000045.1, forward strand.
CAGCGTTTCTGGAAATAGTCGCGAATGCGGATAGTCGGCGACAGCAACTGGCAGTAGCCTTTATCGGTCGACACAATGGTGGCCTGATGCCCGGCCTGCGCCACTTTTACCGCCAGGGTTGCGGCAAGGTCGTCGGCTTCGCTGCCGGAGCTTGCCCAGCAGTGGAAACCTCGCTGCGCGAACGCCGCCCGTAGCGCCGGCATTTCCGCCTCAAGAGTTTCCGGCATCGGCGCGCGGCCAGCTTTATAATCGGGCAGGCGCTGGTGCCGCCAGCCGTGGCTGCGGTCTTCATCATCAAATACCGCCACGATGTGAGTCGGCTGGCTGTGGACCACCAACTGTTCAAGCGCGTGCAGGCAGGTGTCGACGCAGGGTGAACCCTGTACCGCGTGGATGCGGCGAATCAGATTAAGTGCGTCGACGATGAGTAGATGAATAGACATGGATAACCTCCTGGTTCCAGCGCCTTTAAGGGTAACATCGCCGCGCGGATGAGGCTATTGGCACCAGGAAAATCAGGAAGATGACTCGCAATTTGCGCCTAATTGACGTGCATCAGCAGGCCGGGATCGCTATTGATGGCTTCGCCGTACCACACCGCTTCCCGTACCGAAACCGGTTTGTTGATAAGTCCCAGGGCGTAAAAACGGTCAGCGATACTTTGCTGAGCGCGAATCACATTGAGATCCATTGGCTGCGGGTGATGGCTGCGACGGGATAACGCTTGCGCCAGCGAAGCGGCGTTAAGCCCCAGCTCGGCGGAAAGCAGTCTCGCGGCTTCCTCCCGATGCTGGTCGATAAACTGTCCGGTCTGCGTCAGTTCGGCCAACAGGCGCTGCATAATATCGCCATTGCGGCTGGCGTAGTCGCGACGCGACAGGTAGAACTGATGGTTGTTGACGCGTCCTTCACCGCTGGCGACAACCCGCAGTTCGCCACTATATTCCACATCGCTGAGCAGCGGGTCCCACATCATCCACGCATCTACCGCCAGATAATCGCTGGTGGTCAGCGGATACTTCGGCGGAATGTAGACCACTTTGACATCATTTAATCCCAGTCTGGCCTCTTCCAGAATATGCAGCAGCAGCCAGTGCACGTTAGAGCCTTTATTCACCGCGATACGCTTGCCGCGCAGGTCGGCAACGGTGCGAATATCACTGTGCTGTGGGACGACCATCGCCACACTTTGCGGGGCGGGCGGCTCCCAGGCGACGTATGCCAGCTCATTGTTATTGACCTGAGCGAAAACGGGGGGCGCTTCGCCGGTGGTACCGAAATCTATCTCATCGCAGGCGAGTGCGTGCAGCAGTTGCGGCCCGGCCGGGAACTCGCTCCACAGCACGCTGACGCCGTGGCTGGCAAAGGCTTGCTCGAGACTTTGCCGCGCTTTCAGGATGCCAAGATTGCCGAAGCGCTGGAAGCCAATGCGTAGTTCGCGGTAGCGAGAGACGTTGTTTACCGCCGCGCTGCAGGCGGGTTCCAGCCGACGGCGGCTTTTAATAATGCCTAAATTTGCCAGTTGCGTGCGTAGCGTGTGGCGGCTAATACCTAGCAGCGTTGCGGCCTGGCTTTGATTATCGTCACTGTAGGCCATCGCGCTACGTATCAACGCCCCGGTGACCCTTTCCCACAGTGGCTCGCCCGGCAGGGAAAGCTGACGACGAATAAAATCGTCCAGTTCATTATCGCTGATTGCCGATGGCTCGTTGTTCAGGGTAGTCAGCCGTAGCTGGGCGGGGTTAATCTCCTCCTCTTTATTCAGCAATACCGCATTATGCAGGGTGTTCTCCAGTTCGCGGATATTACCCGGCCAGGGGTACTCCATCAGTTTTGCCAGGGTTTCCGGGGCCAGACGGCGAACCGGGCGACCCAGACGACGGGCATAGAGCGAGAGAAAATGGTCCGCCAGTACGGGAATATCCTGGCGGCGTTGACGCAGCGGCGGCAGCGGCACGATGGCGATATTCAGCCGATAGTAGAGATCTTCGCGGAAACGACGCTCGCGGATCGCCTGCATCAGGTCCACATGGGTGGCGGCGAGCACCCGCACATCGACCTTAATGGCTTTGCGCGAGCCGACGCGGGTGATTTCGCGCTCCTGCAGGACGCGCAGGAGCTTAACCTGTAGCGGCAGGCTAAGCTCGCCGATTTCATCCAGCAGCAGCGTGCCGCCCTCCGCAGCCTCGAACCAGCCGGGATGGCTTTGCAGCGCGCCGGTAAACGCCCCTTTTTCGTGGCCGAACAGCTCTGCTTCCGCCAGGCTTTCGCTGAGCGCGCCACAGTTGACGGCGAGAAAGGGTCGATGACGGCGCGAGCTATGGTGATGCAGGTAGCGAGCGACGACCTCTTTACCGGTGCCGGTTTCACCGACGATCAATACGGTCGCCTCGGTGGGGGCCAGTCTATCCAGCAGGCTCTGAAACGCTTTCGACGCCGGATCGATCAGCGTGGGCGTAGAGGATGGGGATTGAGGATTCAGCATGGTTAATCTCCGGTATTTGATGTTCTGAAATTATCTTGTGTCGAGGATGGAAACCAGAGGGCTAACACGATGCACTGTTGCAAATGCAGCAGTCCGGACGCATTGGCTGCTGCATTTGCAACAGGGGTATCACATTCTGTTTTATCTAACCCACTGAATTTATTTTGTTAATTTTTTATTCACCATTGGCATAATTATCGCTAACACTCATATAACCAAATAAAAACATCCTTTCGATAAATATCGAATATGGTTATATAGGAAATCGATAATGACGCAAAAAGCTGACGATAAAATCAATGTGTTCTGGTTCCTGCCGACCCACGGCGATGGTCGCTACCTGGGTACCACAGAGGGTGGGCGCCCGGTGGATTTGCCTTACCTGCAGCAGGTGGCGCTGGCGGCAGACAGCCTCGGCTACTACGGTGTGCTGATCCCGACGGGGAAAAGCTGCGAAGACTCCTGGCTGGTAGCATCGGCGCTGGCGCCATTGACCCGCCGCCTGCGCTATCTGGTGGCTGTCCGTCCTGGTCTGCAGCCACCGACGCTGGCGGCGAGAATGGCGACGACGCTCGATCGTCTGTCTGGCGGTCGGCTGCTGATTAACGTTGTTACCGGTGGCGATCCTGTGGAGAACAAAGGCGACGGTATTTTCCTCAGCCACGGTGAACGCTATCAGGTAACCCGCGAATTTCTCGACGTGTACTCTCGCCTGCTGAAAGGCGAAAAGGTGGACTATCACGGCAAGCATATCCATGTTGAAGGCGCGGAAGTGTTGTTTACGCCGGTGCAGGAAAATGGCCCGCCGCTCTACTTTGGCGGATCTTCTGAGGAAGCCATTGACGTTGCTGCCGATCAAATCGATACCTGGTTGACCTGGGGCGAACCGCCAGCGCTGGTGGCCGAAAAGCTGGCGGTGGTGCGCGAACGCGCCGCCGCCCGCGGACGCACACTGCAATACGGTATTCGCTTGCACGTGATTGTGCGTGAAACTGAAGAGGAGGCGTGGGCTGCCGCTGACCGCCTGATTTCCCATCTTGACGACGAAACCATCGGCCAGGCGCAGAAAATTTTTGCCCGTATGGACTCCGTCGGGCAGGCGCGTATGAGCTCACTGCATAAAGGATCGCGCGATAATCTGCGTATTGCGCCGAACCTGTGGGCGGGCGTGGGGCTGGTGCGTGGTGGGGCCGGGACGGCACTGGTCGGCAATCCGCAACAGGTCGCAGAACGCATTCGTGAATATCAGGCGCTCGGTATCACCAGTTTTATCTTCTCCGGCTATCCGCATCTGGAAGAGGCTCACCGCTTCGCCGACCTGGTGATGCCGCTATTGCCATTAGCAGGCTATGACCAGCCGAAGGCACGTAGCGTCAATACCGGTCCGTTCGGCGAAACCATCGGCGGCGATAAGCGCCCGGTCAAACAGGTCAGCGCAAGCTGAGGGGAGGCCGTATGTTGCACTGGTTTCTGAAGGTGGTGGGTTATGCAAACTGAACCCCACGTGGTGATTGTCGGCGGCGGATTTAGCGGCGCGGCGGTAGCCATTCATTTACTGCGTCTGGCGCCGGTTGGCGTTCGGGTGACGCTGCTGGAACCGCGTGAGGTTCCCGGTACAGGCGTGGCCTATTCTACACCTGAAGCAAGCCATCGGATTAATGTGCCCGCTTCGCGGATGCAGCTTGCCGGTGAAGAGGATGGAACGTTTGACCGCTGGTACCGCAACCAACCTGCTTTTGTTAATGATCCGCAGGCCCTGCTGGCGGATGGCACGATCTATCCGCAGCGCGGCCAGTTTGGTCTTTATGTCGCTCAGCGTTTTGCCGAGGCGGCCCGTGCCAGTGCCGGACGATTGACGCATCTGCGCGAACAGGCACTGAGTTTTAAAGATGGCGAGGTTATTACCGACAGCGGTCGTCGGCTACCCGCCGATCTGCTGGTGCTGGCAATAAGCCATCCACCGCCCTCTTTGCCGTCGCTGGCGACGCCGTTTGCGACCCATCCGGCGTTAATCGCCAACCCGTGGAGAACGGGCGTTCTGGAAAATATCGCACCACAGGCAAGCGTCGCGGTCATGGGCACCGGCCTGACGATGGCGGATACCGTCGCGACCCTGTGGCGGCTGGGCCATCGGGGGCCGATAACGGCATTTTCACGCCATGGGCTGCTTTCCTGCAGCAATCTGAGTGGCAGCAGCGAGCCATGGCCAGGCGAATATAGCCAGGGTTCGCTGCGTCAGCGGTTACGTCAGATCCGCAAGGATGTCGACCACGCTGCAGCGCAGGGGCTGCCCTGGCAGGTGGTGCTCGATGCGGTACGTAACCAAGGGCAACGCATCTGGCAAGGGCTGAGTGTTGCCGATCGTCAGCGTTTTTTACGCCATTTACGCAGCTACTGGGACGTCCATCGTTACCGTATTGCGCCGCAGGTGGCTGAGGTACTTGCACAGCGCCAGAGTGACGGTGCTCTGCGCGTACAGGCCGCCAGGCTGACGGCACTGGAAGGCGATGCGCAGAATCTGACGCTGACGCTCTTACCCCGTAACGGCGAAACAGCCCAGCGGGTGATGGTTAACCATTTGATTGTGACAACTGGCCCTGCGCACGGGGCGCTGATCGACAGCCAGCCGCTGCTGCGTCAACTGAGCCAGCTCGGGCTGATTCGTGCCGATATTTTTGGTCTGGGTCTGGATGTTGATAAACACTCCCGGGCTATTGGCCGGAAAGGCCAGCCGACACCTGACCTGTTGATCGCCGGGCCAGCTGCGCGAGGACATTTCGGCGAACTGATGGGGCTGCCGCAGGTGGCTGACCATGCCGCCGCGGTGGCCGCTGAGGCTCTGTCGGCGCTGGGCGTCAAACAATCCGCCCGATGTCCGGTGTTCTGAACGTCTTTTATTCCCTGATCCCCTTAATCATTATGTGCGCGTCCCGACAGCAGGGCGCGCCATGGAGAGCGCTATGTCATCACAACGTGAAATTCGTCTGAATGCTTTTGATATGAATTGCGTCGGCCATCAGTCGCCGGGGCTGTGGGCCCATCCGCGCGATCGCTCCTGGCAGTATAAAGACCTCGAGTATTGGGTCGACCTGGCGCGTCTGCTGGAGCGCGGCAAATTTGACGGCCTGTTTATTGCCGATGTGCTCGGTATCTATGATGTGCTGAATGGCAACGGCGATGCGGCGATCCGCCAGGCAGCGCAGGTGCCGGTCAACGATCCGCTGGCGCTGATTATGCCAATGGCGCTGGTGACGGAGCATCTGGGATTCGGCCTGACCGCTTCGCTCTCCTTTGAGCATCCCTATCCGTTTGCCCGCCGTCTTTCAACCCTCGACCATCTGACGAAGGGGCGAGTCGGCTGGAATATCGTGACCTCATACCTGGAGAGCGGGGCGCGTAATATTGGCCAGAAAGCGCAGACCGACCACGACGCCCGCTACGACTATGCCGATGAGTATCTGGAAGTGGTCTATAAACTGTTGGAGGGGAGCTGGGAAGATGGCGCGGTGCTGCGTGACAGGGAACGTAAGATCTTCAGCGATCCGCGGAAAATTCACCCGATAAATCATCAGGGGAATTTCTTTTCGGTGCCGGGGATCCATCTTTGCGAACCATCGCCGCAGCGTACGCCGGTGCTGTATCAGGCGGGAGCATCCAGTCGTGGTAAGCAGTTTGCGGCAGGTCATGCCGAATGCGTTTTTGTGAGTTCGCCATCGAAAGTCCTGTTGAAAAAAACCGTCGCCGATATCCGCCGCCGTGCCGCAGAAGCCGGGCGCGATCCACGCAATATTCTGATTTTCACCATGTTGACGGTGATTGTCGGTGAAACCGATCGCGAAGCGCAGGCGAAATGGCAGGAGTATAAACAGTACGCCAGCTACGAGGGAGCGCTGGCGCTGCTTTCCGGCTGGACCGGGATCGACCTCGGTCAGTATCAGCCGGATCAGGTGCTGGAGTATCTGCATACTAACGCGATTCAGTCGATGGTGGAGGCATTTTCGACTGCCGATCCACATAACCAGTGGACCGTGCAGAAGCTGGCGGAATGGGCGGGAATTGGCGGCTTCGGACCATTGGTGGTCGGCAGCCCGCAAACGGTCGCCGATGAGTTGCAGTCCTGGGTGGAGGAGACCGATGTCGATGGTTTTAACCTCGCTTATGCGGTAAGCCATGAAACCTTCCGCGACGTGGTGGATTTGCTGATCCCTGAGCTGCAAAAGCGTGGTGTCTTTAAACAGGAGTATCGCGAGGGAACCTTGCGTGAAAAGCTGTTCGGCGCTGGTCCGCGGCTGGCTGCGCCGCATCCGGGCGCAAGCTATCGCCATGGCGCGCAGGTCGCGGTCAGGAGCGAAGAGAAGGTGAGTTAATTTTGCTGGTTCCCTGCACCCTAACCCTCTCCCCGAAGGGCGAGAGGGCGGGATTGTGGGGGGGCTTTCCCGGACAGATGCGCAGCATCGCCTCCGGGAAGGGAAGGCTTACTGCTTATCCAGCGACCAGGTCGCGCTGCGCACATCGATTTTTACCGGCAGCAGGCCGATCCGGGTGAAAGTATCCGCCAGCGCTTGTTGTTCGTTATAGACCGCAGGCGTCATACGTTCAGCGCCATAGGGCAGGCGCGCCAGCGTCTTCAGCCAGATGGCTTTGTCCAGCCCGGTTGATGTAGAAAGGATCCCGGCGGCATCATCCTGATGGCTATTGGCCCACTCACTCAGTTTACTCAGCTCATCAACGACCTGTTTCGCGGTATCCGGATAAGTATCGGCAAATTTGCGGCTTGCCAGATAGAAGGTGTAGTGCGGCACCAGACCTTCGGCATTGCGGATCTGTCGGGCTTTAGCGTTAGTTTCCACTTCTGCGAGGAACGGATCCCAGATAACCCACGCATCAATCGCCCCGCGCTGGAAGGCGGCGCGGGCGTCGGCAGGCGGCAGATAGACCGGGGTGATATCTTTATAGCTTAACCCGGCTTTCTCCAGCGCGGTCACCAGCAGGTAGTTCACATCAGAGCCTTTGTTTAACCCCACGCGCTTGCCTTTTAGGTCGGCGACGCTCTTAATCGCTGAGTTTTCCGCTACCACAATGGCCTCAGTTTTGGGATTCGCCGGGGAGTGGGCTAAATAGACCAGATCCGCCTGCGCCGCCTGGGCAAAGGCCGGTGGCGCATCGCCGGTCGCGGCGAGGTCGATGCTGCCAACGTTCAGCCCCTCCAGCATCTGCGGCCCGGCGGGGAATTCAATCCAGCGCACGGCAACCCCCTGTTTCTGGAAGGTTTCATCAAGCGTGCCGCGATATTTCAGCAGTGCGAAGATATTGGCTTTCTGGTAGCCAATATTGACGGTTTCCGGCGCTTTCGCCAGCGCCGAGGTGGATAAGCCAGCAAGCAGTAATAGCAGCATCGGGCGGGATAATCTGATCATGATTCGTTCTCCTTAAACGGTTTTCCGTAAGGTAACAAATCGTTCTTATAACCAATAAATAACTAAATTTTTATTTATATAACATAATTGAAGGTGGATGGTTGCGATGCCCGGTACGCTACAAAGCATACCGGGCTTAAAGCGTTAGTCGCAGGCGACAATCTTCATTGCCAGGCCACCACGTGAGGTTTCGCGGTATTTGGCGTTCATATCTTTACCCGTCTCGTACATGGTCTCAATGACTTTATCGAGACATACTCGCGGCTCGCTGGTGCGGCGCAGAGCCATACGTGCGGCGTTGACCGCTTTCACCGCAGCGATAGCGTTGCGCTCGATGCACGGTACCTGCACCTGTCCGGCGACCGGGTCGCAGGTGAGACCGAGGTTGTGCTCCATGCCGATTTCCGCGGCGATGCACACTTGATCCGGACTGCCTCCCAGCAGTTCCGTCAGGCCGGCCGCCGCCATTGAGCAGGCAACGCCCACTTCACCCTGACAGCCCACTTCGGCACCGGAAATCGAGGCGTTCATCTTATAGAGCGAACCTATAGCGCTGGCGACCAGCATATAACGCGCCAGCGAGTTGGCGTTCACTTTACGGATAAACTTGTCGTAGTAGGCCAGCACTGCAGGCACGATGCCGCAGGCGCCATTGGTTGGCGCGGTCACGACGCGTCCGCCGGCAGCGTTCTCTTCGTTAACCGCCAGGGCGAACATGTTGATCCAGTCAACTACCGCCATCGGGTCGCTATTGGTGCTGTCCTGGCTTACCAGCATCCGGCGCAGCGCGGCAGCGCGACGCGGGACCCGCAGCTTGCCTGGCAGAACGCCTTCGGTGGTGATGCCGCGCTCAATTCCGCTGCTCATCACCTCCCAGACTGCGGCAAAGTGCTGCTCCAGCTCTTCTTTACTGTGCAGCGCCAGCTCGTTTTTCATCATCAGGCCGGAAAGCGATAGCCCGCTTTCCCGGCAGTGGCGCTGCAGATCGGCGGCGTTTTTATACGGATAAGGAACGGCGACCGGCGCTTCGCGGGTCATGCCGAAATGATCTTCATCGACGATAAACCCGCCACCGATAGAGTAGTAAGTCTGGCTGTAGAGAACCTGGTCGCCGCCGAGGGCGGTAATGCGCATGCCGTTCTCATGCAGCGACAGGTTGTCGGCATGGAAATTCATGCATTGATCGACCGGGAACGCCACTTCTCGCTGACCGTTTGCCAGCATCAGGCGACCATGGGTGTTGACGTCCTGGATAAAGCCGGGAATCGCGTCGATGTCGATGGTATCCGGCAGGTTGCCCGCCAGGCCCATAATAATCGCGATATCTGTCTGGTGACCTTTACCGGTCAGGGAAAGGGAGCCGTAGACATCGACGACGACTTTGGTTACCCCGGAAAGCAGTCCGCGTTCAATAAGATCGTCCGTGAATTGTTTGCCCGCTTTCATCGGTCCAACGGTGTGGGAGCTGGACGGGCCAATACCGATTTTAAAAATATCGAATACGCTGATCATGATGCATCCAGTGCTGTAGGAAGGTGCCAGCCAGTAAGCGCCTGGGCTCCAGGCGCTTACTGGCCGCAGAGATTAACTAAACAGAGAGTAGAAAATCGCGGAGATAGCAATCAGGCCCATAATCACCACAAAGACGTTGCTGACGTGGCCGCTATATTTGCGCATAGCCGGGACTTTCTGAATCGCGTACATCGGCATCAGGAACAGAATCATCGCGATAATCGGGCCGCCCAGGGTTTCGATCATCCCAAGGATGCTTGGGTTCAGCGTCGCCACAATCCAGGTGGTGACCAGCATGAACAGGGCAGTGATTTTGTTCAGTTTGCTGATTTCAATGGACTTGCCTTTACCGCGCAGGGATTTAATCACCATGCCGTTAAAGCCTTCACGAGCGCCCAGGTAGTGACCGAGGAAGGACTTGGTGATGGCGATCATCGCAATAATTGGCGCCATCCAGGCGATGATTGGCGCATTAAAGTGGTTCGCCAGGTAAGACAGAATCGAGATGTTCTGATCTTTTGCCGCTGCCAGGTCCACCGGAGAGAGGCTTAGTACGCAACTGAAGACGAAGAACATCACGGTCAGCACCATCATGATGTGCGCGCGGGCCAGAATGCTGGAGCATTTTTTCTCTGCGCCCTGGCCGTACTCTTCGCGCTTGGCGACGGCGAAGGAGGAGATAATCGGCGAGTGGTTAAAAGAGAACACCATCACCGGGATGGCCAGCCACAGTGTCATCCACAGGCCGTTGCCGGTCACAGAGGTGCTGCTCAGAGACAGGGTTTCCAGGGCTGCGCCGTTCCACTGTGGGATCAGGTAAAAGGCCAGAATCATTAACGCGATAACAAACGGGAACACCAGCACGCTCATTGCTTTCACAATCATCTGCTCGCCAAAGCGCACGATGGTCATCATGCCGATGATCAGAATCAGGGAGAGGATCGCGCGCGGCGGCGGCGTCATATGCAGCTGGTGCGCCATAAAGCTTTCCACGGTATTGGTGATCGCCACGCTGTATACCAACAGAATCGGGTAGATGGCGAAGAAGTAGAGCAGCGTAATCAGCTTACCTGCGCCAACGCCAAAGTGCTCTTCTACCACTTCGGTGATGTCTTCGCCCGGATTCTTACCGGACAGCACGAAACGGGTCATTCCACGGTGGGCGAAGAAGGTCATCGGGAAGGCCAGAATCGCCATGATGATTAGCGGGATCATACCGCCGACGCCGGCGTTGATCGGCAGGAACAGTACACCCGCGCCGATAGCCGTGCCGTACAGACCCAGCATCCACATAGTGTCCGTTTTACGCCAACCGCTACGGGTAGCATCCGAAACGATGGTGCTGGTTTGAGTGGTTTCCATATGTATCTCCTGGAAAAAGCAACAAAATCTAATGGGGAAAAAAGAATGAATAATATGAAACTCGGTTATTTGCAGTTTTTAAGAAATATTCTCCGCAATAATTGGTGCAGGAAGATACATCTATATATTGAATACATCAGTGATCACGATCTCAAATGCAATAATCAGCTATTAATGTAAGCATTTTTAGTCCAACAACCTGTTTCTGGTGATCATCCAGAGATTTATTGTGCGGAGGCTATCATTCTCAGCATATGAGATAATAGTTGTACGGCATGATAACGAGGTTTTTACTGTAAAAATACGTTCTTATCGACGTTTTTACGCTTAAATCTATTTTTTCTGGTGATATTTGTTGTATTTTTGGGAAGCGCAAACGATTGGCTTTGCGAAAGGGACATTAAAAATTCTGAATAGAATGAATTATTTGGAAATCAGGCTGGCTGATCGATAAGTGAAAGAACGAGAAAGTATTACGGATTGGCGAGGAAGAGTTGCCCGGGCAGGGCGAGAACCGCCCGCCCGGGAGAAGAGCAGAAGAGAACTCAGGAACAGATTTCGTAGCAGGGGATATAGGCGGTGCCGCCCGGCAACTTCATACGATGCTGAGCCACGAAGCCCTGTAGCAGGTCATCCATGCGGCGCATCATCGCCGGGTCGCCGTGAATTTTATATGGGCCGAATTTCTCGATAGCCTGGATACCCACCTCTTTGACGTTACCGGCAACGATACCGGAGAAGGCGCGGCGGAGATCTGCTGCCAGCACTTCCACCGGCTGGTCCGGATAGAGCTTAAGGTTGGCCATATTCTCATGGGTGGGATCGAACGGCATCTGCAGATCCGGGGCAATGCGCATCGACCAGTTGAAGCTGTAGGCGTCGCCGGTTTCGCGGCGATTCTCTTTTACCATTGGCATCGTTTTTTTCATCTGACGTGCCACTTCTGCGGCGTCGTCGATGATGATGCGATAGTGACGACGGGCGGATTCGCCCAGCGTATGCACGATAAACTCATCCAGTACGCGGAAATAATCGGCGCTCTCTTTTGGCCCGGTGAGGATCAGCGGCAGAACCTGAGACTTGTTCGACGGATGCATCAAAATGCCCAGCAGATAGAGCAATTCTTCCGCCGTGCCCACGCCGCCCGGGAAGATGATGATGCCGTGGGCGATACGCACGAACGCCTCCAGACGTTTTTCGATATCCGGCATGATGATCAGTTCGTTCACCAGCGGGTTCGGCGGCTCGGCGGCGATAATCGACGGCTCCGTCATACCGATAAAGCGGCTGTCTCTGTAACGCTGCTGTGCATGACCGACAGCGGCGCCTTTCATCGGTGCTTCCATCGCGCCCGGCCCGCAGCCGGTGCAGATATTCAGCTCGCGCAGACCCAACTGAGTGCCGACGCGGCGGGCGTACAGGTACTCGTTTTCGTTAATCGAGTGGCCGCCCCAGCAGACAATCATATTTGGCGCTTCGCCAACGTGCAGGGCACGCGCGTTGCGCAAAATGGAGAAGACCAGGTTGGTGATATGCACCGAACTTTCAAGATCGAGATTCGGGAAGGGAACGGTGTTGTGGATCTGGCCGTAGACGAACAGAATATCGCGCAGTACAGCAAACAGGTTGGCCTGCAGGGAACGGATAATCCGCCCGTCAACGAAAGCGTCTTCCGGCGGGTTGATGAGTTCCAGCTTCACGCCGCGTTCGCGGCGCAGCACGTTAATATCGAAGTTTTCAAAACGAGACAGGAGCTCTTTGCTGCTATCGGTCAGACTTCCCGAGTTGAGCACAGCAAGCGAGCAGTTGCGAAAGAGTTGGTACAGGTCACTGCTGGCGGTGCGTTTAAGCATATCCACTTCCAGCTGCGACAGCATATCCATTGAACCAAGCGGGCTAACATGTGTAATCAAGTGAACTCCTTACAGGACGATTATCGTCTTCCTGTGATTACAATAGCCTTGCTGACGGCGTTTTCACAACCTTGCGCGCAGGTTAACGCGCGCAAATTGTGAATATGTTTATTATTGACGTGCGAGGCGACCGATGGCCGGGACAAAATCGGTGTTACTGCGCCACGGGTTGATATCCAGACCGCCGCGTCGCGTGTAGCGCGCATAAACGGAAAGGACTTCCGGCCGGCAGAAACGTTGAATATCGTTGAAGATGCGCTCCACGCACTGCTCGTGGAACTCGTTGTGATGGCGGAATGACACCAGATAGCGCAGCAGCTTTTCGCGATCGATTTTCGCCCCGCGATACTGGATTTGCACCGAGCCCCAGTCAGGCTGGTGGGTAATCAGGCAGTTGGACTTCAGCAGATGGCTGACCAGCGTCTCTTCGACCACTTTGTCGGCAGTTGCATCCTGCAGGTAATCGGCGTTGAACTGGTAGTTATCGATTTCAATATCCTGGTCGTCGATGCAGGTGCCGTGCAGATGGGCCACTGGCTGGCCTTCGAGTTCATCGAGGCGGTACAGCGATACTTTCACTTCACCTTCTGCGCAGGCGCTGAGATCGCGCGCCAGCGTCGCCTCGACCTTCTGCCAGTCGGCAAAACGCGTCTGGTTAAAGCTGTTGAGGTAGAGCTTAAAGCTTTTTGATTCCACCAGATTTACGGTGGTGTCGCTGAGCTCAACATGACCAACGGCGACCTGCGGCAGGCCTTTGGCATTCAACCATGAGAGCTCATACAGCGTCCAGATATCGGCGCCGTGAAACGGCAGGTTATCAGCATGCAGATCCAGCGGATCGCGGTTCAGGCAGCGTGGTACGCCCTGAAGCAGGCTGGCGTCGTAGGTATCGCGGTAATCGGTTGATTTTCCAAGCGTCAGGCCAGCCAGCGCCTGATGATTATCGTAAGAAGACATGTTTCACCATAGTTAAAGCGGTTACACTATATGCCAAGTGTATCCTGTCTAACATAAAGAGAGAAACCGGTGGACCCTCAAACCGCAGAAGCGCTACAAGCATTCACCCAACGTTATTGTGAGGCGTGGCAGCAGCAGTACTCCAGCCTGCCGCGTAGCGAAGAGCTTTACGGCATTCCGTCGCCGTGCATTAGCGCCACGGATGATGACGGCGTTTTCTGGCTGCCGCAGCCGTTTTCTTTAGAACAAAACATTCACGCGGTTGAACGGGCGCTGGAGATTGTGGTACAACAACCGCTTCACGCTTATTATACCACTCAGTTTGCCGGTGATATGCAGGCGCGTTTTGCCGATGAAACCATGACGCTGCTGCAAACCTGGAGCCCGGATGACTTCCAGCGGGTGCAGGAAAATCTGATTGGTCATCTGCTGGTGCAAAAGCGTTTGAAGCTGTCGCCCACGCTGTTTATCGCCACCCTTGACAGCGAGCTGGAGGTTATTTCGGTCTGCAATATGGGCGGTGAAGTGATCAAAGAGACCCTTGGAACCCGTAAACGGACGACTCTTTCTCCTTCGCTTGCGAGTTTCCTCAATTCCCTTAAACCTGTTCTGTAATCCAGAGCACCCAAAGTTTTGTGAGAGATCTCTTACAAGACCTGTAAGAGATCGTCATCGCTTAAGCTGATCCTCTCTGGCCCGTATTTTAAGAAAAATAATATTATTCAAGTGATTAGTGATTTCTCTATTAATATTGCAGGCGATAAATCTTAAGATGTTGTCTTAACAAGGGTTGTAAGACGGGGCGGAATCAGGGATTCTATACACATCGACAGGGAGTTGATAAATGAAGTGAACATCAGGATGATGACGCTTCTAAGGACCCGCCGGGATGGCGTAGCAAGGACAGGCTTCAGGATGAAGCACAGGATAACGCAGGATTGCGTAATAAGGACACCTCCAGGAAGGAGAACGAGAACCGGTCGGGATGTTCGGTGGATCAGGAAGATCAGGATAGACTTACGGATGAGTTATTTCGCATCGGGGTGGTGTGGAAGCAGGATGCAGCTGTTTATGGACGAACATGGTCAGGAGACCTCAGGAAAAGTTTTCAAGGACGAGCAGGGAGCAACAATGTAGCTGGATTGCTGCAAAACGAACCGGGAGCACTGTTTATACAGTGCTCCCTTTTTTTATTTCTCGTGAATTTGCTATTCTGCGCCGGTTTTCAACTCATCGAGGTTTCCCATGACTCTTGACCATAGCGTGCGCGAGCGCCTGTTTGCCATTGAAGCGCTGCTGCGCGAAACGGAATACTGGCAGGACAGAGCCCCCGATAGCCGTGCGTTTGCCAGCGATCAGCCGTTCTGCCTCGACACTATGGAGCCGCTTGAATGGCTGCAGTGGGTATTGATTCCGCGTATGCACCAGCTTCTGGAAAGCGGAATGCCGTTGCCGCAGAGCTTCGCCGTTGTCCCCTATTATGAGATGGCCCTGGATAATGCCCACCCCATACGCGAACAGGTGCTGGCCGAGCTGCTCCTGCTGGATGCGCTATTTGCTGGCGGCGAAGCCTGATGCTGGAGATTTTGTATCAGGACCCGTGGCTGGTAGCGGTGAACAAGCCTTCGGGCTGGCTGGTGCATCGTAGCTGGCTGGATCGTGATGAAAAAGTGGTGGTGATGCAGACCGTGCGCGATCAGATAGGTCAGCATGTGTTCACCGCTCATCGCCTCGACAGGCCGACGTCCGGCGTGCTGCTGATGGGGCTGTCGAGCGAAGCGGGAAGATTGCTGTCGCAGCAGTTCGAACAGCATCAAATGCAGAAACGCTATCATGCGATAGCTCGCGGCTGGTTGAGCGAAGACGCGGTGCTTGATTACCCGCTGGTTGAGGAGCTGGATAAAATCGCCGATAAGTTCTCCCGCGACGATAAAGATCCGCAGCCGGCAGTCACTCATTATCGCGGCCTGGCGACGGTAGAAATGCCGGTAGCGACCGGGCGGTATCCCACAACCCGCTATAGCCTGGTGGAACTGGAACCGAAAACCGGCCGGAAACACCAGCTACGCCGCCATCTTGCCCATCTTCGCCATCCGATTATCGGCGACAGCAAACACGGTGATTTGCGGCAGAATCGCAGCGCGGCGGAACACTTTGGCTGCGATCGGCTGATGCTGCACGCCAGCCAGCTATCGTTAACGCATCCCTTTACCGGCGAACCGTTGGTTATTCGCGCCGGTTTCGACGACGTCTGGATGCGCGCGCTGTCGCAGTTTGGCTGGCGCGGCCTTCTCCCGCTAAATGAAAGAGTTGAGTTTGCCGACAACAGCAGTCAGGATGAAGAGATAAAGGTCAATTCAGGGAGATAGTCATGGCAGAAGTCGGAATTTTTGTCGGCACGATGTATGGTAATTCACTCCTGGTCGCCGAAGAGGCGCAGGCTATTTTGAGCGGGTTGGGGCATCAGGCGAAAGTCTTTGAAGATCCGGAAGTCAAAGATTGGGAGTCATATACCGGGAAATATGCGCTGGTGGTGACATCGACCACCGGGCAGGGTGATTTGCCGGACAGCATTGTGCCCTTGTATGAAGGCATCAAAGATATGTACCAGCCGCATTTGCGCTATGGGATAATCGCGCTTGGCGATAGCACCTACGCCAACTTCTGCGGCGGCGGTGTGAAGTTTGATGCATTATTGCAGGAGCAAGGCGGCACGCGCGTTGGCGATATGCTGATGATTGACGCCAGCGAAGCTCCAGAACCCGAAAGCGTCTCTAACCCATGGGTAGAACAGTGGGCGGCGCTGCTTGATTAAAAAGTTTCGCCCTCTCCCTACAATAGAGGGCGCTCCTTTTTTACTGATTTTCAATGCCAGTGGTCAGATTAACGGTCAAGAATATCGTAGCAATTCTCCGCGTGACTGGCTTCGGGCATTTGCCTTAAAACCTGTGTAACAGCAGGACCTTTACCGGGCTATTTTACGGGGTCAAGAGAGTTGATTCACACTCCTGTTTTTTGTACCGCCGTTTCCACCTCAGAACGGGCCAGCTTTTCATTTCCGTGAACCATCCCCCATCTCGTTAGGCATACGCCACAAATCAGATTTCCCATCGCTGGAAAAGCTGTGTATTTGCACGGTGAGCCTGTCATCCCCTCTTTTTATACTTTCCCTGCCAGTTACCATTGCAATGCCAGATATAACGAAAACGATGAAAAAACACTAACACGTCATTCTGAGTACCCTACAGGTTGTGCTGTTCAGAATGAACGTAGCTAACGCTATGATTCAGGAGTGCAACAATGAGTTCATTAAGTCAGGCGGCGAGCGGTGCGGAAAAGCGCACTAATGCTCGCTACTGGATAGTGGTGATGCTGTTTATCGTCACATCCTTCAACTACGGCGATCGTGCCACCTTATCCATTGCTGGTTCGGAGATGGCCAAAGATATTGGTCTGGATCCGGTTGGTATGGGGTATGTCTTCTCTGCGTTCTCATGGGCCTACGTTATCGGCCAGATCCCTGGCGGCTGGCTGCTTGACCGCTTCGGTTCAAAACGCGTTTACTTCTGGTCCATTTTTATCTGGTCCATGTTTACCCTGCTGCAGGGCTTCGTCGATATCTTTAGCGGTTTCGGCATTATCGTCGCGCTGTTCACCCTGCGCTTTCTTGTTGGACTTGCGGAGGCACCTTCCTTCCCCGGTAATAGTCGCATCGTGGCGGCATGGTTCCCGGCGCAGGAGAGAGGCACAGCGGTGGCTATCTTTAATTCAGCGCAATACTTTGCCACCGTTATCTTTGCGCCAATCATGGGGTGGTTGACCCACGAAGTGGGCTGGTCGCATGTGTTTTTCTTTATGGGCGGACTCGGTATTGTTATCAGTTTTGTCTGGCTGAAGGTGATTCACGAGCCGAATCAGCATCCGGGTGTTAACAAAAAAGAGCTGGAATACATTGCCGAAGGCGGCGCGCTGATCAACATGGATGTGGCGGCAACCAAAACCAAAGTGCCGTTTAGCGTAAAATGGGGACAGATCAAGCAGTTGCTAGGTTCACGCATGATGATTGGCGTGTATATCGGCCAGTACTGTATTAACGCCCTGACTTACTTCTTTATCACCTGGTTCCCGGTTTACCTGGTACAGGCGCGCGGCATGTCGATTCTGAAGGCGGGCTTTGTCGCATCGGTTCCGGCGGTCTGCGGATTTATCGGCGGCGTGCTCGGCGGGGTTATTTCCGACTGGCTGATGCGTCGTACCGGCTCGCTGAATATCGCACGTAAAACACCAATCGTCATGGGAATGCTGTTGTCGATGGTCATGGTGTTCTGTAACTACGTCAACGTGGAGTGGATGATCATAGGTTTTATGGCGCTGGCCTTCTTCGGTAAAGGCATCGGTGCGCTGGGCTGGGCGGTAATGGCGGATACGGCTCCGAAAGAGATCAGCGGCCTGAGCGGTGGTCTGTTCAATATGTTCGGCAACATCTCCGGCATCGTGACACCGATTGCTATTGGCTACATCGTTGGTACGACCGGTTCGTTTAACGGCGCGCTAATTTATGTGGGTATTCATGCGCTGGTTGCGGTGCTGAGTTATCTGGTGCTGGTGGGCGATATTAAGCGTATCGAACTGAAACCTGTCGCAGGACAATCATCATGACCACGCAATCGAGCCCCGTTATCACGGACATGAAGGTTATCCCGGTGGCCGGGCAAGACAGTATGCTGCTCAATATCGGCGGCGCCCATAACGCATACTTTACCCGCAATATCGTGGTGCTCACCGACAACGCCGGGAATACCGGCATCGGCGAAGCGCCCGGCGGCGAGGTGATTTATCAGACGCTGGTTGATGCTATTCCGATGGTTTTGGGGCAGGAAATCGCCCGCCTGAACAAAGTGGTTCAGCAGGTGCATAAAGGCAACCAGGCTGCGGATTTTGACACCTTTGGTAAAGGCGCCTGGACATTCGAACTGCGGGTGAACGCGGTGGCGGCGCTGGAAGCTGCGCTGCTGGATCTGTTGGGCAAAGCGCTCAACGTACCGGTTTGCGAACTGCTGGGGCCGGGCAAGCAGCGCGATGCGGTGACCGTGCTGGGCTATCTGTTCTACGTCGGCGATCGTACGAAGACCGATCTACCTTATCTGGAAAGCACGCCGGGCAATCATGAATGGTATCACCTGCGTCATCAGGAAGCGCTGAACAGCGATGCGGTGGTGCGCCTGGCGGAAGCCTCGCAGGATCGCTATGGCTTTAAAGATTTTAAACTGAAAGGCGGTGTGCTGCCCGGCGAGCAGGAGATTGAAACCGCCCGCGCGCTGAAAAAGCGTTTCCCCGATGCACGTATTACGGTTGATCCCAACGGCGCCTGGCTGCTGGATGAAGCCATCGCGCTGTGTAAAGGCCTGAACGATGTTCTGACCTACGCGGAAGATCCGTGCGGCGCCGAGCAGGGTTTTTCCGGCCGCGAAGTGATGGCGGAGTTCCGCCGCGCGACGGGTCTGCCGGTGGCTACCAATATGATCGCCACCAACTGGCGTGAAATGGGTCATGCGGTGATGTTGAATGCCGTGGATATTCCGCTGGCCGATCCGCACTTCTGGACGCTTTCCGGTGCGGTGCGCGTGGCTCAGTTGTGCGATGACTGGGGCCTGACCTGGGGCTGTCACTCGAATAATCACTTTGATATTTCACTGGCGATGTTTACCCATGTCGGTGCCGCAGCGCCGGGTAAGCCTACGGCTATCGATACCCACTGGATTTGGCAGGAGGGCGATTGTCGCCTGACGAAAAATCCGCTGGAAATTAAGGCCGGAACAATTGCTGTTCCAGAGGCGCCTGGATTGGGCGTCGAGCTGGACTGGGAGCAGGTTAACAAGGCTCATGAGGCGTATAAAAAGCTGCCCGGCGGCGCGCGTAATGACGCCGGCCCGATGCAATACTTGATCCCCGGATGGACTTTTGACCGTAAGCGCCCCGTTTTCGGCCGCCACGTATTACGTAATAAGGATTGAATGATGAGTACACAAGTTACTACCCCAGTTGTTACCTCTATGCAGGTCATTCCGGTAGCGGGACACGACAGTATGCTGATGAATCTGAGCGGCGCGCACGCCCCGTTCTTCACGCGTAATATTGTGGTGATTAAAGATAATTCCGGCCATACCGGCGTCGGTGAAATCCCCGGCGGTGAAAAAATTCGCCAGACTCTGGAAGATGCCATCCCGCTGGTGGTCGGTAAGACGCTGGGTGAACATAAAAATGTGCTGAATACCGTGCGTAATACATTCGCTGACCGCGATGCTGGTGGTCGTGGCTTGCAGACCTTCGATCTGCGGACCACAATTCACGTAGTTACCGGGATCGAAGCGGCCATGCTTGACCTGCTGGGCCAGCATCTGGGCGTTAACGTAGCGTCTCTGCTGGGTGATGGTCAGCAGCGCAGCGAAGTGGAAATGCTGGGTTATTTGTTCTTCGTCGGCAACCGTAAAGCCACACCGCTGCCGTACCAGAGCCAGCCGGATGAGAAGTGCGACTGGTATCGCCTGCGTCACGATGAAGCGATGACCCCGGATGCGGTGGTGCGCCTGGCGGAAGCAGCATATGATAAATATGGTTTTAACGACTTTAAGCTGAAAGGCGGCGTGCTGGCTGGGGAAGAGGAAGCGGAATCTATCGTTGCGCTGGCGAAGCGCTTCCCGCAGGCGCGCGTCACGCTGGATCCAAATGGTGCATGGTCGCTGGATGAAGCGATCAAAATCGGTAAATACCTGAAAGGCTCTCTGGCCTATGCGGAAGATCCATGCGGCGCCGAGCAGGGTTTTTCTGGCCGCGAAGTGATGGCCGAATTCCGTCGTGCCACCGGACTGCCGACGGCGACCAATATGATCGCCACCGACTGGCGTCAGATGGGCCATACGCTGTCGCTGCAGTCGGTGGATATTCCACTGGCCGATCCGCACTTCTGGACCATGCAGGGTTCCGTCCGCGTGGCGCAGATGTGCCACGAGTTTGGCCTGACCTGGGGCTCGCACTCTAACAACCATTTTGATATCTCGCTGGCGATGTTCACTCATGTGGCGGCAGCGGCGCCGGGTAAAATTACTGCCATCGACACCCACTGGATCTGGCAGGAAGGCAACCAGCGTCTGACCAAAGAGCCTTTTGCCATCAAAGGTGGAATGGTTCAGGTACCGACCAAACCCGGTTTGGGCGTAGAGCTCGATATGGATCAGGTGATGAAAGCCCACGAGCTGTATCAGAAACATGGTCTGGGCGCCCGCGATGATGCCATGGGGATGCAATATCTGATCCCGAACTGGACGTTTGATAACAAGCGTCCGTGCATGGTGCGCTAAGGAAATGTCGGTCCCTTCGGGGGCCGTTTTATTGCACGGCGTCGGGTAATCGTTCATTTTAAGGACAGTTTATGAAGATAGTGATCGCACCGGATTCATACAAGGAGAGCCTGAGTGCGCTGGATGTTGCAACCGCGATAGAACAAGGTTTTAGGGAAATTTATTCCGATGCGGAGTATGTCAAACTGCCGGTCGCCGACGGTGGCGAAGGAACCGTTGAAGCCATGGTGGCCGCGACTCAGGGATGTCGGATAGAGGTCACCGTTACTGGTCCGCTCGGTGAGCCTGTGGAGGCTTTTTACGGCCTTTCGGGCGATAAACAGTGCGCTTTTATCGAAATGGCGGCGGCAAGCGGTCTGGAGAGCGTGCCGCCGGCGCGACGTAACCCTCTGCTGACCACTTCGTGGGGGACCGGTGAGCTGATCCGCCATGCGCTGGACGCGGGCGTCAGGCAAATTATTATCGGCATCGGCGGTAGCGCGACAAACGATGGCGGCGCTGGAATGGTGCAGGCGCTGGGGGCCAAACTGCTGACCAAAGATAACCAGCAGATTGCCGTCGGCGGGCACGCGCTGGAGAGCCTGGCGCGCATCGACGTTAGCGAACTCGATAAGCGGCTGGCTGGATGTCGTATTGACGTGGCTTGTGATGTCACTAACGCGCTAACAGGTCCTCAGGGCGCGACGGCGGTATTTGGGCCGCAAAAAGGCGCGACAGCGGAGATGATCGTAAGTCTGGATCAGGCATTGACCCATTTTGCCGAGATTATCCATCGTGATTTAGATGTTGATGTGCTGAACCTCGAAGGCGGCGGTGCTGCGGGTGGGATGGGGGCAGGCCTGTATGCTTTTTGCGGTGCGAAGCTGCGGCCAGGCATTGAGATTGTGACCGATGCTTTGCATCTTGTCGATGTTGTGGCTGATGCGGATCTGGTGATTACCGGTGAGGGGCGTATCGATAGTCAGACGATTCACGGTAAAGTACCGGTTGGCGTGGCGAGGGTGGCAAAACGCTATAATATTCCGGTGATTGGCATTGCCGGTAGCCTGACGGCGGATGTCGGCGTGGTGCATCAGCACGGTCTGGACGCAGTATTCAGCGTGATTTACTCCATTTGTACACTTGATGAGGCGTTGGAAAATGCCGCAGAAAATGTGCGCATGACGGCGAGAAACATCGCAGCCGTGCTGAAAATGGGGCAAGTGTTATAGGTTTTCCCCGGTCATACCGTGCTGACCGGGGTTATGCGTTTTAAATCCCCAGCAGTTTGCACGCTTCCCGCGCGACGTTATCCATTTCATCCAGCAGTTCAAGGAACTCCGGTTCCAGCTCTTCGGCGGCACAACCAGCACGTAACTGACTCTCGATAGTCTGACATAATTTCTGCAAACGAGGCACGCCGCTGTAGCGGCAACTGCCGTTAAGCTTATGAATTAAATCCAGTACCCCTTCCGGCTGCTCTCCCACCAACTGTTCTTCTACCTTGTTACGAACTTCCGGCATAAAGGCGAGCAGCATCTGCAACATTTCTCGCGCCAGATCCGGCTTCATCGCCGCCTGGCGTAGCGCCAACTGCCAGTCCAGGGTGATGTTATAATCGACAGGTATGGTGCTGGGTTCCCTGGCGACTGGCGGCGTCGTATGTTTTCCCGGCTGGTAGTGCAGCAGCAGGCTGTAGAGTTTGTCTTCTTCAATAGGTTTCGCCAGATAATCGTTCATTCCCGCGCTGAGTAATTTCTCACGCTGTCCTTCCAGCGCGTGTGCCGTCACAGCGATCACTGGGGTTTTTTGCTGATGAGGAAGCTGGCGAATCAGTTCGCAGGCACGGATACCGTCCATATCCGGCATCTGGATATCCATCAGAATCAGATCCAACTGGGTTTCCCTGGCTTTTTCGATGGCGTGCTGACCGTTATCGCACAGGATGACATGCTGGACCTGGTCTTCCAACAGGGCTCCGATGAGCTTCAGATTCGCCGGGTTATCGTCTACAGCCATTACCGTCATCGGCAGTTTTTTACTATCGGAATGGGGGAGCTGGATAGTAGGTTGCGGCTGGCACAAGGCTATTAACGCTGGCAGTAAGCGCGTCGAGGTCAGCGGCTTGAGTAAACAGGCCGCAACGCCATTCTGCTTCAGCGCTTCGGCACTCACCTGGGCGTAGCACGGTAGCGCCAGCAGCAAGTGATCGGCCAGCGCGCAGGCTCTTGCCAGCTTATCGCGGTGCTGGCCTGAACCATATTTTGATATTGGAATTCCGGCTAACAGAATATCGTAATGGGCATCCGGTAGGGCAGCCATCGTCGGGCTGTAGACCACTTCCAGCGGGGTAGCTGCCAGTTGTTCCATGGTGCACTGCGCGGCCATAGTGTTTGCTTCGACATAGGCCAGCTTTTTACCTGCCAGACACTGGGTTGACACGCTATCGGGAACCGCGTTGAGGTTAAGATCCAGACTGATATGGAACCAGAACGTTGAGCCGCGATTAGGTTGACTATGGAAGGATATATCGCCGCCCATTTCCTTCACCAGACGTTGGGTGATGACCAGCCCGAGGCCGGTGCCGCCGTGGCGACGGGAAATGCTGGCGTCGGCCTGGCGGAAAGCCTGGAACAGACGCGATTGGTCGCGCTCTGGAATCCCGATACCGGTATCGTGAATCTGTACTTCGATTTGCACTCTGGCGTTACTGATTGCACGCTGTTCCACCAGCACGTCAATATTACCGTGTTCAGTGAACTTGATGGCGTTGCCCATCAGATTGGTAATAATTTGCTGCAGACGCAGCGGATCGCCAATCACGTTATCCGGCACATCATTTTTGATGTTCAGCGTCAGCTCCAGCCCCTTATCGTGTGCTGAGTGAGCCAACAGCGTAACCACTTCATCCAGCGTATTACGCAGCAGGAACGGAATGCTCTCAAGAATGAGTTTACCGGCTTCGAGCTTAGAGAAGTCCAGAACATCGTTAATAATGGCCAGCAGATTGTTCGCTGAACGCTCAATGGTGGTCAGATGATCGCGCTGAGTAGTATTTAATTCGGTTTTCAGCGTCAGGCGTGTAAAGCCAATCACACCGTTGAGCGGAGTACGCAGCTCGTGGGACATATTGGCGAGGAATTCGGATTTGATTCGCGCCGCTTCCTGGGCGCGTTTTTTCGCCAGGTCCAGCTCGACGTTCTGGATTTCCATCTGCTCAAGCGTTTCCCGCAGGTCGGAAGTCGCTTGATCGACATTATGCTGCATCTCTTCGTGGTAGGCCGCCAGCGACATCGCCATAGAGTTGATGCCGTTTTTTAGCATATCCAGCTCGCCGAGCATAAAGCCCTCGACGCGGCTATCAAGCTGGCCCCGACGGATGCGGTCAACGGTGTTCACCATATTGCGGATCGGCCCTGTCACGTCGCGCATCAGTCGCCAGCCGAAGATCAGTGCAATACCGATACAGAACAGCATCATCACGCTGGAGATAAATATCTCTTTGTACTGCTGTAAGCGTACTGATTTCAGGTCCAGCTCAAGCGCCACGTAGCCCAGCATATTGCCCGGCATCTTGGCATCACTCCCCGGTGATTCATCCGGTGAATATCTCTCCGAGACAATTGGGGTACGCAAAATCATCAAATCACCATGGCGAGTTACGCTCAAACGGCGAGGAAAAGGGATTCCTCTTGCTAGCTGAAGCTCACCGGGATCAAGCTGAAAGTTAGAGGTAACAAACAGATTGTTTTGCGAGTCGTAGATGGAAATGGCCCGCACGATATCGGAATGGCGGCGATGCAGCACGCTGATTAACTGCCCGATTGACTCGCGGTTTTGCAAATTCATGCCATATTCACTGGAGACCGCCAGAGGTTCGATAATACTGGCTCCGGCATCTTCCAACTGGCGCTGTAGATCGTTATAGCGGTGTGCAACGAAGAAAATACTGAGCAGCAGACCGATCAGGACGGTTGGCGCCAGAATAAGAATCATCATGCGGGCACGAAGGCTGTAGTTGGTCATGCGGTTCCATTATGGGAGAATATGTATCATCCTTCCAGGCTGCGTGGGCATTCGTTAAGCTGGCTCACCCTGAAAGAACTCGTGTATAGAGTCAGTATATTTAATTGAGATAAATCTCTACGATGGCGCAATTCTACTCTGCAAAACGGCGTGTGACGACGCGCCAGATCATAACCGTTACAGTAAATGACCTTGACCCCTTCGGCCAGGGTGTTGCGCGTCACCAGGGTAAGGCGCTGTTTATCAGCGGCTTATTGCCACAAGAGCAGGCTGAAGTTGTGGTGGTTGAAGATAAAAAACAGTATGCCCGCGCCCAGGTTAAGCGCCGTCTTAGCGATAGCCCACAGCGGCAGACTCCGCGCTGCCCGCATTTTGGTATCTGCGGCGGATGCCAGCAGCAGCATGCCAGTATTGAGCTGCAACAGCAAAGTAAATGCGCCGCGCTCGCGAGGCTAATGAAGCGCGATGTTGATGACATTATAGCCGCTTCGTCGTGGGGCTATCGTCGTCGGGCGCGTCTGAGCTTGAATTATCAGCCGAAGGCCCAACAATTACAGATAGGCTTTCGCAAGGTTAACTCCAGCGAAATCGTTGATGTGGTGCAGTGCCCTGTTTTGGCACCCGCACTTGGTGCGTTGCTGCCTGCGATGCGTGAATGTCTTAGCGCACTGAAATCTATCCGGCAGCTTGGGCATGTGGAGCTGGTGCAGGCGGATAACGGCCCGCTGATGGTATTGCGCCACACCGCGGCGCTTCCTGCGGCAGATAAAGAAAAGCTGGAACGTTTTTCGCAATCTCACGGTCTTTCCCTGTACCTCGCTCCGCAAAGCGAGATACTGGAACATATTTGCGGGGAAGCGCCCTGGTATATGTCGGACGGTCTACGCTTAGTGTTCAGTCCGCGTGATTTTATCCAGGTGAACGATGGCGTAAACCAGCTTATGGTGCGCACGGCGCTGGATTGGCTGGATATCCAGCCTCAGGATCGTGTTCTGGATCTCTTTTGCGGCATGGGCAACTTTACTCTGCCGCTGGCGAAGCGTGCGGGGCAGGTGGTTGGCGTAGAAGGGGTTCCCGCGCTGGTGGCAAAGGGCCAGGAGAACGCGGCGTTGAACGCGTTGCATAATGTGACTTTCTTTCATGAAAACCTGGAAGAAGACGTCACCCGCCAGGCGTGGGCGAAGCGCGGTTTTGATAAGGTCTTGCTCGACCCGGCGCGCGCCGGCGCGGCGGGCGTGATGTTACATATTATAAAATTAGCGCCGCGTCGGGTGGTGTATGTTTCATGTAACCCGGCGACCCTGGCGCGTGATAGCGACGTTTTATTACAGGCGGGATATACCATTCAACGCCTGGCGATGCTGGATATGTTCCCGCATACCGGACACCTGGAATCAATGGTGTTGTTTGAGCACAAGAATTATTCAAATCGCAGTGAAGCGGCATTCTCAGGAGCAAGTGACTGAGATAAGAGACGCAAGCCAACGTTGACGTGGTTTGAAGGATTAAGTGTAAAAGTTAAGGCTTGCCGACTTCGGCAGGCGGGTCCCTTAAGGAGAGGACAATGGTTGCGGTAAGAAGTGCACATTTGAATAAAGCTGGTGAATTTGACCCGAAGAAATGGATCGCGAGTCTGGGAATTTCCAGCCAGCAGTCGTGTGAACGCTTAGCCGAAACCTGGGATTATTGTCGGGAGAAAACGCAGGGGCACTCGCAGGCCGATCTCTTGCTATGGCGCGGCGTGGAAATGGTGGAAATTCTCTCCATGTTAAGCATGGATATCGACACGCTACGAGCGGCAATGCTTTTCCCTCTGGCAGACGGCAACATTGTCAGCGAAGAAATCATGCAGGAGAGCGTGGGTAAATCCGTCGTCACTCTCATCCACGGCGTGCGGGATATGGCCGCGATACGTCAGCTTAAAGCGACCCATACCGATTCGGTCTCCTCTGAACAGGTGGATAACATCCGCCGCATGTTGCTGGCGATGGTCGATGATTTCCGTTGCGTGGTGATTAAGATCGCCGAGCGTATTGCCCATCTGCGTGAAGTGAAAGATGCGCCAGAAGACGAACGCGTGCTGGCGGCGAAAGAGTGTACCAATATTTACGCGCCGCTGGCCAACCGCCTGGGGATCGGCCAGCTTAAGTGGGAGCTCGAGGATTACTGCTTCCGCTATCTGCACCCGGCGGAATATAAGCGCATTGCTAAGCTGTTGCACGAGCGGCGCATCGATCGTGAACATTACATTGACGAATTCGTGGGTCATTTACGCGCGGAAATGAAAACCGAGGGCGTCAAAGCTGAGGTTTACGGGCGTCCCAAGCATATCTACAGCATCTGGCGCAAAATGCAGAAAAAACATCTCGCTTTCGATGAGCTGTTTGATGTGCGCGCGGTGCGCATTGTCGCCGAGCGTCTGCAGGACTGCTACGCCGCGCTGGGTATAGTACATACTCACTATCGCCATCTGCCGGATGAGTTTGATGATTACGTCGCCAATCCTAAGCCTAATGGCTATCAGTCAATTCATACCGTTGTGCTTGGCCCTGGCGGAAAAACAATTGAAATTCAGATCCGTACCCGCCAGATGCATGAAGATGCCGAGCTGGGCGTGGCGGCGCACTGGAAGTATAAAGAGGGCGCCAGCGCAGGGGCCAGTGGCGCGCGTGGCTATGAAGATCGTATTGCATGGCTGCGTAAACTGATTGCCTGGCAGGAAGAGATGGCCGATTCCGGCGAGATGCTGGATGAAGTTCGTAGCCAGGTCTTTGATGACCGGGTTTATGTCTTTACGCCGAAGGGCGACGTAGTGGATTTACCTTCGGGTTCGACGCCGCTCGATTTTGCCTACCATATTCACAGCGATGTTGGCCATCGCTGCATCGGGGCGAAAATCGGTGGGCGTATTGTGCCGTTTACCTATCAGTTGCAGATGGGCGATCAGATTGAAATTATCACCCAGAAGCAGCCAAATCCGAGCCGCGACTGGCTGAACCCGAACCTTGGCTACGTCACTACCAGCCGAGGGCGTTCCAAAATACACGCCTGGTTCCGCAAGCAGGATCGCGACAAGAATATTCTTGCCGGACGGCAGATCCTCGATGATGAGCTGGAACACCTGGGCATCAGCCTGAAGGATGCGGAAAAGCATCTTCTGCCGCGCTACAACTTTAACGAGCAGGACGAACTGCTGGCGGCGATTGGCGGCGGCGATATTCGCCTCAACCAGATGGTAAATTTCCTGCAGGCGCAGTTCAATAAGCCAAGTGCGGCGGAGCAGGATGCGGCGGCGTTAAAGCAGTTGCAGCAGAAAACCTGGGCACCGCAGAATCGCAGCAAAGATAATGGCCGCGTGGTGGTGGAAGGAGTCGGCAATCTGATGCATCACATTGCGCGTTGCTGCCAGCCGATTCCCGGCGACGAGATTGTTGGCTTTATCACCCAGGGCCGGGGGATCTCGGTACACCGGGCGGATTGTGATCAGCTCGCGGAGCTGCAATCGAACGCGCCGGAGCGCATCGTCGACGCGGTGTGGGGAGAGAGCTATTCGGCAGGCTACTCTCTGGTGGTGCGCGTCCAGGCCAACGATCGTAGCGGCCTGCTGCGCGATATCACGACCATTCTCGCCAATGAGAAGGTCAACGTGTTGGGCGTTGCCAGCCGCAGCGATACCAAACAGCAACTGGCGACTATCGATATGACCATTGAAATCTACAACCTGCAGGTGTTAGGCCGCGTACTTGGCAAGCTGAATCAAGTGCCAGATGTCATTGACGCCCGTCGCTTGCACGGCGGTTAACTTCACTTTCTTTTTATCGGGCGGGTAAGGCGAACGTCGCCACCCGACCGGATTTTTAATGGAAACGACAATGACCCAAATTGACCGCCTGCTCGGCATTATGCAGCGTCTGCGCGATCCTGAGAACGGCTGCCCGTGGGATAAAGAACAGACTTTTGCCACCATCGCCCCGTATACCCTCGAAGAAACCTATGAAGTGCTCGACGCCATTTCCCGCGAAGATTTTGACGATCTACGCGGTGAACTAGGCGATCTGCTGTTCCAGGTCATCTTCTACGCTCAGATGGCGCAGGAAGAGGGGCGCTTTGATTTTAGCGATATCTGCGCCGCTATCAGCGACAAGCTGGAGCGCCGCCACCCGCATATTTTTGGCGATGCCACTGCAGGCACCAGCGAGGAAGTGTTAACCCGTTGGGAGCAGATCAAAAGCGCCGAGCGCGCTGAAAAATCCCAACACTCTGCGCTGGACGATATTCCCCTGAGCCTGCCTGCGCTGATGCGCGCGCATAAAATCCAGAAGCGCTGCTCGGCGGTCGGCTTTGACTGGACTTCTCTGGGGCCGGTGCTGGACAAAGTGCATGAAGAGATGGATGAAGTTATGCACGAAGCGCAGCAGGCCGTTGTGGATGAGGCTAAACTGGAGGAGGAAGTGGGGGACTTGCTGTTTGCGACGGTCAATTTATCCCGCCATTTAGGGGTAAAAGCTGAAGTTGCGCTGCAAAAAGCCAACCTGAAGTTTGAGCGCAGATTCCGTGAAGTTGAACGGATTGTCGCCGCGCGCGGCCTGGAAATGACCGGGATTGACCTCAATGTGATGGAAGAAGTCTGGCAGGAAGTAAAACGCCAGGAATCTGATCTCTAACGGAATTTTGCGATCAAGTGCAATTTGTGTGATTTTTTAAATGACAAGCGCTTGATTTGCGTCAAAAACATTTACCCAAAAGGGGCTATTTTCTCACTCCTTATGTTTGTCATGACCTGGAAAGGAGACGGAGAATGAAAGTTTGTGGCGCTCGCCGTGTTCGGGTATACTACTTTCCCGTCCTGGTTATTCCATCGTTTCACCCTAACTTCTCAGGTTCAGCATGACAACGAACTATATTTTTGTGACCGGCGGG
>DASYFN010000046.1:0-22412 GCA_036498385.1 Klebsiella sp.
GTCTCCACGCCTTCTTCCCCCACTTTCTGCGCAATACGCTTGGTTCCGCTGGCGTACAGCTTCGCGGTATAGGAGCTCTGCGGATCGGCATGTTTACGTTCCGCCAGCAACTGCTCCAGTTGATAGAGAAACAGCCATTGATGGCCGGTTTCGCCAAAGCAGCTTGAGGTGCCTTTATGGCAGGTTGGGCCAATGGGATTCACCAACGCCAGCAGGGTGTCGTTATCGCAATCCGGGGTGATGCTTACCACATTGAGGAAATTGCCTGACGTTTCGCCCTTGGTCCACAGACGCTGTTTGGTCCGCGAATAAAAGGTCACTTTGCCGGTTTCTTCGGTTTTCGCCAGCGCATCCCGATTCATATAGCCCAGCATCAGCACTTCACCGGAAACGGCGTGCTGCACGATGACCGGCATCAGACCGTCGGTTTTTTGCCAATCCAGCTGTTCACTTAACATACCCTAATCTCCACGCCCTGTGCTGCCAGGTACGTTTTCAGTTCACCAATATTGATAATTTGCTTGTGGAACACCGAGGCGGCCAGCGCGCCGTCAACGTTAGCGTCGCGGAAGGCTTCCAGGAAGTGCTCCATGGTGCCCGCGCCGCCGGATGCAATCAGTGGCACGTGGCATACGGCGCGCACCTTGCTTAACTGATCCAGATCGTAGCCGTTACGCACGCCGTCCTGATTCATCATGTTGAGAACAATCTCACCAGCCCCGCGCTTCTGCACTTCCTGCACCCAGTCGAGGGTTTCCCACTGCGTCATCCGCGTGCGGCTCTCATCACCGGTATACTGATTGACGTGATACTTCCCGCTGTCGGCGTCAAACCAGGTATCAATACCCACCACAATACACTGCACGCCGAAACGATCGGCCAGACGGGTAATCAGCGTTGGGTCCGCCAGGGCAGGGGAGTTGATGGAGATTTTATCCGCGCCGAATGAGAGGATCTGCGCTGCATCGTCCAGCGACTTAATACCGCCAGCGACGCAGAAGGGAATGTCGATCACTTCCGCGACGCGCGACACCCAGCTTTTGTCCACCACGCGGCCATCGCTGGAAGCGGTGATATCATAGAACACCAGCTCATCTGCGCCTTCGTCGGCATAGCGTTTTGCCAGCGGCACGATATCGCCGATGATTTCGTGATTACGGAACTGCACGCCTTTCACTACCTGGCCGTCGCGAACGTCGAGACAGGGGATTATCCGTTTTGCCAGCATTGAATGGCCTCCGTTACGTTAAATTTACCTTCCAGCAGGGCACGACCAACAATCACGCCGCGCACCCCGGTTCCGCGCAGCGCGGCGATATCATTCAGATCGCCAATACCGCCGGAAGACTGAAACGCCACCTGCGGATAGCGGGCACAGACTTCTTCATACAGCGAGACGTTAGACCCCGCCAGCGTCCCGTCGCGGGAAATATCGGTACACAGCACGTGCTGCAGGCCGACGGACTGATAGCTCTCCACCAGCTCTTCCAGTGTCACGCCGGAGTTTTCCTGCCAGCCGCTGACTGCCACCTGCTTGTTGCCTGCGGCGTCAATACGCACGTCCAGCGCCAGCACCAGATGCTGCGGGCCAAAACGCTTAAACCAGCCCTTCACCACTTCCGGCGATTTCACCGCCGTTGAACCCACCACCACGCGCGCCACACCCGCTTCAAGCAGGGCCGTCACGTCTTCTTCCGTCCGCACGCCACCGCCAACCTGCACTGGTACGTCAACGCCAGCAACCAGTGTTTTCAGCAGGGGGATCTGGCGCTTAGCCGGATCTTTCGCCCCGGTCAGATCAACGAGGTGCAGCACTTCGGCTCCTTGCGCCGCATAGGATTGCAGGCGCGGCAGCGGATCGTTGCCGTAGTCACGCTGCTGACTGTAATCGCCCTGATGGAGACGGACAACCGTGCCGTCAATTAAATCTAAAGCAGGAATGATCATCACATCTCCAGGAAGTTTTTCAGCAGTTGCGCCCCGGCGCTTCCGGAGCGTTCAGGATGGAACTGGACGCCAAAAAAGTTATCTTTCTGCACCGCCGCGGTGAAGGCCTCGCCGTAATTGCACTGGGCAATGGTACTGTCGTTTACCGGCATCGCGTAGCTGTGGACGAAGTAAAAATACGCGCCGTCTTCAATGCCGCGAAACAGATGGTCGCCCGCTTTGGCATATACCCGGTTCCAGCCCATATGCGGCAGCGGCAGACCGTGGTCGGTCATTTTTGGCACGTCCTGCTCGATAATGCCCAGCAAGTCGACGCCATTGTTTTCTTCGCTGCGTTTTCCCAGTAGTTGCATACCGAGGCAAATACCCAGCACCGGCTGCGTACAGGCTTTAATCAGCTCGATTAACTCGCGCTCGCGCAACTGGTCCATCGCTGCCTGGGCCGTCCCTACGCCCGGCAGAAACAATTTATCGGCGCGCAACACCACATCCGGATCACGGCTGACCACTGGCTCATAGCCGTGACGGCTCACCGCTGATTTTACCGAATTAAGGTTGGCGCAGCCGGTATCAAGGATCACCACGTTCATCACAGTACCCCTTTCGAAGACGGCAGCGTGTCGCCCTGGACGCGAATCGCCTGGCGTAGCGTGCGGCCAAAGGCCTTAAACAGACTCTCCACGCGGTGGTGATCGTTTTTGCCCTTGGTTTTCAGGTGCAGAGTGACCGCCATGGTGTAAGAGAGTGAGCGGAAGAAGTGTTCGACCATCTCGGTGCTCAGGTCGCCGACGCGCTGATAGGTAAAGTCGGCTTTGTATTCGAGGTGCGGGCGGCCGGAGATATCCAGCGCGCAGCGGGCCAGACATTCATCCATCGGCAGCACAAAGCCGAAACGGCCAATGCCGCGCTTGTCGCCGAGCGCCAGCTTCAGCGCTTCGCCCAGCGCAAGACCTGTGTCTTCCACGGTGTGGTGATCGTCGATATACAGGTCGCCGCCGACGTTGATCTCCAGTCGGAAGCCGCCGTGGGTGGCGATTTGGTCAAGCATATGATCGAAAAAGCCGACGCCGGTGGAGATTTTGCTGCCGCCTTCGCGGTCCAGCCACACTTTGACATCAACCTGAGTCTCTTTGGTGATGCGCTCGACATGGGCGTAGCGATCGCTGCGGGTCAGTTGTTCGCAAATGGTCATCCAGTCCAGCGTTTCGCGGTCATAGCGTAGGCCGGTAATGCCCATGTTATCCGCTAGCTGGAGGTCGGTCGCGCGGTCGCCAATCACGTAGCTGTGAGCGGTATCCATCACGCCTTGTTCCAGCCACGGCAGCACCAGCTTAGTTTTCGGTTTGCGGCAGTCGCAGTTATCGGCCGGAAGATGCGGGCAGATCAGTACTTCGTCAAAGTTGACGCCCTGCGAGGAGAAAATCTGCATCATCAGGTTATGCGGGCCGTCGAACTCGTCCTGCGGCAGGCTGGCAGTCCCCAGACCGTCCTGATTGGTGATCATCACCAGCTTATAGCCTTCCTGCTGCAGCTTCAGCAGGGCCGGGATCACCTGCGGCTCAAAGGCCAGCTTGTCGAAACGGTCTACCTGAAAATCAACCGGTGGCTCGGAAATCAGCGTACCGTCACGGTCAATAAAGAGAAACTTCTGGGTCATACATTCTCCGCAGTCAAAGCGTCAATGACGCGCTGGCTCTCTGCGCGGGTACCGATAGTGATACGCAAACAGCCGCTTAATGAAGGTTGTTTATTCTGGTCACGTAAGATAATGCCCTGATCCCACAAAGATTTAAACACCGCGCTGGAGGCGGAGATTCGCGCCAGAACGTAGTTGGTCTCGGAATCGAACACTTCCTCAACGCAGGCTATGCTGCGCAACTGGCTGACCAGATAATCGCGTTCGTCGAGGATCTGCGCCACGCGCGCGCGCATTGCGGCAATTCCTTCTGCGCTCAGAGCCTGGGCGGCGATATCGGCGACCGGCGTGGAGAGCGGATACGGCGCGATAACTTTCAGCAGCACGTTAATCACCTCGGCGTTGGCGAGGGTAAAGCCGCAGCGCAGGCCAGCCAGGGCGAAGGCTTTGGACAGGGTACGCAGAACCACCAGGTGTGGGTACTCGTTCAGCCAGGTCGCCAGCGTCGCCTGCGGACAAAACTCAATATAGGCTTCATCTGCGACCACGATGGCTTTACCGCGCGCCATCTCCAGTAGGGTACGAAAATCCTGCGGGTTGATAATCTGCCCGGTCGGGTTATTCGGGCTGCATACGAAAACCACTTTAACGCCGTCGAGATTTGCCGCGATACCCGGCAGGTCTAACTGCCAGTCGGCAAGCGCAGGCACCGTGCGACAGGTCACGCCGATGGTTTCGGCACTGACGCTGTACATGCCGTAGGTCGGCGGGCAGTAGAGCACCGCGTCCTGGCCTGGCTCGCAGAAGGCGCGGATCAGTAGCTCGATGCCTTCGTCGGCGCCGCGACTGACCAGCACTTGCTCCGGCTTGACGTTGGCATACTGTGCGTAGCGTTCAATCACCGCTTTCGGCTGCGGCTGCGGATAGCGGTTTAACGTCTGCTCGGTCAGCTGGAACTCAACCGCAGTGGGGAATTCGTTGGCGTTCAGCCAGACGTCGCCTTTACCGCCCAGACGGCGAGCAGACTGATACGGCGTCAGCGCACGAATATTGGCGCGGGCTAAATCTTCGATGCTCATGCTTGCTCCTTAAGGGCTGCGACGCGCAGCGTAACGGCGTTTTTATGGGCGTCCAGGCGCTCGGCAGCTGCCAGAATTTCAATGGTAGAGGCGAGAGCGGCAAACCCGTCGCGAGACAGCTCCTGCACGGTCATGCGTTTCTGGAAATCCGCCAGTCCGAGACTGGAGCAAGTGGCGGTGTAGCCGTAGGTCGGCAGCACGTGGTTGGTGCCGGAAGCATAATCACCGGCGGATTCGGGCGACCAGTCGCCGAGGAACACCGAACCGGCGCTGGTAATGCCATCAACCAGTTCACGGGCATTGCGAGTCTGAATAATCAGGTGTTCCGGACCATACTGGTTGGAGATCTCTACGCACTGGGCAATATCGCGGGCCACAATGATCCGGCTGGCGGAGAGCGCCCCGCGGGCCGTTTCCGCACGCGGCAGCGAGGACAACTGGCGCTCAACGGCTTCAGCTACGCGGGTTGCCATATCGCTATCCGGCGTCAGCAGAATCACCTGCGAGTCCGGGCCGTGCTCCGCCTGGGAAAGCAGGTCAGAAGCGACAAAGTCCGGGGTGGCGCCGCTGTCGGCGATCACCAGTACTTCCGAAGGTCCGGCGGGCATATCGATAGCTGCGCCGTCAAAACGCTGGCTGACCTGGCGTTTGGCTTCGGTAACAAAGGCGTTGCCCGGGCCAAAGATTTTATCTACTTTCGCCACGGATTCGGTACCGAACGCCAGAGCGGCAATCGCCTGTGCGCCGCCGACGTTAAAGATATTGCGCACGCCGCACAGTTGGGCGGCGTAGAGGATTTCATCGGCAATCGGCGGCGGCGAACACAGCACGACCTGCTGGCAGCCCGCGATGCGCGCTGGCGTGGCGAGCATCAGTACCGTTGAGAACAGCGGCGCCGAGCCGCCGGGAATATATAAGCCGACGGAAGCGATAGGGCGGGTCACCTGCTGGCAGCGCACGCCCGGCTGGGTTTCCACATCAACAGCCTGCAGTTTCTGCGCATTGTGGAAAGTTTCGATATTTTTGACCGCCACGGCCATTGCCTGCTTGAGTTCATCGCTCAGACGCGCGCTGGCGGCGGTGATCTCTTCTTCGCTGACTTTCAGCGCCTTGACATCGGTTTTATCGAACTTCGCGCTGTACTCGCGCAGGGCCGCATCACCGTTGTCTTTGACATTATTAAGGATCTCCGACACCGTCTTGCTGATACTATCGGAGGCGGAAATCGCCGGGCGCATTAATAGCTGTTGCTGTTGTTCAGCATGACAACCGTTCCAGTCGATAATTGTGTTGAAGCTCATGATTGTTTCCCCTGTTTGTCCCGTTACCGACCTGCCGGATCACTCCATCATCTTCTCAATTGGCAGGACCAGAATGGAGCTGGCGCCCAGCACTTTCAATTTTTCCATGGTTTCCCAGAACAGGGTTTCGCTACTTACCATGTGCATTGCCACGCGCTGCTTGTCGCCAGCCAGCGGCAGAATGGTCGGACGCTCGGCGCCAGGCAGCAGGGCGATAACTTCTTCCAGGCGCTCGGTTGGCGCGTGCATCATGATGTATTTCGATTCGCGGGCCTGAATAACGCCCTGAATACGGGTCAGCAGACGGTCGATCAACTGCTGTTTGGCGTCGGCCATCTCGCCGTCGCGCTGGATCAGGCAGGCTTTGGAGCGGAACATCACTTCCACTTCTCGCAGGCCGTTTGCTTCGAGGGTTGCGCCGGTAGAGACCAGGTCGCAAATTGCATCGGCCAGACCGGCGCGCGGGGCAACTTCAACCGAACCGTTCAGCAGGCAGGATTTGAACGAGATACCTTTCTGATCGAGATAACGCTTCAGCAGGTGAGGGTAGGAGGTGGCGATGCGTTTGCCGTCCAGTGCCGCCGGGCCATCCCACTTTTCATCAGCCGGAGTCGCCAGCGACAGGCGGCATCCGCCGAAGTCGAGACGGCGCAGGGTAAAGTAGCGCGGGTCTTCACCCTGAGCACGGCGGCTCAACAGCTCTTCTTCCAGCACGTTTTCACCGATAATCCCCAAATCCACCACGCCATCCATAATAAGGCCCGGGATATCGTCATCACGCACGCGCAGAATATCGATCGGCATATTTTCCGCCAGCGCAATCAGGCGCTGGGTGTGCAAATTCACTTTGATGCCGCAGCGGCTGAGTAATTCGCGTGAATCTTCGCTTAAACGCCCTGATTTCTGAATAGCTATGCGTAAACGGCTGTTGTCCAACATTCTTGTTTTCCTCTGTATACCTGTCTGAATCTGTCCGAATTAGGTCCAAAAAAAAGCCCCCGGAAGTGAATCTTCCGGGGGCTCTCTTTGCATTCATGCACCACTGGAAGATCCAAATGTCTCCCAGCACACATCGCCTGAAAGACTAGTCAGGATAATGGTGATGATGGTGGTTTGTAAATTGAACGCTGTTCATAAAATTCTCTGTGAATGACTATGCATTTGATGCCTTTTAACCTAAACCACTTCACTCATATAAAGCAAGGGCTTTTTTCTATCATTAATTCATTTCATATTGACCGAAGAAATTGTCAGTTGCCGTCGGCTGGCGTAGCCTTAACTCAGCACAGCGAAAAGCCAGGAGCAAGGGGATGAAAAAGGTCGCGATTGTGGGTTTAGGATGGCTGGGTATGCCGCTTGCGCTGTCGTTAATGTCGCGCGGGTGGCTGGTCACGGGTAGTAAGACTACGCAAGATGGTGTGGAGGCGGCGCGGATGTGCGGCATCGACAGTTACCTGCTGCGTCTGGAGCCGCAACTGGTGTGCGACTCTGAAGATCTGGATGCCTTAATGAATGTCGACGCGCTGGTGATCACCTTACCGGTGCGGCGTACCGGGGCGGGGGAGGATTTTTACCTGCAGGCGGTACAGGAATTCGTCGATACCGCGCTGGCGTATCATATGCCACGGATCATATTTACCAGCTCAACTTCCGTTTATGGCAACGCCAGCGGCACGCTGAGGGAGAGCTCGCCGCGTGCCCCGCAAACCGCCAGCGGAAGGGTGCTGAAGGAGCTGGAAGACTGGCTGCATAATCTTCCTGGCACCTCAGTGGATATCTTGCGCCTTGCCGGACTGGTGGGGCCGTCCCGCCATCCGGGGCGTTTCTTTGCCGGAAAATCCGCGCCGGACGGTCAGCATGGCGTCAATCTGGTGCATCTTCAGGATGTGATCGCCGCGATTGAGCTGTTATTACAGGCTCCGAAAGGCGGACACATCTATAATATATGTGCGCCAAAACATCCCGCACGCGGCGTTTTTTACCCGCAGATGGCTCGTGAGCTTGGGCTGCCAGTGCCTGTATTTAGTGATAATCCGGAGAGTGGCAAGGGCAAGATCGTTGATGGCAACCGTATTTGCAACGAACTGGGGTTTGAATATCAATACCCGGACCCGCTGGTGATGCCGATGGAGTAATCCGCCAGCGGTGGATCGTGTACCGAAAGGAAGGTGCGGTAAAGCAAACGCCCTCGGCGCTGAGCTACACTATTTATAAGCTGGAAAGCGACCTCATATTCAACTTCCCGACTGAACCTTCTCCCCAGCCAGTTGATGCGGCTGTGCGCCGCACTGGGCTGGGGCTATTTGCCGCTCTTTCAGGTACAGCCTTTAATAGCGCGCGGCAAGCTACAAATAATAAAAACGACTCTGCCCGAGCCGGTAAAATGCGCGTGGATGGGCTGGAATGAAGATGTCTGCGGGCTGGCGGGAGAGCGGTGGTAAAACGAGATATTAGCAAATAGTGCTATCCATCAGGTCTATGATACTAAAATTGTATGAATATTAATCTCTTATAAAATTGCTGTGCTTATTAATCCTTGCAACATCTTGTCATCGTGCCTGTAGTTGTTGCAAAATACGCGTCCTGAAAATCAGAAACTGACCGACGCTTTTTTTAAAGTGTCGGTTATTTTTTTGGTTGAAAGACACTTCATTCAATACCAAGAGGCCGGGCTTCGTACCGGATAGATATTTACTAAAAACCGACAGTGGTTGTCGCTGAGGAATACAAAGAAAATGGGGCTATTTTTTGCTTACGCGCTGGCGTTCACCGTAAAAGGGGATAACTATGTCGCATAACGCTACTCCAAAAACCTCTCGCGTGGAATTACGTAAAACGCTTACATTGATTCCGGTTGTTATGATGGGCCTGGCCTATATGCAGCCAATGACGCTGTTCGATACATTTGGTATCGTCTCTGGATTGACTGATGGTCACGTTGCGACGGCTTATGCCTTCGCGCTGATTGCCATTCTCTTCACGGCGCTGAGCTACGGTAAACTGGTTCGCCGTTTCCCGTCGGCGGGTTCTGCTTATACCTACGCCCAGAAATCCATTAGCCCGGGCGTCGGCTTTATGGTTGGCTGGTCATCGCTGCTGGACTACCTGTTCATGCCGATGATCAACATTCTGCTGGCGAAAATTTACTTCGAAGCGCTGGTGCCTTCAATTCCGTCATGGATCTTCGTTGTCGCGCTGGTGGCTTTTATGACCATCTCCAACCTGCGCAGCATCAAGACCGTGGCGAACTTCAACACCCTGATCGTTATTCTGCAGATGGGTATCGTGGCGGTGATTGTTGGCCTGATTATCTACGGCGTAATGCACGGCGAAGGCGCAGGCACGCTGACCAGCACCCGTCCGTTCTGGTCCGAAGACGCGCACGTGGTGCCGATGATTACCGGTGCGACCATCCTGTGCTTCTCGTTCCTCGGCTTCGACGGTATCTCTTCGCTGTCTGAAGAGACCAAAGACGCAGAGCGTGTGATTCCGAAGGCTATCTTCCTGACTGCGTTGATTGGCGGCTTAATCTTTATCGGTGCCTCCTACTTCCTGCAGTTGTACTTCCCGGATATCTCGCGCTTTAAAGATCCGGACGCATCGCAGCCTGAGATTATGCTGTACGTAGCGGGCAAAACCTTTCAGTGGGGCGTGTTGATTTTCTCCAGCGTCACCGTACTGGCATCCGGTATGGCCGCGCATGCGGGCGTTTCCCGCCTGATGTACGTGATGGGCCGTGACGGCGTGTTCCCGACCCGTTTCTTCGGTTACATTCATCCGAAATGGCGTACCCCGGCATGGAACGTACTGCTGGTCGGTGCAATCGCTCTGCTGGCGATCAACTTTGACCTGGTTACCGCGACGGCGCTGATTAACTTCGGGGCGCTGGTGGCGTTCACCTTCGTTAACCTGTCGGTGATCTCGCAGTTCTGGATCCGTGAGAAACGCAACAAGACGCTGAAAGACCATTTCAACTATTTGATCCTGCCAGTGTGTGGTGCGCTGACCGTTGGCGCTCTGTGGGTTAA
Source organism: Klebsiella sp. (assembly GCA_036498385.1). Taxonomy (GTDB): domain Bacteria; phylum Pseudomonadota; class Gammaproteobacteria; order Enterobacterales; family Enterobacteriaceae; genus Klebsiella. The sequence goes on from DASYFN010000046.1 coordinate 9,992, forward strand.
CCTGGAAGAGAGCTCAATGATCCTCGGCCTGATCTGGGGCGGTATTGGTCTGGTCTACCTGGCCTGCGTGACCAAAAGCTTCCGCAACCCGGTACCCCAGTACGAAGACGTTGCTTAATCACGTTTGGTGATGAGAAAAGCCGGAGGGAAACCTCCGGTTTTTTTGTTTCTGGCGTATAGATATCTTCCCGGCTCGCGCTACGCTAAGCCGGGGCTACAGGTTCACAGCTGTCCGCTGTCTGGTAGCCGGACTGATGCGCAGCATCGCCTCCGGGAGATACGGCATAAATTTGAAGGGCTTACTTCTCCTGCCGCATCACCTTAAGCAGCGTATCCAGCAGGCCGGGAAAGCGCGCGTCTAAATCTTCCCGGCGCAGCGAAATCAAATTCTCCCGCCCTTGAGGTCGCTGCCAGATCATGCCGCTGTCGCGCAGGACGCGCCAGTGGTGGGTCATAGTCGACTTCGCCACATCCTCATGACGCAGGGCGTTACAGCTCTGCTCGCTGCCGTCAGCAAGGATGCGGATAATCTCCAGCCGTAGCGGATTACCAAGAGCGAAAAGAACATTTTCAAGGCGAATTTGTTCACGTTCGGGGTGATTGGCGATCATAATATTCCTGTGTGGGCGGTTGCGCTGCTCCGCGAGCAGCAGCCCGTATCGGCGGTTGGCCGGTAATATACCCAAACTGCTTTTCTAAAGCCACGCGCGTCGTCGCAGCCTCACCAATAGTAACGATAGTAAAAATTGTTCGAATATACTCGTACAGTTGTACTATGATCGATGCCGTTATATGAACTGTGGCTAATTTCGGCCACGTACTGACAGTCAAAATGACTAAGGACGCATCATGCCCCGACCCATTCCCCTCGAACGTTATCGCAATATCGGTATCTCCGCGCATATTGATGCCGGCAAAACCACCACCACCGAGCGCATCCTGTTTTACACCGGAATGAGCCACAAGCTGGGGGAAGTACATGATGGCGCGGCAACCACCGACTGGATGGCGCAGGAGCAGGAACGCGGGATCACCATTACGTCAGCGGCGGTAAGCTGCTTCTGGCCCGGTATGGACCGTAGCTTCGAGCCGCATCGGATTAATATCATAGATACTCCCGGACACGTGGATTTCACCATTGAAGTCGAGCGCTCCATGCGCGTACTGGACGGCGCGGTAATGGTTTACGACTCCGTCGGCGGGGTGCAGCCACAGTCGGAAACCGTCTGGCGACAGGCGAATAAATACCACGTCCCGCGGCTGGCCTTCGTGAACAAGATGGATCGCCCCGGCGCGGATTTTTTCCGCGTGGTGCAGATGATGACCGATCGCCTGAAGGCTAATCCGGTACCGATTGTGATCCCGGTTGGCGCCGAAGAGCACTTCACCGGCGTGGTGGACCTCATCAAAATGCGCGCCATTTTGTGGGATGACGCCACCCAGGGAATGACCTTCAGCTATGCGCCGGTGCCCGACGAACTGCTGGAAACCGCCCGACTGTGGCGGGAGAAAATGGTCTCCGCGGCGGCGGAAGCCAGCGACGAACTGATGGATAAATATCTGGAAACCAGCGATTTGAGCGAGACGGAAATCGTCGCCGGGCTGCGTCAGCGCACCGTGAAGGGCGAAATCCAGGCAGTGCTTTGCGGCAGCGCGTTTAAAAACAAAGGCGTGCAGCGAATGCTGGATGCGGTGGTTGAACTGATGCCGTCGCCGTTGGATATTCCGGCGATTCAGGGCGTGGATGAGAAAGGGCAGCCCGCTGAACGTCACCCGAGCGACGACGAGCCGTTTTCGGCGCTGGCCTTCAAGCTAATGACCGACCCCTATGTTGGACAACTAACCTTTATCCGCGTCTATTCCGGGACGTTGAAAAAAGGCGATGCGGTGTGGAACCCGGTAAAAGGCAAGAAGGAGCGCATCGGACGCATCGTGCTGATGCAGGCCAATGATCGTCATGAGGTGGATGAGCTGCACGCCGGGGATATCGCCGCCTGCGTCGGCCTGAAGGATGTCACCACCGGCGACACGCTGTGCAACCCGGATACGGTGATTACCCTTGAGCGGATGGAGTTTCCGGAGCCGGTAATTTCACTGGCGATTGAACCGAAAACCAAAGCCGATCAGGAGAAAATGGGTATCGCCCTGCAGCGACTGGCGGCGGAAGATCCATCGTTTCGTCTGCATACTGATGAGGAGTCTGGCCAGACGATTATTTCCGGGATGGGCGAACTCCATCTGGAGATTATCGTTGACCGCATGAAGCGTGAGTTTGGCGTCGAGGCGAATATCGGTCGTCCGCAGGTAACCTATCGCGAGACGATCCGCAAAACGGTCAAAGAGGTGGAAGGCAAGTTTGTCCGCCAGTCCGGCGGTAAAGGGCAGTACGGTCATGTGGTGCTGACCCTTGAGCCGCTGGAGCCGGGTAGCGGTTTCGTGTTTGAAGACGCGACCAAAGGCGGCGTGGTGCCGCGCGAGTACATCCCTTCAGTGGAAAAAGGGCTGCGCGAAGCGATGGGCACCGGTGTGCTGGCGGGTTATCCGGTGGTGGATATCAAAGCGACTCTGACGTTTGGCTCGTATCACGACGTCGACTCCTCGGAGATGGCTTTCCGCATGGCGGCGATATTCGGCTTCAAGGAAGGGGCGCGCAGAGCTGACCCGGTGATCCTTGAACCGGTGATGCATGTGGAAGTGGAAACGCCGGAAGAGTACGCCGGTAATATTATGGGCGATCTCTCTTCCCGTCGCGGGATGGTACAGGGGATGGAAGAGCGGTTCGGCAGCCAGATTATTCGCGCCGACGTGCCGCTGGCCGAGATGTTTGGCTATTCCACCACGCTGCGTTCGATGTCCCAGGGCCGGGCGACCTACAGCATGGAGTTCCACCACTACGCGGAAGCCCCGCGCAACGTGGCAGAGGCGATCATCGCCAGCCGCGCTAAAGGCTAAATAACGTTCCCGGGTAAGACGCATCGCGTCGCGACCCGGGATTTCCCGCAAATCAAACAATATCCTGCGCGTACTGCCACAGCGCCTTGAGCTGCGCCAGCTTCTCTTTATCATCTGCATACTGCTGATACAGCATCTGCAACTCATCGGCGTAGGCCTGCAAAAACTCCGGCGTAAACACCTGACGACGGTGTTCTAACCAGCGCAACTGCTCGGCTTCATTGAGAGTGCCGGGGAAATTGCGCGCGCGATAGTTGAACAGCAGGCGCTCAATACGCTTATCGGCGAAGGTGATATCCAGCACCGGCAGGTTACGCGGTTCGGTTTCAAGCACAATTTTCATCGCTGCGCGGTCGGCATCGCTGAAAAAACCGTTATACAGCTGCGCATCGACGTTATCGGATGGTACAAAAGGCTCCGCTTCGGCAAATATCGCCACCACTTTTTCGCGTACCTGTGGATTGGCCCGCAGCAACCGGGCGTTATCCAGACAGCGCTGGATATTGATGCCCAGGCGGTCGGCATCCTGCGGACGCAGGGTATTTTGCTGCGCCAGCACCGGGCATTTATTGAGATGGACCAGTTTAATCGGCACCGCGACCAGCTCGCCCAACTCGCTTTTCGGCGTATATAGCCGCTCGCGCAGTGTGTCGGCATCCAGATCCAGCAGGGGAGCGATATCTCCGGCCAGGTCGACCATAATCACCGCGTTACGGTTATCCGGGTGCCACGCCAGCGGAGCCACCAGGCTGGTATTGCCGCGCGCAGCGCCGAACATACCGGAGACATGCACCAGCGGTTTGATTTGCGGTACGTCGATCAGCGTCGCCAGCTTACGTTTGTTGCGGTGGGCGTAAAGATAGTCAAACAGACGCGGCTGCTGGGTTTTGACCCGTTTTGCCATCGCGATGGTGGCGTAAACGTCGGCCATCGCATCGTGGGCGTTGCTGTGTTCGATGCCGTTGGCGACGGTCAGATGCTCCAGGCGGAAACTCGGTAAGCCATCTTCATTTTCCGGCCAGTTGATCCCTTCCGGGCGTAGCGCATAGCAGGCGCGCATCACGTCCAGCAGATCCCAGCGCGAGTTGTCGTGCTGCCAGCTCCAGGCGTAAGGATCGTAAAAATTGCGATAGAAGATATTCCGCGTGACTTCGTCATCGAAGCGCACATTGTTGTAGCCGACGATGCAGGTTTTCGGCACCGTGAACAGATCGTGAACACGGCGGGCAAAGGCGGCTTCGTGGTCGCCCCTGGCGTTCGCCTCCTGCGGCGTTATCCCGGTTACCATCACCGCCTGCGGCTGCGGCAGATAGTCATCCGCTAGCCTGCAGTAGAACACTTCAGGTTCGCCGACGATATTCAGGTCTTCATCGGTGCGGATGGCAGCAAACTGCGACGGTCGGTCGAGCGAAGGGCTGGTGCCGAAGGTCTCGTAATCGTGAAATAAAAATCCGGGCTGATTGGCGCTATCTTGCATAATCTATTCATTATCCCTGGTGGCGAGCAGCCGTCATGGTAAACGATTTGCCGGGCCATCAGAAGGGTATTGGCCTTGCCTGGCTTCGGTAGTGTCATATTTTCTTGCAATTAAACCCTGATATGAAACGAGAAGTTCCGTAAAAAGGACGGCGAATCTGTCAATTTAGAGGATATGCTGTTGAAAGGCCGTTTGTTTATTGCTGTATCTTTGCTCACTGCGAGCGTTTCCTGCGCATTTGCCGCCAATGATTTTCCCGTCAACGTGACGCCACCTTCCATTCAGGCCGGTTCCTGGGTACTGATGGATTACACCACCGGCCAGATCCTGACCGCCGGTAATGAGCATCAGCAGCGTAATCCTGCCAGCCTGACTAAACTCATGACCGGCTACGTGGTTGACCGCGCCATCGACAACCACCGCATCACCTTTGATGACATCGTCACCGTAGGTAAAGACGCCTGGGCACAGGGTAACCCGGTCTTTAAGGGTTCTTCGCTGATGTTCCTTAAGCCTGGCGATCGGGTCAGCGTACGCGATTTAAGCCGCGGGCTGATCGTCGACTCCGGCAACGATGCCTGCGTGGCGCTGGCGGACTACGTCGCTGGCGGCCAGCCGCAGTTTGTCGCGCTGATGAACAGTTACGTGGAAAAAATGCATTTGCAGGACACCCATTTTGAAACTGTTCATGGTCTTGACGCGTCAGGGCAGCATAGTTCAGCCTACGATCTGGCCGTGCTCTCGCGGGCGATTATTCACGGCGAGCCGGAGGTCTACCATATGTACAGTCAGAAGAGTCTGACCTGGAACGGCATTACCCAGCAGAACCGCAATGGCCTGCTGTGGGATAAAACCATGAATGTCGATGGTCTGAAAACCGGTCATACCTCCGGCGCCGGATTTAACCTGATCGCCTCGGTGGTGGATGGCCAGCGTCGGTTAATTGCGGTGATCATGGGGGCCGACAGCCCGAAAGGGCGCGAACAGCAGGCGGCGAAACTGCTGCATTGGGGGCTGCAAAACTTCGATACTGTACAGGTCTTGCAGGATGGCAAGCAGGTCGGGGTTGAGCGTATCTGGTATGGCGATAAAGAACAGATTAAGCTGGGTACCGATCAGGACTTCTGGTTAACGCTGCCGAAGTCGGAAGTTTCGCGCATTAAGGCGAAATACGTGCTGGATAATAAAGTACTGGAAGCGCCGATTACCGCCCATCAGCGGGTTGGTGAAATTTCTCTTTATGATGGCGATAAAGTAGTGGCCCACTGGCCGCTGGTGGCGCTTGAAAGCGTGAGTAAGGGTGGCGTTTTTTCGCGCTTTAGCGATTTTTTGCACCAAAAGCTGTAATTTCTTCGCCGCTCCGTTCTGGAGCGGCACTTCGTCGCTGTTTGATTATTATACCCAGTTGGTCGTTTTTTTCTTTACTTTCAGTTACTTTTCTTATCCGATCATCATGCAGGAAACGAAAACCAGCGGATCAGTAAAGCCTTCCCGCGCGTATTTGTGAATTACCGCACATACTATGGGTGATAGTATTGTTAGATTATATGTATATACATACAGTATTTTATCAACACTACACTGGAGGTAACATGGACTATAACGTTAAATCTGTAGGCAAGAAGAAAATTGCCGGGTTTCATCTGGTTGGCCCCTGGGAACAGACGGTAAAACAGGGGTTTGAGCAACTGATGTTGTGGGTCGATAGCAGCCAGGTTCCGGCTCAGGAGTGGGTGGCCGTTTACTACGGCAATCCTGATGAAGTACCGGCGGAAAAACTGCGCTGTGATACTGCCGTCACGGTGGCGGAAGACTACGAGATCCCCGCCAATAGCGAGGGTGTGATGATGACCGAAATCGCCGGCGGGGATTATGCTGTTGCCCGTGCCAGAGTCGAGAAAAATGATTTTATGACGCCGTGGTGTCAATTCTTCGAGAGCCTGATGCAAAGCAAAGAGTATCAGATAGCGATGAAACCCACTTTTGAAGTCTACCTTAACGATGGTAACCAGGACGGTTACTGGGATATTGATATGTATATCGCGGTCGAGCCTGCTGTGAAGTAGAACATTGTTCTTTATTGAGTTGGCAAGGTTTCTTACATTCGCGTGATGCTTGCGGCGAAAAAGCAGTTACAATTGGCTTTTTCGTTGTGTCGGAGTAGGTTGTGCGCGCGGATAAATCACTTAAGCCATTTGAAATTCGACTGTATCGCCATTACCGCATCGTTCATGGCGTGCGAATAGCATTGGCCTTCGTGCTCACCTTTATACTGGTGCGCTTGCTCAACGTACCGGAAGGGACCTGGCCTCTCATTACCCTGGTGGTGGTGATGGGGCCTATCTCTTTTTGGGGAAATGTAGTACCGCGGGCGTTTCAGCGTATCGGTGGTACTATCCTTGGCTCGGTCCTCGGGCTGGTGGCGCTCAAGCTGGAGCTTATCTCTCTGCCCATCATGCTGTTGTGGTGCGCGGCGGCGATGTTCCTCTGCGGCTGGCTGGCGCTGGGCAAAAAGCCTTATCAGGCGCTGCTGATCGGCATCACGCTGGCGGTGGTAGTCGGCGCGCCGCCGGGAGACATGGCTACGGCGCTGTGGCGAAGCGGCGACGTTATCTTCGGTTCCCTGCTGGCGATGCTGTTCACCAGTATCTGGCCGCAGCGGGCCTTTCTGCACTGGCGCATCCAGATGGCCAACTATGTCACCGCCTTCAACCGCCTTTATCAGGCGGGCTTCTCGCCGAACCTCGTTGAGCGTCCGCGTCTGGAAAAGCACCTGCAAAAGTTACTCAACGACGTAGTGAAAATGCGTGAATTGATTCCTCCCGCCAGCAAAGAGACGCATATCCAGAAATCCATTTTCGAGGCGATCCAGACCATCAGCCGTAACCTGGTGTGCATGCTGGAGTTGCAAATCAACGCTTACTGGGCGTCACGTCCTGGCCACTTCGTGATGCTTAATGCCCATACGTTGCGTGAAACCCAGCAAATGACTCAGCAAACGTTGCTAACCATCGCCCATGCGTTGTATGAGGGCAATCCGCAGCCGGTTATTGTCAATAATGAAAAGCTGAACGAAATCATTGCCGAACTGCGCCAGCTCATCAAAGAGCAGCAGGATGAGAATTTCTCCGAAACACCCATTCATGGTTATGTCTGGTTAACTATCGAGCTGGCGCGCCAGCTCGAACTGCTGTCGCATTTAATCTGCCGGGCATTGCGTAAATAAAGACCAGACTCGTGTGGTTTTTCCATCGCTTGCTTCGATTCAGCAGCGTTTAGGGTTATGATAAAGACAAAGGAAAAAACATTGTCATTAGCGGCTGCTAACAGTTATGTTAGCCCTATGTAGCAGTCGCTTTAGCGAATCCGAATCTCAAATAGTAGGGGTGTAAAAATGGAAACAACTAAGCCTTCTTTCCAGGACGTACTGGAGTTTGTTCGCCTGTATCGTCGTAAGAACAAACTGCAGCGTGAAATTCAGGACGTTGAGAAAAAGATCCGTGATAACCAGAAGCGCGTACTGCTGCTGGACAACCTGAGCGACTACATCAAGCCGGGCATGAGCGTTGAAGCCATTCAGGGCATCATCGCCAGCATGAAGAGCGATTATGAAGATCGCGTTGACGATTACATCATCAAAAATGCCGAGATCTCCAAAGAACGTCGCGATATCTCTAAAAAGCTGAAAGTGATGGGCGAAGCGAAAGTAGAAGATAAATCTGCCGAGTAACCCCCGTTTACGCGCTCCGGCGGCGCTCGCTGCCGGAGTTGCTCTTCTTCCTCCTGCGTTATCTCGCAAATCCTTAGTAAAACAGTCCGTGCAATGCTGAACCTTTCCCCAGGAGTTTGGTATACTTCCGCCGTAAACATATTGATATCGGAAGGGTTTATCTCATGCTGTCCCTGCAACAGGTGCTGCCGCGATGATACTGACTACCGGCGACGCGCTTAGCGGCCAACGCCGTGACGACGGATCTTTACTCAACTCTTTCGTTTCGGCGCTCTACCTCGCTACCTCCTGGATTTCCGACAACCAAATCGCTGCGCGCATTCAACACCACCGTGATACCCGACTTGCCCACTGGCGGCTTGAAGAATGTTGCCAGGTTTTTTCCGCGCAACAGCCACGCGGATAAGTCAGATGGCGGTCAGTGGGGGAAGTGAATAACCGCTGACCACGGGATTTATCGACAGGAGTCATCTTTCAATGATTAAATCTTTTTTTGCCGCATTATCGTTTATCAGCCGCCTGCCGGTCCCGGCGCGTTTATCTCAGGGTCTGGAAATTAAACAATATCAACGCAGTATCGTCACTTTCCCCTTTGTCGGCCTGCTGCTGGGGGCTATCGCTGGCGTCGTCGTGATGTCGCTTCAACCGTGGTGTGGTGGCCCGATTGCCGCGCTGCTCGGCGTGCTGGCGTTGGCGCTGTTGACCGGAGGTTTCCATCTTGATGGGCTGGCGGATACCTGCGATGGCATCTTCTCCGCCCGCCGCCGCGAGCGGATGCTGGAGATTATGCGTGACAGTCGGCTGGGCACTCACGGCGGACTGGCGCTGATTTTCGTACTGATTGCTAAAGTGTTGGTGATCACCGAGGTGGCGCTGCGCGGTACATCGGTGATTGCCGCTCTGGCAGCCGCCTGCGCTGTGGGCCGCGGTATGGCGGTGCTGCTGATGTACCGCCAGCGCTACGCCCGTGAAGAAGGGCTGGGCAATCTGTTTATCGGTAAAATCACGCTGCGCCAGACGCTGATCGCTATAGTCATTGCCCTGGTGCTGGCGACGCTGCTGCTCGGGCTCAGCGGTCTGCGGGCGGCAATTATCACGCTGGTGTTGGTCTGGGCGCTGGGCCAGGCGCTGAAGCGTACCCTGGGCGGGCAAACCGGCGACACATTAGGCGCGGCGATTGAGCTGGGCGAAGTGATATTTCTGCTGGCCCTGCTGTAGGCGCGATCGCAATGAGGGCGCTATGAATGGACTTTCCACTTTATTCAGTAAGATGCCGCAGCCGGACAGCGCGGCAATGGCTCAGGCACAGCAGCATATCGCTGGCTTAGCGCTTATCTCATCAGGGCTATTACAAGCTGGTCGCTGTCCAGCCATCCCACCACGTGCGCGAAAACCATATGGTCTTTTCCTTCCGCCGCTGGTCGCCAGTACGCAGGTGCTCAGAATACATACTTAGGCGCTCGCTTATTATTTTTAATTTTAATTTTTTAACCCACCGGGGCTCCTTTTAAGAAATGACTTAAATGGTTTACAATTAACATGTCTCCAGATTCGGAAAGGTGAGTTAAATGCGTTTAATTTTTGCAGCGTTATTTTGTGTTATGGTTTTGCCTTCCGCTTTTGCAGAAAAACTGCCAGCGCCTGTGGGAAAACCCGTTTTAACTATTTCCGGCCTCATTGGGAATACGAATGAGGGCGATACAGCCGTTTTTGATGTTGCAGCATTAGAAAAACTGGGTATGGAAACGATTGTGACAACCACCCCATGGTATTCGGGGAAAGTCCGCTTTGACGGTATTTCCCTCAATAAACTCATGGATTTAGTCGGCGCCAAAGGCAAGTCGGCCCGGGTGCTGGCGCTTAACGATTATACGACGATTATTCCCCTGGATGATTTCCAAAAATTTCCTGCAATTTTGGCATTAAAAATGAATGGCAAATATATGCGTATTCGCGATAAAGGACCTTTATTTATTGTTTATCCCTATGACAGTAGCCCGGAATTGCAGAACCAGGTTTATTTTTCCCGTTCGGCATGGCAGGTTTCGAAGATTATCATTGAGTAAGGGTTTAATCTTGAATCGAATACTCACTGCCATTATTTTGTCGCTCTTCATTGTTACTGGTTACATTACTTATTTGGTACATGAGCGGCAAACTGAGTTGCAAAAATTAACGCGTTATACCGATTCGTGGTCCGTTTCCCAGATAGTCTCCGAGTACATGCGCCTTGAGGCACGGCTAAGTGCGATGGGGCTTGAGATCGAGGGGAGCGACCACGATGAGGTACGTCTGCGTCTGGAAATTATGATGAGCCAGATTGCTTTGCTGCAGCAGGGTGATTTAGGACAGTTTATAAGCAAAGATCCCCACAGTAAGGCGCTAGTTGAGAGTCTCATTCGTCTTCTGAATCAGCTGGATAAACAGCTGGATACCATGACGACGCCACAGCTAAAGCTGATGCTGAAGGAGATGAGTACCCTGGATGGGCCGTTAATCTCACTCGCGTCAACCTCGCTCGCTAAAGATATTGATATTGTTAATCTGACCCACGATAAAATACAGGGCCTGTATTACATCTATTCGGCTATTTCTGTTCTGCTGATTGTCCTCTGTATCACTCTTGGGCTGCTGATGCTGAAGCAGAATAACACCCTGCGTCGCGCCCATGTGCGGATGAAATTACTGGCTAACGATCTGCAGGCTTCAAAAGAGAAGCTGCAAGTGCAGAACCGTCGGCTGCAGTACGATGCCTATCATGATTCGCTGACGGGTATGCCTAACCGGCTCTCTTTCTGGCAACGGTTGCAGGAGGTTGTCAACCAGGTGCGGCCATATAACGGCTCGGCGGTGGTAATGCTGTTTGACCTGGATAATTTCAAGGATGTCAACGATACCCAGGGTCACGATGCCGGGGATAAATTATTGCAGGATTTGGCCAGCCGTCTCTCATTTTTTCGCAAAACGTCAGAAACACTGTACCGACTGGGAGGAGACGAGTTTGCCATGGTTTCACATGATCTTAGCGAAGAGATGGCGCTGCAGCGGGGGAGGGTGATCCGCGAAAAGATCAGCCAGCCGTATCAGATTTACGATTCGCTGATCCAGATCGGCACCTGTATCGGGATTGTCATCTCTGACAGGGAGAGCCGCACAGACTATTTATACAAATGCGCCGACCTGGCGCTGTATGAAGCGAAAAAAGAGGGCTCCGGCAACATCCAGATATTCCGTCCCGGCATGCTTCAGCGCCAGCAGGAGAATAAATCCTTCGAAGATGACTTGATACAGGCGCTCAATAAAGATGAGTTCAGGGTTTACTACCAGCCGATAGCCGACACGATGAGCGGTGAAATCTACGGCTATGAAGCGCTGGTGCGTTGGTTTCATCCGCTACGCGGCAGCGTTCCGCCGACTGAATTTATTCCGGTGGCGGAGAAAATTGGCCTGATTAATTCGTTGGGCGAGTGGGTGTTGAGAACCGCCTGCGAAGAGGCCGCCAGCTGGTCGTCACCGCTTAAGGTGTCGGTTAACGTGTCGCCCGTTCAACTGATGAACAGTTCGCTGACTGACACCGTGATATCAATATTAAGAAGTACCGGACTTGACCCGCATTGCCTGGATCTGGAGATCACCGAGTCTGACGTATTTAACGAAAACACCCGCTCTTTAGAGATCCTGAGCCAGTTGCGCGAGCTTGGGGTGCAGATCTCCATTGATGATTTTGGTACCGGCTATTCGTCGCTATCGCGCTTAAGCTATTTCCCGTTTGATAAGATAAAAATCGACCGTTCATTTGTCATTAATATTCCTGACCAGAAAGATGACCTCGATATCGTACGGCTGATTATCAGCATGGGTAAAAGCCTGCATATGCGTATTGTGGCTGAAGGTGTCGAAACGGAAGAGCAGCTGCAGTCGTTACGGCAATTAGGCTGTGATCTGGTGCAGGGCTATCTGATCGGTAAACCGGGGCCGCTTTCTTCAACAGAAAATTAGCAGTTATCGGATTGACTCAGGCGCCATGAATATTCTTAAAATATTTTTTTGTTTTGCTTGAAAAATAATTGACTTATATCAAACATGATGACGATAAAATTATTCCCTTTGCCCTTTTTCACCTGGCTGTCTCCTTTTTGATGATCCGCGGAATATTCCTAATTCCCCTTCTTCGATCCATCAGAAAAAGTTACCATTAACTGCCCTGGTAACTTTATTTATTACGGCGAAATAGTGACTAAGCCAGATCCCGCAAACTCATT
>DASYFN010000047.1:0-23691 GCA_036498385.1 Klebsiella sp.
TTCGCTGCGGCGCGGGGTGTGCATATTACGCTTTCCCGCTACAGAGTCAAGCGTTTAATTTCGCTTTTCTCTGTCGGCATTCATCGCTGAATCCCCCTGACCCGGTGGCTTATCTGCCGTTGTTCCGTGTCAGTGGAGGCGAATTATAGGGAGTTATTCCGAAGTAACAAGGGATAAATGCAAAAAACTTTTCAACCGTCTCTTTTTTCATCATCACAGTGTGTAATGTAGCAAAAAATCGACGTTTTGCCGTTTTAACCAACGAAGTAAGCCATCAGATGGCATACTGATAAGGTAAAAAAAGAAAGGAACGGCATTTATGTCTTTAAGCACACAGCAGTTGGCGGCACAAAAGAATATCTCCTGGGTATTAGCGGAGAAACTGGCTCAAAAAATTCTGACCGGTGAATATCAGCCAGAAAGTATCCTTCCCGGAGAGATGGAACTGGGTGAGCAGTTTGGTGTGAGCCGTACAGCCGTGCGTGAAGCGGTTAAAATACTAGCAGCGAAAGGTATGCTTTTACCTCGCCCACGTATCGGAACGCGGGTAATGCCGCGCAGCAGCTGGAACTTTCTCGATAAAGAACTCCTCGCCTGGTGGTTAACAGAAGATAACTTCTCAGAGGTAGTCAGCCATTTCCTCGTTATGCGCGAAAGTCTGGAGCCTCAAGCCTGTTTTCTGGCGGCAATGACAGGTACTCCGGAACAAAAGGCCCAGCTCAACGCCTTGATGGAGGAAATGGTTGAGCTAAAGAGAAATTTTCAGCGCGAGCGCTGGATTGAAGTCGATATGGCCTGGCATAAACATATATATGAAATGAGCGGCAACCCTTTCCTGACCTCATTCGCTTCCTTATTTCATTCGGCCTATCACACCTACTTCACTTCGATTACTCAAAATGAAGTGGTGAAACTGGAACTCCATCAGGCAATCGTTGATGCCATTCTGGAAAATGACGGTACACGAGCGCTTAGCGCCTGCCAGACGTTGCTAAGTGCGCCAAATCATTCCGACAAATAGCAAGGGAATCGAATGACTGAGAAGAAAGCCCGCAGTATGGCCGGGCTGCCGTGGATCGCAGCAATGGCTTTTTTTATGCAGGCGCTCGACGCCACCATTCTGAATACAGCCCTTCCAGCTATTGCCCACAGTCTCAACCGTTCACCGCTAGCGATGCAATCGGCCATCATCAGCTATACGCTGACGGTGGCCATGCTTATTCCGGTCAGCGGTTGGTTGGCCGACCGCTTCGGCACGCGGAAAGTGTTTATCATCGCCGTCAGCCTGTTTACCCTCGGTTCTCTTGCCTGCGCCCTTTCAAACTCCCTGATGGAACTGGTTATCTTCCGCGTGATTCAGGGCATTGGCGGAGCGATGATGATGCCGGTTGCGAGGCTGGCATTACTGCGCGCCTATCCGCGCAGTGAATTGCTGCAGGTATTAAACTTCGTCACGATGCCTGGACTGGTCGGCCCCATCCTCGGTCCCGTGCTCGGCGGTGTTCTGGTCACCTGGGCTAGCTGGCACTGGATTTTCCTGATTAATATACCCATCGGCATTATAGGGATCGTCTACGCCCGTAAATATATGCCGGATTTCACCACACCCCGGCGGCGCTTCGACACGCTCGGTTTTATACTGTTTGGCCTGAGTCTGGTACTGTTTTCCAGCGGAATTGAGCTGTTCGGCGAGAAAATTGTCGCCACATGGATGGCGCTGGCCGTTATCGCCCTGAGCATTATTTTACTATGGACCTATATTCACCACGCACGCCGTCATCCTTCACCGCTCATTTCGCTTTCTTTATTTAAAACGCATACCTTCTCTGTCGGGATCGCGGGAAACCTGGCAACGCGCCTGGGTACCGGTTGCGTTCCGTTCCTGATGCCGCTGATGTTACAGGTTGGCTTCGGTTATCCGGCGATTATCGCTGGCTGCATGATAGCGCCTACGGCGATTGGTTCGATTATTGCGAAATCCACCGTCACCCAGATCCTTCGCTGGTTTGGTTATCGTAAAACGCTGGTTGGGGTCACGATATTTATCGGCCTGATGATCGCTCAGTTTTCGCTGCAATCTCCGGATATGTCGATCTGGATGTTGCTGCTGCCGCTATTCGTTCTGGGAATGGCTATGTCCACCCAGTTCACCTCAATGAACACCATCACGCTCGCCGATTTAACCGATGAAAACGCCAGCAGCGGCAACAGCGTGTTGGCCGTTACCCAGCAGCTATCTATCAGTTTCGGGGTTGCCGTTAGCGCGGCGGTGCTACGGTTTTATGAAGGATTTGATAGCGCAAATACCATTGAGCAGTTTCACTACACCTTTATTACCATGGGGGCAATCACCGTGGTATCGGCACTGGTATTTACCTTATTAAGAGCAAAAGATGGCCGCAACCTGATTAAGGAGCGGCACAAACGTTAGGCTGAGCCGCGAACCACCAGCTCAGGGGTTAATTGCACGCGCTGCTGTTTTTGTCCCGGTTCGGCCATTCGGTGGATCAGCACATCGATGGCCAGCTCGCCCAGTTCATCTTTCGGTTGATGGATAGTGGTCAGCGGCGGCGTCATATAGCGCGCCAGTTCAATGTCGTCATAACCCACCAGCGCCATATCCTGAGGGATGCGCAGGCCACTCTGGTAAAGGGCCTGATAGGCACCCACCGCCATCGCATCGTTACCGATAAACACTGCTTGCGGCAGCTCTGACAGGGTTAGCAGCTTCTGCATGGCGCTAAATCCGCCGCCAAACTCAAAATCGCTGCTAATAACATATTCTTCAGGTATTGCGAGTCCGGCTCTAGCCATCGCCGCCTGGTAACCCTCCAGGCGCAGTCGGGCAGGCGTTTTATCCAGCGGACCCGCAATGCAGGCAATCCGCGTATAGCCTCGCTCGATGAGATACTGCGTCGCCATATCGCCACCCAGCAGAGAGTTATCCTGAATCAGATCACTATCGCCATCGAACGGTGCCCAATCCATCATCACCGTCGGTACAGAAGGGTAGCGCTGCATGATTTCCTGCGAAGGTTGATGCGTTTCGGTACACAACAGAAGTAAACCATCGACGCGCTTTTGCATCAGCGTCTCCAGATTACGGTTCATACGCTGCTCATCGCCTTCGGTATTGCACAGCACCAGGCTATAGCCCCGTTCAAAACAGCTACGTTCCACGCCGCGCACCAGCTCCGAATAAAACGGATTGGTACTGGCAGTGATAAGCATGCCTATGGTGCGGGTTTGGTTTAATTTGAGGCTGCGCGCCAGCGCGGAAGGTGCATAATTCAGGCTCTTAATCGCGGCGTCGACTTTAGCGGTAATCGCTTCACTAACGAAACGATCTTTGTTGATGACATGAGAAACCGTTGAAGTGGAAACGCCCGCAATGCGGGCTACATCCTTCATAGTAGCCAAGCGTTACCCCTGTTGACGTAAAAATTCATCTATTTCTTTTCGCCAGGGCACGGAGGGCTGGGCCCCTTTTCGGGTGACGGCGATAGCTGCGGCTGCATGGGCAAAACGGATTGCCTCCGCCAGTTCGCTACCTTCAAGCAGCGCGGTGACCAGCGCACCATTAAAGGTATCGCCAGCGGCAATGGTGTCAATCGCCTGTACTTTAAAACCGGGAACCCGCTGACCTTCACCTTCGCTACTGGCCCACACGCCACGGCTGCCAAGCGTAATGATCACCGTACCAATACCTTTATTATGGAGCACTTTAGCGGCTTTTGCCGCATCATCGTCGTTTTCCACTCGAACGCCGGTGAGCTTCTCCGCTTCGGTCTCGTTAGGGGTAATAATATCCACCAGCGTTAACAGTTCATCCGACAATTCACGTGCCGGAGCAGGATTGAGTATGACTGAGGTTTGATTTTGGTGAGCAATTTTCGCCGCGGCCAGTACGCTTTCCAGCGGCGATTCAAGCTGCATCAGTAGCGCCTGAGCGCTGGCAATACGTTCTTTTTCAGCATCAACCTGCGCAACAGAGAGCGCGGCGTTGGCGCCGGCATGAATACCGATGGTATTCTCACCTTCAGCGTTAACAAAAATCAGCGCTACGCCGGTTGATTCTCCGGCAACGGCTCTGACTGGCGCGACGTCGATATTATCGCTCTCCAGCTGGCGACGAACGCGTTCGCCAATATCGTCATCGCCAGTACAGGCGATAAAGGAGATATTTGCCCCGCTGCGTCCGGCAGCAACCGCCTGGTTTGCACCCTTACCGCCGAAAGCGACCTGATAGTGATGACCTGTGACGGTTTCACCAGGCGTAGGGAAGGCATCGAGATTAAGGATGTGATCGGCGTTGATACTACCAAGGACGACAAGTTTGCCTGCGGTTTTCATAATCAATATTCTCGGAAAGCGCGCCACCGGAACCCGGTGGCGCATGCCCTGCTTTTCTTTATTATGTTGTCCCTCGGACCGTCGCCGATCCGAATCGCACATTATTGCTTAATGACCAGTTTCAACTCAACCGGATAGCTGGTATCCACTTTTTCGCCCTTCAACACTTTATCGGCTGTCTCAACGCCTTTAGCACCGATCTGCTCCGGTAACTGGGCGATGGTCGCTGCCAGTTTGCCACTGTTTACCGCTTTCTCGCCATCCGGAGTACCGTCAAATCCAACGACCATCACATCAGATTTGCCTGCCGTTTGCAGCGCACGCAGCGCACCCAGCGCCATTTCATCGTTCTGGGCAAATACCGCCTGCACATCAGGATGCGCCGTCAGCAGGTTCTGCATGACGTTCAGGCCCTTGGTACGGTCAAAATCTGCCGGTTGGCTGGCCAACACGTTAAACTTATGCGCAACAACGGCCTGCTGGAAACCTTCTCCACGTTCGCGCGCCGCGGACGTTCCCGCAATTCCCTGTAGTTCAATGATCTTTGCGTTTTCGCCAACTTTTTTCGCGATATAATCGCCGGCCATCTTGCCGCCCAGTACGTTATCAGAAGCGATATGGCTGACCACTTCGCCCTTTGACGCCTGACGATCGAGGGTAATGACCGGAATTTTCGCCTGGTTAGCCAGCTTCACGGCATTGCCAACTGCATCAGAATCCGTTGGGTTGATCAGCAGCAACCTGGTACCACGAACGGTTAAATCCTGAACGTTAGCCAGCTCTTTTGCCGGATTGTTCTGGGAATCCAGAACCACCAGGTTATAGCCCAGTTTGTCCGCTTCTTTTTGCGCACCATCCTTCAGAGAGACAAAGAACGGGTTGTTAAGCGTAGAGATAACCAGAGCGATAGTGTCTTTTGCCATCGCGTTTGCACTTACGGTCGCACTTAACGCTACAGCAGAGACCAGGGTCGCCAGTTTTTTCATATTCATAGTTAAGATGTCCTGTAGAGTTCTCAGTTACTGCTTCTTGTTATCTACCAGTACCGCCAGCAAAATAACCACCGCTTTCACGATCATCTGGTAATAGGATGAAACACCTAATAAATTCAGGCCGTTGTTCAGAAAGCCAAGGATCAATGCACCTATCAATGTGCCGACAATACGGCCTTTACCGCCCGCAAGGCTGGTACCACCGAGCACCACCGCAGCAATCGCATCCAGTTCATATCCGGTGCCCGCTGTCGGCTGCGCGGAAGAGAGACGCGCGACCTCAATAATCCCGGCCAGCGAGGCCAGCATGCCGCACAAAGAATAGACAATGATTTTAACTTTATTCACGCTGATGCCGGAAAGACGCGTTGCCGCCTCGTTACCGCCGAGCGCGTAGATATAACGGCCCAGCCGGGTATGGTGCAGCATGTACCAGGCGGCCAGGAAGACAATCGCCATAATCCACACCGGCGTTGGGATCCCCAGCGGACGACCAATCCCGAACCAGCCAAACAGATCGGCATTGTCGGTAAAGCCGGTATTTACCGGGCTACCGTTGGTATAAACCATCGTTACGCCGCGCAGCAGCAGCATCATGACCAGCGTGGCGATAAATGCCTGTACGCGCCCTTTCGCCACAATCACGCCGGTAACGGCGCCGATCGCCGCCCCTAGCGCCAGCGCAGCGGCCACGGCTACCAGCGCGTTAACCTCAATCCCAACAATAGATGCGGCGACCGCGCCAGTCAGCGCCAGCAGGGAACCGACTGACAGGTCGATGCCCGACGTCAGGATAACCAGTGTCATCCCTACCGCCATAATGGCGTTAACTGACGTCTGCTGCAGAATATTGAACAGGTTATTCACGGTAAAAAAGTTGGGGCTCATGGTCGAGACAATGGCAATCAGAACCAGCAGAGCAATCAACGATTTTTGCTCCATGAACCATGCTCTTGTGAAGTAGTGACGACCTGAAACAACCGGGTTATTCATTTTTTTACTCCTGATTCACACGGTTAAGCTTGCCCACAGCGGCAGCCATCAATACTTCCTGGGTGGCCTGCTCGCGTGTGAATTCACCGCCGAGATGCCCTTCATGCATCACCATGATACGATCGCTCATACCCAGCACTTCCGGCATCTCCGAAGAGACCAGAATGATGCTCAGGCCTTCGGCTTTAAACTGGTTAATCAGCTGGTAGATCTCTTTCTTCGCCCCGACGTCCACGCCGCGGGTCGGTTCATCGAGGATTAACACCTTCGGACGGGTCATCAACCCGCGGGCAATCGCCACCTTCTGCTGGTTACCGCCTGAAAGTAGCCCAATGGTCTGCTCCATTGAAGGCGTTTTCACATTAAACAGGCGGATAAAATCACTTACCGCCTGCTGCTCATCTTTATGCTTGAGGCTACCGCCGCGGCGGCTGAAATAACGCAGCGCGGTCAGCGACATATTCTCTTTAACCGACATGCCGAGCACTAAGCCATCACGCTTACGGTCTTCGGAGATGTAAACAATACCGTTGGCCAGCCCATCCTGCGGAGAATGAGTGACGACTTCATGCCCATCCAGCGTGACCGAGCCGCTGCTGCGCGGCAGCGCACCGTACAGCACCTTCATTAGTTCAGTGCGCCCGGCCCCCATCAGCCCGGCGACGCCGAGAATCTCTCCCTGGCGCAGAATAAAGGAGATGTTCTCCACGCCTGAACCACACAGGTTGTCGACCTTAAGACGAACTGCGCCTGGGGCTTTGTCCAGATGCGGGTACTGATCTTCCAGCTTGCGGCCGACCATCATCTCAATCAACAGATCTTCATCCAGACTGGCTACTTCGCGCTCGGCGATAAACTGTCCATCGCGGAATACCGTGACGTCATCGCAAATCTCGAAGATCTCTTTCATACGGTGAGAGATATAGACAATACCTCGCCCCTGCGATTTCAGTTCGCGGATCACGCGGAACAGGGATTCGGTCTCGGTGTCGGTCAGCGCGTCAGTCGGCTCATCCATAATGATGACCTTCGACTCAAAGCTCAGCACTTTAGCGATCTCGACCATCTGCTGATCGCCGATCGACAAATCGCCCACCAGCTTCTGGCTGTTAAAACGTAGATTTAGCTTTGCCAGCTGTTTGTCGGCTTCGGCGTACATCGTTTTCCAGTCAATCTTGCCAAAGCGATTCACAAACTCACGACCGAGGAAAATATTTTCTGCGATCGTCAGTTGTGGGATCAGGTTTAGCTCCTGGTGAATGATGCCGATCCCGGCTTCCTGAGAAGATTTGGGTCCGTTGAAGGTGGTCTCTTTCCCCAACCACAGCAGCGAGCCGGCATCACGGGAGTAGATACCGGTCAACACCTTCATCATGGTGGACTTTCCGGCACCGTTTTCCCCAACCAGTGCCATCACGCGGCCCGGATAAACGTTTAGCGAGGCGCCGGAGAGCGCCTTGACGCCAGGGAACGTTTTATCGATCCCTTTTAATTGCAATAAGGCTTCCATATCGGTGACCTCAGAACGTAACACCGGCACAGAGAATAACGTTCGCATACGGGGAACACTCCCCGCTGCGAATCACCGCCTGACTGTCTGCGGTTTCTTTTTTAAACTGCTCATGACTGGTGTAACGAATTTCAATGGTGTTTCCCTG
Source organism: Klebsiella sp. (assembly GCA_036498385.1). Taxonomy (GTDB): domain Bacteria; phylum Pseudomonadota; class Gammaproteobacteria; order Enterobacterales; family Enterobacteriaceae; genus Klebsiella. The sequence goes on from DASYFN010000047.1 coordinate 7,997, forward strand.
GTGTTGCTGCAGCTGCTCAAGATGTTTGAGCAACGTCGCGTGGAGCTGCGGATTAAAGGTTTTAATCTCTTCCGCGAGGATAGCCGCTTCAACCTGCATTTCACTCGTCACTACCTCCAGAACCTGCATAAAAGAAGGCACCCCATGGGTTAACGCCATATCGATACGGGCGCTACAGCGGGGAACAGGTAACCCGGCATCGCAAATCACCAGTGTATCGGTATGACCCAGGCAGGAGATGACCGACGAAATATCAGCATTGAGTACGGTACCTTTTTTCATTTTCTCTTTTACTCCACTAGCGAAACGTTTCGCTTATATAAATATTATCAATAAGAGAACAGAAAACCATCACCAGATGTAAGAATTGTGATCGCTATCGAAACGTTTCGCAAACTAAAAGAGAGAACACCAGATGAGTTGAAATAAACAAAAAGCCCTTCATCAGGAAGGGCTTTAAACTATCAGATTTCAACCTGGGTACCGAGCTCAATAACCCGGTTAGGTGGGATTTCGAACTGGTCCGGCGCTCGTAGGGCGTTTCGCTGCAGCAGAAGATACAGCTTACCGCGCAAGCGCAGATACCATGGCCGCTTGCCGATGATCAACGACTCATGCGACATAAAGAAGGAGGTCTCCATCATCCGGCAGCTCAGGCCTTCCAGCCCACAGCGATGGAAAACCTCTTCGACATTCGGTGTTTCGCGCCAGCCATAGCTGGCAACAACGCGCCAGAACGACGGCGAAATCTGCTCAATCTGCACACGACGAATGTTATGCACATATGGCGCGTCTTCAGTACGCAGCGTGAGCAAAATCACCCTCTCGTGCAGCACCTTGTTATGTTTCAGGTTGTGCAACAGAGCGAAAGGAATCACGTTCAGCGCCCGGGACATATAAACAGCGGTACCAGGAACGCGAACCGGCGGCGATTTCTCCAGAGAAGAGATCATCGCCTCCAGGGAATTGCCGTGCTCATGCATCCGACGCAGCAGGCGGAAACGCTCGCTTTTCCAGGTGGTCATGATGGTAAACATCACCAGCCCGAGAGTCAGAGGCAGCCAGCCGCCGGAAACGATTTTATCGAGGTTCGCGGAGAAGAGCGGGATATCAATGCCCATAAAGGCAACCAGTAGCAGCGCCACAACGAACTTATTCCAGTGCCAGTTTTGACGCGCCACCGTCGTAAACAGAATGGTGGTCAGCACCATCGTCCCCGTCACCGCAATACCATAGGCCGCCGCCAGATTTGAGGAGTGCTCAAAGTTAACAATCACGATGACCACCGAGATATAGAGCAGCCAGTTGATAAACGGGATATAAATCTGCCCGGACTCCATTTCCGAGGTATGAATAATCCGCATCGGCGACAGGTATCCCAGGCGCACCGCCTGGCGAGTCAGCGAGAAGACGCCGGAGATAACCGCCTGAGAAGCGATAACCGTCGCCAGGGCAGCAATGATCAGCATCGGAATTAGCGCCCATTCCGGCGCCAGCAGAAAGAACGGGTTTTTAATCGCTTCCGGGTGTTTAAGCAGTAGCGCTCCCTGACCAAAGTAGTTCAGCGCCAGCGAAGGCAGCACCACCGAAAACCAGGCCAGGCGAATCGGCAATTTACCGAAGTGCCCCATGTCGGCATACAGCGCTTCCACACCAGTAATCGACAGCACCACCGCCCCCAGCGCCACAAACGAGACGGTTTTATATTCGAGAAAGAAGTGAACCGCCCAATAAGGGTTCAACGCCTGCAACACTTCCGGGTTAGCGAAAATACTGCGCGCCCCCAGCACCGCCAGCAACAGGAACCAGATCAGCATAATCGGCGCGAACAGCTTGCCTACCATGCTGGTACCGTTCTTTTGAATGACAAATAGCAGCGTCAGAACAATGATTGATATAGGCACAACCCAGGTATCCAGGTCAGGGGCGATAATTTCCAGCCCTTCTATCGCCGACATCACCGAGATGGCCGGCGTAATCACCACCTCGCCATAAAAGAAGCTACCGCCGATAAGCCCAAGGATCACCAGGATGGACGTTGCGCGTGCAGAGGTATTTCGCCCCGCCAGCGACATTAACGTCAGGATCCCCCCTTCACCGGCGTTATCTGCCCGCATCACGAAGGTAATGTATTTGAGTGATACGGTAAAAATTAACAGCCAGAAAATAAGCGACAGGAAGCCAAAAACAGCATCGCGCTCAACACCAAAGCCAAACTGACCCGACAGACATTCACGAAGTGTATATAATGGACTGGTGCCGATATCCCCGTATACCACGCCGATTGCCGCCAGCGTTATTGCCGGCAGCGATTGCTTATTATCAGTGCTCATAGACTAGTCTTTTCGTTTATACACATCACGTTTCAAGCTGCTTCTGCGTTGGCTGCGCTCAGAAACCCCAGTGACATAGCTATCTATGCCCCAGAGAATTTCATCCCTTGCAGCCTGACGCATCTTGAACATTTTTGTGTATATAAAACAAATGTGTTCCTGGTCCCTTGGCACACAAAAAGCGCACAGTATGCACGATTATTTGCTGAATCGTACCCCTAACTGACATCATCTTAACCTGACTGAAAGAAAATAAATCGATTCTTCAGGCTATTACCACCCCTAATCAACCATCTATACTCGACCTAACAACGACATTCTAAAAAGCACGCAACTCTATTATGGCTCAATCACATTTACTGGCAGAAAGAATTTCCCGGCTCAGCGCCGCGCTGGAAAAAGGACTCTTTGAACGCAGCCATGCAATACGGCTTTGTCTGCTTGCCGCACTGAGCGGCGAGAGCGTTTTTCTGCTGGGCCCGCCGGGGATCGCCAAAAGCTTGATTGCCCGTCGCCTCAAGTTCGCCTTCCAGCAGGCACGCGCATTTGAATACCTGATGACGCGTTTCTCCACGCCAGAAGAGGTGTTTGGCCCGCTCTCCATTCAGGCGCTGAAAGATGAAGGACGCTACGAGCGTTTGACTGCTGGCTATCTTCCGGAAGCCGAAATTGTTTTTCTCGATGAGATCTGGAAAGCGGGTCCGGCGATCCTCAATACGCTACTGACGGCGATAAACGAACGCCATTTCCGCAACGGAGCGATCGAAGAGAAAATCCCTATGCGCCTGCTGGTGGCGGCATCGAACGAACTTCCGGAGGCGGACAACAGCCTGGAAGCCTTATACGATCGTATGCTTATCCGCTTATGGCTGGACAAGGTACAGGATAAAACCAACTTCCGCTCAATGCTGATAAGCCAGCAGGACGAGAACAGTAACCCCGTCCCGGCGAATTTGCAGGTCAGCGACGAAGAGTTCCTGCAATGGCAGCAGGAAATTGGCAGCGTGAAACTACCGGACAGCGTTTTTGAACTCATTTTCCAGCTACGTCAGCAGTTGGATACACAGCCGAATGCACCCTACGTCTCAGATCGTCGCTGGAAAAAAGCCATTCGTCTGCTGCAGGCCAGCGCCTTTTTCAGCGGCCGCGACACCATTGCGCCAATAGACCTGATCCTGCTGAAAGATTGTCTGTGGCACAATATTGAGACAATGAACCTGATGTCCGTACAACTGGAGACCTTAATGACCAGCCACGCCTGGCAGCAGCAGGCGATGCTCGCCCGCCTGGGGTCGATTATCCAGCGGCGCATTCAGCTTCAACAGCAACAAAGCGATAAGACCGCACTAAAAGTAAACCGTCTCGGCGGTATGTTCAGCCGTAAACCTCATTATGAACTGCCTGCTGAAGTGCAGGCCCCCACACTAACCCTACTCCTCCAGCAGCCGCTCAAACTGCATGATCTGGAAGTGATTCATATTACCTTTGTTCGTGAAGAACTTGCTCACTGGCTGGAGAAAGGCGGTGAGATCCGCGGCAAGCTCAACGGTATTGGTTTTGCCCAGCAGTTGAATATGGATGTCGATACCAGCCAGCATCTGGTCGTGCGCGATGTCAGCTTACAGGGTTCGCGACTTTCCCTGCCCGGTAGCGCATCACGGGAAAATATGCCGGCCGAAATCAGGCAACAACTGGAGGCGCTGGACGATGAATGGCATCAGCAACATAACCGCTTCAGCGAACAGCAGAAATGTCTGTTTATTCCCGGTGAGTGGCTGGGGCGCATTGAAGCCAGTCTACAGGACGTCGGAGCGCAGATTAAACAGGCACGCCAGTCATGACCCTGGACATGCTGAATGTCATGCTGGCAGTCGGCGAAGAGGGCATGATCGATGAGATGCTGCTGGCGCTACTGGCAGCGCCCCAACTCGCGGTATTCTTTGAAAAATTTCCACGGCTCAAAAATATTATCGCCGCCGACATTCCTCGCTGGCGGGAAGCGGTCAGATCGCGGCTAAAAGAGACCAACATCCCACCCGAGCTGGATGCGGAAGTTCAGTGCTATCAGCAGTCACAGCGGCTTTCCACCTCACAGTTTATTGTCCAGTTGCCGCAAATTCTGAGCCAGTTGCATAACCTCCACTCCCCTTTTGCCAGCCAGGCGCAGCAGTTGGTGGAGAATAACAGCACCTTTACGCCAGCGCTGCACACGTTATTCCTCCAGCGCTGGCGCCTGAGCCTGGTGGTGCAGGCGACCTCCCTTAATCAGCAACTGCTGGAGGAAGAGCGCGATCAACTGTTGAGCGAAGTTCAGGAACGTATGACCCTCAGCGGCCAACTGGAACCGGTGCTGGTGGAAAATGACAATGCGGCGGGACACCTGTGGGACATGAGCGCCGGAGAGTTGAAGCGAGGCGATTATCAGTTGATCGTTCGCTACGGAGACTTTTTAACCCAACAACCTGAGCTCATGCAGCTAGCCGAACAGTTGGGACGCTCACGTGAAGCGAAAACGGTACCGAAAAAAGATGCGCCGATGGAGAACTTCCGCAGCCTGGTGCGCGAACCGGCCACTGTACCGGAGCAGGTCGACGGGCTTCAGCAGAGCGACGATATTCTGCGTCTGTTGCCGCCTGAGCTGGCAACCCTTGGCATTACCGAGCTGGAGTTCGAGTTCTATCGTAAGCTGGTTGAAAAACAGCTGCTGACCTATCGGCTACACGGCGATGCATGGAGGGAAAAGATCACCGAACGACCAGTCACTCGCCAGGATTTTGATGAACAGCCGCGCGGCCCCTTTATCGTCTGCGTTGATACTTCCGGCTCAATGGGTGGTTTTAATGAACAGTGCGCCAAGGCGTTTTGTCTGGCGCTGATGCGGGTCGCTCTGGCGGATAACCGCCGCTGCTTCATTATGCTGTTTTCCAGCGAAGTGGTGCACTACGAACTCACCGGCTCGCAGGGGCTGGAACAGGCGATCCGCTTCCTGAGCCAACGCTTTCGCGGCGGCACCGATCTGGCCAGTTGCTTCCGGGCGGTGATTGAGCGTATGCAGAATCCGCAGTGGGTCGATGCTGATGCGGTGGTCATTTCAGATTTTATTGCCCAGCGCTTGCCGGATGAGGTGATTAATAAGGTTGGAGAGCTACAGTACAAACATCAACATCGGTTTCATGCGGTGGCGATGTCGGTACACGGCAAGCCCGGTATTATGCGCGTTTTCGATCATATCTGGCGCTTTGATACCGGGTTACGTAGCCGCCTGCAGCGACGCTGGCGGCGTTAAGCACTCATTAAAGAAGAGCGGCAACGCTTTGACGAACCTGCGTAGGCCATACGCCGCACTGTACCTGGCCGATGTGGTCAAGCTGCAGGAGGAGCATCGTCAGACGAGACTGACCAATGCCGCCGCCGATAGTCTGCGGCATCTCTCCGCGCAGCAGCGCCTGGTGCCATTCCAGCTTCAGGCGATCTTCATCACCAGTAATTGCAAGCTGGCGCTTCAGCGCTTCGGCATCCACGCGGATCCCCATTGAAGAGAGCTCAAATGCATCTTCCAGAACCGGGTTCCACACCAGAATGTCGCCGTTCAGACCCGCAAAGCCTTCAGCAGCAGGCGTGCTCCAGTCATCGTAGTCGGGCGCACGAACGTCGTGACGCTGACCATCAGAAAGCTTGCCACCAATACCGATCAGGAATACCGCACCCAGTTCTTTCGTTATTGCCCGCTCGCGGCCTTTGGCATCGAGATCCGGGTAGCGACTTAAAAGCTCCTGGCTGTGAACAAACTGGATTGTCTCAGGTAAGAATGGCATGAGGCCAAACTCTTTACTGACGGCGTCTTCGGTAGCTTTGATCCCGGCATAGATAGCTTCAACGGTTGATTTCAGCGTACCGCAGTGGCGCTCTTCGTCACCCATTACACGCTCCCAGTCCCACTGGTCAACGTAAACGGAATGGATGGCGGTTAACCGGTCTTCATCGGGGCGAAGAGCCCTCATGTGCGTGTAAAGCCCTTCGCCCGCGCTGAAGTCGTGTTGTCCCAGGGTTTGACGCTTCCACTTAGCCAGTGAATGAACCACTTCGAACTGGGCGTCTGGCAGTGTTTTCACTTTAACCTGAACCGCTTTTTCGCAACCAGAGAGGTTATCCTGAGTCCCATCACCTACGCGGCTTAAGATTGGCGCCTGTACTTCAATCAGACCGAGCTTCTCTTCAAGCTGACGGGAAAAGTGAGACTTAACGAAACTAATCTGGCGTTGTTTTGCGATATATGCGGCTTTCATTTCTTATAACTCCTGCGTTCTGTTGCCACTGATTAAGCAACAAAACAGCGCTGCAATTCAATAATCCAACAACAAAAAGCCTACATCGATTTTGATTCATTAAAATTTGAGGCTAAAATAGAAATATTCGTCAAACTTCATAAGAAAAACCTATGGAAAATTATCAGATCGACAATCTGGACCGCGGTATCCTCGAGGCCTTAATGACCAATGCGCGCACCGCCTATGCTGAACTGGCAAAACAGTTTGGCGTCAGTCCAGGGACCATTCACGTTCGCGTAGAGAAAATGAAGCAGGCCGGAATTATTACCGGCGCACGTATCGACGTAAGTCCAAAACAACTGGGTTACGACGTGGGATGTTTTATCGGCATCATTCTGAAAAGCGCGAAAGACTACCCCTCTGCGCTGGCCAGGCTAAACAGCTTGGATGAGGTTACTGAAGCGTATTACACCACCGGGCACTACAGCATCTTTATAAAAGTGATGTGCAGATCGATTGATGCTCTCCAGCATGTACTTATCAACAAGATCCAAACAATTGATGAAATTCAGTCCACCGAAACTCTGATCGTCCTGCAAAACCCGATTATGCGTACTATCCGCCCGTGATTGGGCTTTTTAATCCCACATTTTTCCACAGGTAGATCCCAGCTCGCTCACAGCGTACAATACGCCACTCTGAATAGTTGAGCGGGCGATCATGGCAGACATCACTCTTATCAGCGGCAGTACGCTGGGTAGCGCAGAATATGTATCAGAACATCTGGCGGAAAAGCTGGAAGAGGCTGGTCACAGCACGACTATCCAGCATGGTCCGTTGATCGAAGATCTGCAGGCAGAAGGGATCTGGCTGGTTATCTCTTCTACCCATGGCGCTGGCGATATTCCCGATAACCTGCTGCCCTTCTATGAAGCGCTTCAGGAAAAGCAGATCGACCTTTCTGCAGTCCATTTTGGCGCAGTCGGCATCGGTAGCCGCGAATATGATACCTTCTGCGGAGCGATTGATAAGCTCGAGATGGCTCTGAAAGCCTGCGGGGCAAAGCAGATTGGTGAAACGCTAAAAATTAACATCCTTGAACATGAAATCCCGGAAGATCCGGCCGAGATTTGGCTGGGATCCTGGCAAAAATTGCTCTGAGAAGTGTAAAGATTAGACTTTCTTCTGTGGATAACTATGCTTAAAAGCTTGGATCAACCGGTAGTTATCCAAAGTATAACCGTAGACTGATTTTTGTGCTGTGTATAACCCTTCATTTTGATCCCAGCTTATACGGACCAAGATCACCGATCATTCACAGAAAGCGATCCTTCTTAAGCGTTTGATCTTACATCGTGGATCTGACTTATCCACAAGACAAGCCGATCCTAATAAGAGATCACAATAAAACAGATCTCTATATAAAAGATCTTCTTTTTAATACTCAGGATCCCGGCGCTTTCTCGAAAGGCGAAAGTTGAGTAGAATCCACGGCCCGGGCTTCAATCTATTTTCAAACCGCTTTATGCGAGGCATACCACCATGTTTTATCAGGATCCTTTTGACGTCATCATCATTGGCGGGGGTCATGCAGGCACTGAGGCCGCGATGGCCGCAGCGCGAATGGGTCAACAGACTCTGCTTTTGACACACAATATCGACACGCTGGGGCAGATGAGCTGCAACCCGGCGATTGGCGGCATTGGGAAAGGACACCTGGTAAAAGAAGTGGATGCGCTTGGCGGGCTGATGGCGAAGGCAATTGACCACGCTGGTATTCAGTTTAGGATACTAAACGCCAGCAAAGGCCCTGCTGTGCGAGCGACTCGCGCCCAGGCAGATCGTGTGCTCTATCGACAAGCCGTACGTACCGCGCTGGAGAACCAGCCTAATTTGATGATCTTCCAGCAGGCTGTTGAGGATCTGATTGTTGAGAACGATCGCGTTGTTGGCGCCGTCACCCAGATGGGACTTAAATTCCGTGCCAAAGCGGTAGTGCTGACCGTTGGTACGTTCCTTGACGGTAAGATCCATATCGGGCTGGATAACTACAGCGGCGGTCGCGCAGGCGATCCGCCTTCGATCCCGCTGTCCCGCCGTTTACGTGAGCTGCCGCTACGCGTCAGCCGCCTGAAAACCGGTACCCCGCCGCGTATCGACGCGAGGACCATTGATTTCAGCGTCCTGACGCAGCAACACGGCGATGATCCGATGCCGGTTTTCTCGTTTATGGGGGATGTTTCTCAGCACCCGCGTCAGGTACCGTGCTACGTCACACATACCAACGAAAAAACGCATGACGTGATCCGCAATAACCTCGATCGCAGCCCGATGTATGCTGGCGTGATTGAAGGGATCGGTCCTCGCTACTGTCCTTCGATCGAAGATAAGGTCATGCGCTTTGCCGATCGCAACCAGCATCAGATCTTCCTCGAGCCGGAAGGCCTGACGTCGAACGAAATTTATCCAAACGGCATCTCCACCAGCCTGCCGTTCGATGTTCAGATACAAATCGTCCGCTCAATGCAAGGGATGGAAAATGCAAAAATCGTTCGCCCTGGTTACGCTATTGAGTACGATTTCTTTGACCCGTGTGACCTGAAACCGACGCTGGAAAGTAAATTTATTCATGGTCTGTTCTTTGCTGGTCAGATTAACGGCACTACCGGTTATGAAGAAGCTGCCGCTCAGGGGCTGTTGGCTGGTCTGAACGCCGCCCGCTTCTCTGCTGAAAAAGAGGGATGGGCGCCGGGCCGATCCCAGGCCTATCTTGGCGTACTGGTGGACGATCTGTGCACTCTCGGTACCAAAGAGCCGTACCGCATGTTTACCTCACGTGCGGAATATCGCTTGATGCTGCGTGAAGATAACGCCGATCTGCGCCTGACAGAACAAGGCCGTGAACTGGGTCTGGTGGATGACGAACGCTGGGCGCGTTTCAACGAGAAGCTTGAGAGCATTGAACGTGAACGCCAGCGGCTGAAATCCAGTTGGGTTAATCCGCTGGCGGAAAGCGCTGCGGAAGTGAACGCTCAGTTGACGGCACCTTTGTCTCGTGAAGCTAATGGTGAAGATTTGCTCCGTCGTCCGGAAATGACTTACGAACAACTGGTGCAGATGTCGCCATTCTCGCCGGGTCTTGAGGATAAGCAGGCGGCTGAACAGGTCGAAATTCAGGTAAAATACGAAGGCTACATCGCGCGCCAGCAGGATGAAATCGAGAAACAACAGCGTAATGAGAACACGTTGTTGCCTGCCACTCTTGATTATCGGCAGGTAAGCGGGCTCTCAAATGAGGTCATTGCCAAATTGAACGATCACAAGCCATCTTCGATAGGGCAGGCGTCGCGTATTTCCGGTATTACGCCTGCAGCAATCTCAATTTTGCTGGTGTGGTTGAAAAAACAGGGAATGCTGCGCCGTAGCGCCTGATATCTCCCTGAACGATACCTTTGGCGGGTAGCGCTGATATCCGCCTGGTTAATTTCTCAGCCCGGTAAGCACATCGCCTCCGGGCTCATTGTTTTTAAACAGGTACCGATTGTGCTCAACAAACTTTCTCGTCTGCTTGATGAAGCAGGGATTTCACTTACCGATCACCAGAAAAACCAGTTGGTCGCCTATGTTGGCATGCTGGATAAGTGGAATAAGGCCTATAACCTGACCTCCGTTCGCGATCCGGAAGAGATGCTGGTACGCCATATCCTTGATAGCATTATTGTTGCGCCATACCTTGAAGGAACGCGTTTTATCGATGTTGGTACGGGACCAGGGCTACCGGGGATCCCGTTAGCTATCGTGCGCCCCGAATCCCACTTCACCCTGTTGGACAGCCTTGGCAAGCGAGTACGTTTTCTCCGACAGGTTCAGCATGAGTTAAAACTGGATAACGTCACACCAGTACAAAGCCGCGTGGAAGCGTTCCCTGCAGAGCCGCCGTTTGATGGCGTCATTAGCCGCGCATTCGCGTCGCTGAATGATATGGTGAGCTGGTGCCGTCATTTACCTGCAGAGAATGGTCACTTCTATGCGCTCAAAGGGTTAGCTCAAGAAGATGAAATGGCAAATCTTCCGCAAGGGTTCGTCATTAAAGATGTTTTCGAACTGCATGTTCCTCAGTTAGAAGGGGAGCGTCACCTGGTGGTGATTCAGCCAAAAATGATTTAATTTTTATCAAAAAATGTGAAACAAAGACGGTCTGCTCATGTTACAAAAATAAAAATCACGGCCCGGTATGATTGGACGCCGTTTAACCTTTCTTTTACTATGGTCTTTCTTTCTGTTAACTTTGCTTTGTTACTTCATCATAAAAATAGTCAACATTGAAAATATCAGTCCGCTAAAAATCGAGGTGATTGCCGTTTATGCTGATGTTAAATGTTTATTAAGAATGTCAATAAAAGGCTTTTGTTGTATATGGGATTGTTTTAGAAACAATGCTGGTTTTTTATGTTAAATATCAAATAAATAAGAAAATAAGTTTTATGTACACAATTAATTCGATTTCGCAAAAAATGTTTATTATGTGATCTGATACACGCTTTAATTGCCGTGTTTCCGCGTTCTTTGCAGTTTTGCATGACTGCTCACAGATCGGTGAAATGCATGAAAAGTTGTCTGTCGGAAAATAATTAAACATTTATTCACTATTTTGCTACTTATTGTTTGAAATCACGAGGCGTCACCGTATAATTTGTCCGCTTTTTGATGCTTGACTCTTCGTCTTAAAGGACGTTTTATACGACACGCGACATACCTCGAAGGAAGCAGGAGTAAAAACGTGATGTCAGTGTCGCTCTTGAGTCGAAACGTTGCTCGTAAGCTTCTGTTTATTCAGTTACTGGCAGTAATAGCAAGTGGACTGCTGTTCAGCCTCAAAGACCCTTTCTGGGGCATTTCCGCGGTTAGCGGAGGTTTGGCGGTTTTTTTGCCAAACATGATATTTATGATTTTTGCCTGGCGTCATCAGGCGCATACACCAGCTAAAGGCCGAGTGGCCTGGTCCTTCGCCTTCGGTGAAGCCTTCAAGGTGTTGCTGACCTTCGCCTTTCTGGCGGTGGCGCTGGCAGTTTTGAAAGTGGTATTTTTGCCGCTGATAGTGACGTGGGTTTTGGTGCTGGTGGTACAAGTTCTGGCGCCAGCTGTAATTAACAACAAAGGGTAAAAGGCATCATGGCTTCAGAAAATATGACGCCGCAGGATTACATAGGCCACCATCTGAACAACCTTCAGTTGGACCTGCGTACATTCTCGCTGGTGGATCCGCACAACCCCCCGGCCACCTTCTGGACGCTCAACATTGACTCCATGTTTTTCTCAGTGGTGCTCGGTCTGTTATTCCTGTTTATGTTCCGCAGTGTGGCTAAAAAGGCGACAACCGGCGTACCTGGTAAATTCCAGACCTTTATTGAGATGATCATCGGCTTCGTCTATGGCAGCGTCAAAGATATGTACCACGGCAAGAGCAAGGTCATTGCTCCGCTGGCCCTCACTGTGTTCGTTTGGGTATTCCTGATGAACCTGATGGATCTGCTGCCTATCGACTTTCTCCCTTGGATCGGCGAACACGTTTTCGGTCTGCCTGCTCTGCGCGTGGTGCCGTCAGCTGACGTTAACATCACCCTGTCGATGGCGCTTGGCGTATTTATCCTGATTATTTTCTACAGCATCAAAATGAAAGGCGTGGGCGGGTTCGTTAAAGAGCTGACCCTACAGCCGTTCAATCACTGGGCGTTCATTCCTGTCAACTTAATCCTTGAAGGGGTAAGCCTGCTGTCTAAACCTGTATCACTGGGTCTGCGACTGTTCGGCAACATGTATGCCGGTGAGCTGATTTTCATTCTGATTGCTGGCCTGTTGCCGTGGTGGTCACAGTGGGTTCTGAATGTGCCATGGGCCATTTTCCACATCCTGATTATTACGCTGCAAGCCTTCATCTTCATGGTTCTGACGATCGTCTATCTGTCGATGGCATCTGAAGAGCATTGATTTTTACCAACATACTACGTTTTAACTGAAACAAACTGGAGACTGTCATGGAAAACCTGAATATGGATCTGCTGTACATGGCTGCCGCTGTGATGATGGGTCTGGCGGCAATCGGTGCTGCGATCGGTATCGGCATCCTCGGGGGTAAATTCCTGGAAGGCGCAGCGCGTCAACCGGATCTGATTCCTCTGCTGCGTACTCAGTTCTTTATCGTTATGGGTCTGGTGGATGCTATCCCGATGATCGCTGTAGGTCTGGGTCTGTACGTGATGTTCGCCGTCGCGTAGTAAGTTGTTCGAAAGAAACCTAAGCCACAGAGTTATTTTTTAAGAGGTATTGTGCTGTGAACATGAACGCAACAATCCTCGGCCAGGCCATCGCGTTTGTTATCTTCGTATGGTTCTGCATGAAGTATGTATGGCCGCCGTTAATGGCTGCCATCGAAAAGCGGCAGAAAGAAATTTCTGACGGTTTAGCTTCTGCAGAACGCGCTAAGAAAGATTTGGACCTTGCACAGGCCAACGCGACCGACCAGCTGAAAAAAGCAAAAGCGGAAGCCCAGGTAATTATTGAGCAGGCGAACAAGCGTCGCTCTCAGATCCTGGACGAAGCAAAAGCTGAAGCAGAACAGGAACGTACCAAAATCGTTGCACAGGCGCAGGCTGAAATTGATGCCGAACGTAAACGTGCTCGTGAGGAGCTGCGTAAGCAGGTCGCTATCCTGGCTGTTGCTGGCGCCGAGAAGATCATCGAACGTTCCGTGGATGAAGCTGCTAACAGCGACATCGTGGATAAACTTGTCGCTGAACTGTAAGGAGGGAGGGGCTGATGTCTGAATTTGTAACGGTAGCTCGCCCCTACGCCAAAGCAGCTTTTGACTTTGCCGTCGAACACCAAAGCGTAGAGCGCTGGCAGGATATGCTGGCGTTTGCCGCCGAAGTGACGAAAAACGAACAAATGGCAGAGCTACTCTCTGGCGCACTGGCGCCGGAAACGCTCTCTGATGCGTTTATCGCGGTTTGTGGTGAGCAACTGGACGAAAATGGTCAAAACCTGATTCGGGTAATGGCTGAAAATAGTCGTCTGAATGCGCTCCCTGATGTTCTCGAGCAGTTCATTCACCTGCGCGCTGCCAGTGAGGCAACCGCAGAGGTAGAAGTTATTTCTGCCGCTCAAATGAGTGACGAACAGCTTGCGAAAATTACCGCCGCGATGGAAAAACGTCTGTCACGCAAAGTTAAGCTGAATTGCAAAATCGATAAGTCTGTAATGGCAGGCGTAATCATCCGTTCGGGTGATATGGTCATTGATGGTAGCGTACGCGGCCGTCTTGAACGCCTTGCAGACGTCTTGCAGTCTTAAGGGGACTGGAGCATGCAACTGAATTCCACCGAAATCAGCGAACTGATCAAGCAGCGCATTGCTCAGTTCAATGTTGTGAGCGAGGCTCATAACGAAGGTACTATCGTTTCTGTCAGTGACGGTGTTATCCGCATTCACGGCCTGGCCGATTGTATGCAGGGTGAGATGATCGCTCTACCGGGTAACCGTTACGCAATCGCACTGAACCTGGAGCGCGACTCCGTGGGTGCAGTTGTGATGGGGCCGTACGCTGACCTCGCCGAAGGCATGAAGGTTAAATGTACTGGCCGTATCCTTGAAGTTCCGGTTGGCCGTGGTCTGCTGGGACGTGTGGTTAACACCCTGGGTGCACCGATTGATGGTAAAGGTCCGCTGGAGCACGATGGCTTCTCCGCTGTTGAAGCTATCGCGCCGGGCGTAATTGAACGTCAGTCCGTCGATCAGCCGGTACAGACTGGTTATAAATCCGTTGATGCCATGATCCCAATCGGTCGTGGTCAGCGTGAACTGATCATCGGCGACCGTCAGACCGGTAAAACCGCTCTGGCAATCGATGCCATCATCAACCAGCGTGATTCCGGCATTAAGTGCGTCTACGTAGCCATCGGCCAGAAAGCGTCCACCATTTCTAACGTGGTGCGTAAACTGGAAGAACACGGCGCGCTGGCTAACACCATCGTTGTGGTTGCAACCGCATCTGAATCTGCCGCACTGCAATACCTGGCGCCGTATGCCGGTTGTGCAATGGGTGAATACTTCCGCGACCGCGGTGAAGATGCGCTGATCATTTATGATGACCTGTCTAAACAGGCCGTTGCTTACCGTCAGATCTCCCTGCTGCTCCGTCGTCCGCCTGGACGTGAAGCATTCCCGGGCGACGTATTCTACCTCCACTCTCGTCTGCTGGAGCGTGCTGCACGTGTTAACGTCGAATATGTTGAAGCTTTCACCAAAGGTGAAGTGAAAGGTAAAACCGGTTCTCTGACTGCGTTGCCGATTATCGAAACCCAGGCGGGTGACGTTTCTGCGTTCGTTCCGACTAACGTAATTTCCATTACTGATGGTCAGATCTTCCTGGAAACCAACCTGTTTAACTCCGGTATTCGTCCTGCAGTTAACCCGGGTATTTCCGTATCCCGTGTTGGTGGTGCAGCGCAGACCAAGATCATGAAGAAACTGTCCGGTGGTATTCGTACCGCTCTGGCGCAGTATCGCGAACTGGCGGCGTTCTCCCAGTTTGCTTCTGACCTTGACGATGCAACCCGTAAGCAGCTGGACCATGGTCAGAAAGTCACTGAACTGCTGAAACAGAAACAGTATGCGCCGATGTCCGTTGCGCAGCAGTCTCTGGTTCTGTTTGCGGCAGAACGTGGTTATCTGGCTGATGTCGAGCTGGCGAAAATCGGTAGCTTTGAAGCTGCTCTGCTGGCTTACGTCGACCGTGATCATGCCCCGTTGATGCAAGAGATCAACCAGTCCGGTGGCTATAACGACGAAATCGAAGGCAAGCTGAAAGGCATCCTCGATTCCTTCAAAGCAACCCAATCCTGGTAAAGTCTGGCGGCTTGCTTTAGGGCAGGCCGCAAGGCATTGAGGAGAAGCTCATGGCCGGCGCAAAAGAGATACGTAGTAAGATCGCAAGCGTCCAGAACACGCAAAAGATCACTAAAGCGATGGAAATGGTCGCCGCTTCCAAAATGCGTAAATCGCAGGAGCGCATGGCGGCCAGCCGTCCTTATGCAGA
>DASYFN010000048.1:0-8118 GCA_036498385.1 Klebsiella sp.
AGGCCAAAGAAGCGGGTTTCTTCCTCCGCCATTCCCGGCTCCCATTTGCGGGTGGTATGGGTATCTCCCACCGACAAATAGCCCTGATCCCACAGCGGGTGATATTTCAGGCCGTGCTTTTGCAGATACTGATAGACGGTACGGTTATCCCAGTCGATGATCGGCAGCACCTTAAACACGCCGCGCTGGATCGCCAGTACCGGCAAGTGGGCGCGGCTGCCGGACTGCTCGCGGCGCAGGCCCGCAAACCAGGTTTGCGCATTCAGTTCTTCCAGCGCCCGGTTCATCGGCTCAACTTTGTTGATATCATTGTATTTTTCAATACCCTCAACACCCTGCTCCCACAGCTTACCGTAGCGCGCCTCCTGCCAGGCGGCGCTCTCCTTCGCCCGATAGATCTTCAGGTTCAGATTGAGTTTGTCCGTTAACTCATCGATAAACTGGTAGGTTTCCGGAAACAGATAGCCGGTATCGGTCAGAATAACCGGAATATCCGGGCGAACCTGATTGACCAGATGCAGGCTCACCGCAGCCTGAATACCAAAGCTCGAAGAGAGCACATAGTCGCCAGGCAGGTTTTCCAGCGCCCATGCAACACGCTCTTCCGCGCTCAGCTTCTCTAGCTGGCTATTGGTTTCCGCCAGCGCCATCACGCGTTCTACCTTTGGTAGATCATTCAGAGCGTTTAGATCGAGTACGGACATAAAGACCTCATTTATCTGTTTCGCCGGGCGGCACAGCATGTGCCCGGCCTACAAACTCCACAGGCCCGGATCGCTGCGCGCCACCGGGCACCTGGATGTTACTCCCAGAAATCACGGGCTGGGTCGAGCACCGGGCGAATGATGCCCGCACGCACCGTAAAGTCGCCGAAGCCTTCACCCGCTTCGCGCTCTTTCGCCCAGCGCCCTACCAGTTCGTCGATCGAGTCGAGAATTTCCGACTCGGTAATATTTTCCCGATACATACGCGGAATACGCGTCCCGTTGCGGTTACCGCCAAGATGCAGGTTGTAGCGACCCGGCGCCTTACCGACCAGGCCCACTTCCGCCAGCATCGCACGACCGCAGCCGTTCGGGCAGCCAGTGACGCGGGTGACGATATGCTCGTCGCCAACGCCATGTTTACTCATCACTGCTTCGACTTTATCGATAAATGACGGCAGAAAACGCTCGGCTTCCGCCATCGCCAGCGGGCAGGTCGGGAACGATACGCAGGCCATCGAGTTTTCGCGCTGCGGCGTGACGGCATCCATCAGACCGTGATCGCGAGCCAGCTTCTCGATCTTCGCCTTCTGCTCTTCCGGAACGCTGGCAACAATCAGATTCTGGTTCGCCGTAATGCGGAATTCGCCTTTATGGATCTTCGCAATCTTCAGCAGGCCGGTTTTCAGCGGACGCCCCGGATAATCAAGGATACGACCATTTTCAATAAACAGCGTCAGGTGCCAGTTATTGTCGATACCTTTCACCCAGCCGATACGATCGCCGCGTCCGGTGAACTCGTAAGGGCGAATCGGCTCAAACTTGATCCCCGCCCGGCGCTCAACTTCTGCCTTAAAGGTCTCAACGCCAACGCGCTCCAGGGTGTATTTGGTTTTCGCGTTTTTACGGTCAGTACGGTTACCCCAGTCGCGCTGGGTCGTCACCACTGCTTCCGCCACCGCCAGAGTGTGCTCCAGCGGCAGATAACCAAACTCGCTCGCCGTACGGGCGTAAGTTTTCTTGTTGCCGTGCTCGATAGATAAACCACCGCCTACCAGCAGGTTAAAGCCCACCAGCTTGCCGTTTTCGGCGATCGCCACGAAGTTCATATCGTTAGCGTGCAGATCAATATCATTCTGCGGCGGGATCACCACGGTGGTTTTGAACTTACGCGGCAGATAGGTCTGCCCGAGGATCGGCTCTTCATCTGTAGTGGCGACTTTCTTCTGATCCAGCCAGATCTCTGCATAAGCACGCGTACGCGGCAGCAGGTGCTCGGAGATCTTCTTCGCCCATTCGTAAGCTTCCGCATGCAACTGAGACTCATACGGGTTAGACGTACATAACACGTTACGATTCATATCGTTGGCGGTAGCCAGCGCGTCCAGCCCGACCGAATGCAGCATCTGATGCACCGGTTTGACGTTCTTCTTCAGAATACCGTGGAACTGGAAGGTCTGACGGTTGGTCAGACGGATACTGCCGTAAATGGTGTTATCAGCGGCGAATTTATCAATCGCCTGCCATTGTCTGGTGGTGATCACCCCGCCCGGCAGACGGCAGCGCAGCAGCATCGCATGACGCGGCTCCAGCTTCTGCGCCGCACGCTCAGCGCGGATATCGCGGTCATCCTGCTGATACATGCCGTGAAAACGGATCAGCAGAAAATTATCGCCTGTAAAACCGCCAGTCAGGCCGTCGTTCAAATCTTCCGCAATGGTGCCGCGCAGGTAGTTGCTTTCGAGCTTCATGCGCTCGGCGTCAGACAATTTACCTTCGACCACCAGCGGGCCTGGATGTTTTTCGCTCATTAGTAGACATCTCGCTGATAACGGCGCTCAACGCGCAGCTCACTTAAAAATTCGTCCGCCGCTTCGGCGTCCATCGCGCCGTATTCGGCAATCACTTCCAGTAACGTCTGCTCAACATCTTTTGCCATGCGATTGGCATCACCGCAGACATAAATATGGGCGCCATCGTTAATCCAGCGCCACACTTCCGCTCCCTGTTCGCGCAGCTTGTCCTGAACATAAATTTTTTGTTGCTGATCGCGGGACCAGGCCAGGTCGATGCGGCTCAGTACGCCTTCTTTGACGTAACTCTGCCACTCCACCTGATAGAGGAAATCTTCCGTAAAATGCGGGTTACCAAAGAACAGCCAGTTCTTGCCTTCCGCGCCTTCCGCCGCGCGCTGCTGCATAAAAGCGCGGAACGGTGCGATGCCGGTACCGGGACCAATCATGATCACCGGCGTCTGCGGGTTAGCAGGCAGACGGAAGTTATCGTTATGCTCAATAAAGATGCGAACTTCGCCATCCTCTTCGACGCGGTCAGCCAGGAAGCTGGAAGCACCGCCGGCCCGAGCGCGGCCTTCGATATCATAACGCACCACCCCAACGGTGACGTGAACTTCGCTTTCCACTTCCGCCTGCGAAGAGGCGATAGAGTACAGACGCGGCGTCAGCGGGCGCAGCAGGTCGACCAGCGCCTGAGCATCCAGCTGTGCCGGGGAGAAACGCACCATATCGACAATCGGCGTAGTCGCGGCGTAATGCTGGAGCTGTGCCTTATCGCCCACCAGCGGCAGCAAAGACTCGCTGCGAGTTAAGGTGGCATAATTTTCCACGATGTTGCCGGTGTTGACCGTCAGCTCGAAGTGCCACTCCAGTGCTTCGGCGAGCGGCAGCGTTTTGCCGTCAACCGTGACCGACTCATCGCCTTTCAGCCACAGCAGCTCTACCAGTTCTTTCACCAGCGCCGGATCGTTCTGATACCAGACGCCCAGCGCATCCCCAGGCTGATAGCGCAGGCCAGAGTCGCCGAGGTCGATTTCAATATGGCGCACGTCTTTTTCAGAATCGCGCCCGGTAATTTTCTGATTCACCGCAAGCGTTGCAGTTAGCGGCGCTTCTTTGGTATAGGGGCTGGTGTGGATCTCGTTCACCGCCCCACTAGTAACCAGTTGCGACGGCGCGGCAGCAGGCGCGCGCGCTTTCAGCACCTCAACCACCCGAGCGCGCCATTCGGTAGCGGCGGCCTGATACTCTACATCAGCGTCAACCCGGTCGAGCAGACGCTCGCCGCCCAGTTCGGCCAGCTTGTTATCAAAATCTTTGCCGGACTGGCAGAAGAATTCATAGGAGGTATCGCCCAGGCCAAACACAGCAAATGCCGTATCGCTCAGCGTCGGCGCTTTCTTCGAAAACAGGAACTTATGCAGCGCGACGGCTTCTTCCGGCGGCTCACCTTCGCCTTGCGTTGACGTCACCACGACCAGCAGTTTTTCGGAGGCAATTTGTTTGAATTTATAGTCGCCTGCGTTGACCAGCTTCACATTCAGTTGCGCGGCCTGCAGATCGTCACGCAGCGCTTCAGCGACGCGGCGGGCGTTGCCGGTTTGCGAGGCAGAAATAAGGGTGATGGACGGGACTTCTGCCGCCTGGGCTGGCGCGACAACCGCCGCGCCGGGCTGCTGATTCAGCGCGCCCCAGAAGTAGCCGGAAACCCAGGCAAGCTGGGTGGGCGTGAAGTCAGTCGTGGCCGCCTGAAGGCGCGCCATTTGCTCCGGACTCAGCGGTAGCAAATTGGAAGGTGGGGCCTGTGTCGTCATGCGTCGTTATGTTCCAGTAAGCAAAGCTGTGATCCACGCCCTGTCAGCGTGATAAAACAGAAGAAAATGTATTTACTCTAAATAATTCGAGTTGCAGGCAGGCGGCGGCACAGCTCATCCCCGGGAGCTTATCTAAGTAAGTGACCGGGATGGGCCGAGTTATTGCCAACGCACATGCGGCTCGAAGTATGACGAGTAAGTAGGTTAACGGTGCAAATAGTAACAACTAAATAAGGGATGGAAATAACAAATAACCAAATAGACTAACCTGTTTTAGTTGTAGTTATTAACAACAAAATCGATTAAATAAGCCCATGAAATATAAGCACTTAATTTGAATAAATTGAATGAATGTACCTCTTTTTTGCCCAGGGCCGTTTTAATTAATGCGAAAAAATGTGCTTTCCGGTACCCTACGGCGGTTTTTTGCCATATTGAGAATAAAAAATGTCCACCACGCTGTTTAAAGATTTCACCTTCGAAGCCGCTCATCACCTGCCACACGTACCGGAAGGTCATAAGTGCGGTCGCCTGCACGGCCACTCTTTTATGGTGCGTCTGGAGGTTACCGGTGAAGTCGATCCCCATACCGGGTGGATCATGGATTTCGCCGAGCTGAAAGCTGCATTCAAACCAACTTATGATCGTCTGGATCACTACTATCTGAACGATATTCCTGGGCTGTCCAATCCGACCAGCGAAGTGCTGGCAAAATGGATCTGGGAGCAGATGAAACCGCGGGTTCCGCTGCTGAGCGCGGTCATGATTAAAGAAACCTGCACGGCGGGCTGCGTCTATCGCGGCGAGTGATAGTCCCTTCAGTTGAATAAAACCCTGATAGCCTTGCGCTGCCAGGGTTTTTACATCAAGCGATATTGAGATATTTATGCGTCTGCATAGATAACCGCCAGTTACGGGCGATACAGGTTTCGATGCACAGGCGCGTCGCGTCATCTTTCTGGCTAATCGGTTGAAGCGCGATAACACGCGGCTTCTCGTCGGACAGCATTGCCAGCAGTTCATCCAGCGCTTCGATGTCGCGCACGCGTCCAACAGGATGTTTAATTTCATCAGCCCGCTGTAACGCCTGCGAGAGGACATCGTAGCCGCCGCGCATGTTCACCTTTGGCGATACCGTCACCCAGGTATGAGGCGTACAGCGTACTTCGTGGGTGCCACTGGTCTCTATCTGGCAGCTAAATCCGTTTTGCTCCAGCAGAGAGGTTAAGGGCGTTAAATTATGAATACAGGGCTCACCGCCAGTAATCACCACGTGGCGGGCCGTCCAGCCCTGACGTCCAATGATGGCCAGCAGATCTTCGCTGCTTGCCGGGCCCCATTTATCGCTCTCTTTGGTTTTCGCCAGAATGCTGAACAGCGATACTTCCCGATCGGCAAGTTTATCCCAGGTATGTTTGGTATCGCACCAGGCGCAACCAACCGGGCATCCCTGTAAACGAATAAAAATGGCGGGAACGCCGGTAAAGTAACCTTCGCCTTGCAAGGTCTGGAACATCTCGTTAATCGGGTACTGCATAATCATCTCTGCCTGGGGTTATGAGCGCATATTATTACAGATTTGCTGGCGCAGGTCTCGTCTTCCCCTATGCAGTCGGACGGCCCGCGGCTGGGTTTGAGGCCGGGATAGCTTTGTTGAATAAATCAGATGTCGGGTAAGTATCCCCGTAGCGGGTCGTGTTTTCAGGCGATACGCACGCTTTCTGGCATACCTGACTTCGTCATTTTGTTCAGCGCACGCATCATGACCATAGCCTCCGCAACCTGCCCATCATAATCTCACAGTGTCAGTAAACCTCCGTAAAACTGTTTTACCCTGTACATCGCCATTTCCGCTATCGAGCGACGATTGTAATCTGTTGTCCATTTCTACTCCCGGTCAGCCGTTGATTCGCAACTGCACGGTTGCGGTCTGCATATTCGCCTGGCCAGTAACCCGCGCCTTTATGGGGGGGATGAGGGCGCTGATTTTCTTTCGGCGCAGTTCATCGTGACATAACCGGGTGTCGTAAGCCCCGTCTGCAGCGGCTCGGTAAATGTCAAGATAGTTGGCATTCCCGGTTAATTTATGCCACCTGTTCTTCCCGCTGCGGATTTAATGTCACCACGCCTGTCGGCTGCCAGTTTCTCGTCCTCCCTGACCAGCGTTCCGGATGGACCGACCGGGCCACACGGTAGACTTCATCGCGCCTCCGCAGTATCTCCCTGTCCTCACACCGGTGTCGGGTATGAGGGAATATCTCGTAATATTCCTTATTTTAATTCCATATCGTTATATTTTTTTTACTTTCCATATTCTTTGAGCAGCTAAAAAAGACAATCCTTTAAACCAAGAAGAATATTCTATAGCTTGCTCCCAGGAATATATTCCATGCGAACTGAGTTTTATAGATTCATCTTGATTCATTATTTCAATAAAATAAAGCCCTTTATTATAATCTCTTTTCCCTATTCGATCTTCAGATCTTGCCGACCGTATGGAAATGACACAATCATCTAATAAATAAAGCTTTTTCTTTATAACTGCTTCATCCCGATTCCATGGGTTTATACTGACCAGTTGTTCTGATTTATTAAGTTCGCTCACTACTGTATACCAAATAGCTTCAGTACCACTTGCCTTTGCATTCACTCTATCAGACTCGGATCTAAATATAATTTTATCCATTTTAATAATCCAAATGTAAATTACTTAAAATACCTTCTACCTCATTCCAGGCATTGACATGGGAGCCAGCCCCAAATTCAGGATGTCCTAAAATGTCATCACGCCAACCAGCAGTTCCACTTGAATTTGTAGCACCTATACGTCCCTGAGAATCTTTCCACGTATAAGGGCCGCCTCTAAAGTCTGGTTTTCTTGTTATGACACGATCAGAACCAAGATCACCTGCTATTTCTGACGCAGCCTGCCTTGCAGCTCGACGATTAGGCATCTGATATCGATTTTCAGCAGTCTGAACCCCAGGGCAAGATTACGAAACCCCGCACCCTGCAAGGACTGACGCAAGGTACTTTCTGTCCATCGCCGCTCTTCTCATCTTTCTTCTCAGTCCTGCCTTAACTTCCTTATTCTGCGTCAGAATATTCACAGCAATATATCTTATCCCTGAAAATAATTATGCTGAGTTTCCTCTTCTTATTCTGCTGCCATCCTCATTCATTGCCACATCCAGACGCCAGTGCAGTTTGTTCTCCATATACCCGTGATTTCTCATCGCTGTGGCAAATCTCTCTGCCGTTAAATCTGCAGAGCTTATATAATACCTCACCTGCATTTCCGGCTCTTTTTTTCCTTCTCCTGTTTCTGTACGAAAAGAGACTGCCACACACAGCTTCTTTAAATCCTTCCATGAAAAAGTAAAATCAAGCATCTCTTCAGGAACATCACTAACTATATGAAGTCGCGTTTCCTCTCTGCCATGACTTTTTTCAGTTGTCGCATAGCTGTCATACTTCGGATTGTTTATCTCTTTTAACGGGAATTTCTCTACAAATGCTTTCTGTAACCTTCCCTGATTACCTTTCACAGAAAATAAATAATCCCCGTCCTGATGACGTATCTTCTCTGCAATGTCTTTCTGACACCCCATCGCATCTGTTGTGATCAGTTTCCCCTTAATATCCAGCAGGTTAATCAATTCTGGTATGGCTGTGATCTCGTTCGATTTCTCATCCGTTTTTATCTGTCCCAGTACCAGACTGTTCATGGTGGAAAATGCGCTGATAACATGAATGGCACCCCGCCGACGACTTTTATCATAAGAACGACGAAGTGTTTTACCA
>DASYFN010000049.1:0-30043 GCA_036498385.1 Klebsiella sp.
AGGGAAACAGCAAGTAAAATGAAAGAAAGAATGCAAAAAGTGTGACAGGGACTGCGTCACGCGGCAGCGGCGTGTATAATAGGCTCGTATGTAAGCTCTATTTCGACCACCACATACAAAAGACACTCATGGCTCAAGGCACGCTTTATATTGTTTCCGCCCCTAGCGGCGCGGGTAAATCCAGCCTGATTCAGGCTTTATTGAAAACCCAACCGTTGTACGACTCTCAGGTTTCTGTTTCGCATACCACGCGCGCTCCGCGCCCGGGTGAAGTGCACGGTGAACACTATTTCTTTGTGAATCACGACGAATTCAGGACGATGATTGGCAGAGACGCTTTTCTTGAACATGCAGAAGTCTTTGGCAACTATTACGGCACCTCGCGCGAAGCTATCGAGCAGGTACTGGCGACCGGCGTCGACGTCTTCCTCGATATCGACTGGCAGGGCGCGCAGCAAATCCGCAACAGAATGCCCGGCGCGCGCAGCATTTTTATTCTGCCGCCGTCAAAAGATGAGCTTGATCGTCGCCTGCGCGGCCGCGGTCAGGACAGCGAAGAGGTTATCGCGAAACGTATGGCGCAGGCTGTTGCAGAAATGAGCCATTACGCGGAATATGATTACCTGATTGTGAATGATGATTTTGATACCGCGCTGAGCGATCTGAAAATTATTATTCGCGCCGAACGTCTGCGCATGAGCCGCCAAAAGCAGCGACATGGCGCTTTAATCACCAAACTGTTGGCAGACTGAACCCACATTCAGTATCATGCCCAGTCATTTCTTCACCTGTGGAGCATTTTAAGTATGGCACGCGTAACTGTTCAGGACGCTGTAGAGAAAATTGGTAACCGTTTTGACCTGGTACTGGTCGCCGCGCGTCGCGCTCGTCAGATGCAGGTAGGCGGAAAGGATCCGCTGGTACCGGAAGAAAACGATAAAACTACCGTTATCGCACTGCGCGAAATCGAAGAAGGTCTGATCAACAACAAGATCCTCGACGTTCGTGAGCGCCAGGAACAGCAAGAGCAGGAAGCCGCTGAATTACAAGCCGTTACCGCTATTGCTGAAGGTCGTCGTTAATCACACTGCGGGTCGCCCTTGTATCTGTTTGAAAGCCTGAATCAGCTGATTCAAAACTACCTGCCCGAAGAGCAAATTAAACGTCTTCGGCAGGCTTATCTCGTTGCACGTGACGCTCACGAGGGCCAGACACGTTCAAGCGGTGAACCCTATATCACGCACCCGGTAGCGGTAGCCTGTATCCTGGCCGAGATGAAACTCGACCATGAAACGCTGATGGCCGCTCTGCTGCACGATGTGATAGAAGATACCCCCGCCACCTACCAGGACATGGAGCAGCTTTTCGGTAAAAGCGTTGCTGAACTGGTAGAGGGGGTGTCAAAACTTGATAAGCTTAAGTTTCGCGACAAGAAAGAGGCCCAGGCTGAAAACTTTCGCAAAATGATTATGGCAATGGTGCAGGATATCCGCGTCATCCTTATCAAGCTTGCTGACCGCACCCATAACATGCGCACGCTGGGCTCATTGCGCCCGGACAAGCGCCGCCGCATCGCCCGCGAAACGCTGGAAATCTACAGCCCTCTGGCGCACCGTTTAGGTATTCATCACATCAAAACCGAGCTCGAAGAGCTGGGCTTTGAAGCGCTGTATCCTAACCGCTACCGCGTCATTAAAGAGGTGGTTAAAGCGGCGCGCGGTAACCGTAAAGAGATGATTCAAAAGATCCTCTCCGAAATCGAAGGGCGTTTGCAGGAAGCGGGTATTCCCTGCCGCGTTAGCGGTCGCGAAAAGCATTTGTACTCCATCTACTGCAAGATGGTGCTCAAAGAGCAGCGTTTTCACTCGATTATGGATATTTACGCCTTTCGCGTGATTGTCCATGATTCTGACACCTGCTATCGCGTGCTTGGCCAGATGCACAGCCTTTACAAACCGCGTCCGGGTCGCGTCAAAGATTACATTGCCATTCCAAAGGCGAACGGCTATCAATCTTTGCACACCTCGATGATCGGCCCGCACGGCGTCCCGGTAGAGGTACAAATTCGTACCGAAGACATGGACCAGATGGCGGAAATGGGGGTTGCAGCGCACTGGGCCTATAAAGAGCACGGCGGCGAGAGCAGCACCACGGCGCAAATCCGCGCCCAACGCTGGATGCAGAGCCTGCTGGAGCTCCAACAGAGCGCCGGCAGTTCATTTGAATTCATTGAGAGCGTGAAATCCGATCTGTTCCCGGATGAGATTTACGTTTTCACCCCGGAAGGGCGCATTGTCGAGCTGCCCGCTGGCGCTACGCCAGTGGATTTCGCCTACGCGGTGCATACCGATATCGGCCATGCCTGCGTCGGCGCGCGCGTCGACCGCCAGCCGTATCCGCTGTCGCAGTCGCTCTCCAGCGGCCAGACGGTGGAAATTATTACCGCGCCGGGCGCTCGTCCGAACGCCGCGTGGCTGAACTTTGTCGTCAGTTCCAAAGCGCGCGCCAAAATTCGCCAGTTGCTGAAAAACCTCAAGCGCGACGATTCCGTTAGTCTCGGGCGCCGCCTGCTCAATCACGCCCTCGGCGGTAGCCGTAAGCTGGCCGAAATTCCGCCCGAGAACATACAGCGTGAACTTGAGCGCATGAAGCTGACGACACTTGATGATCTGCTGGCCGAAATCGGCCTTGGTAATGCCATGAGCGTTGTGGTGGCGAAAAACCTGCAACAAGGCGAAACGACTGCAGTGCCGGTACAATCAGCTCTTGTTGGTCATAATCATCTGCCGATTAAAGGCGCAGATGGCGTGCTGATCACCTTCGCCAAGTGTTGCCGCCCGCTCCCCGGCGACCCAATTATTGCGCACGTCAGCCCGGGCAAAGGCCTGGTTATCCACCATGAGTCCTGTCGTAACATTCGCGGCTATCAGAAAGAGCCAGAGAAATTTATGGCGGTCGAGTGGGACAAAGAGACGGAGCAGGAATTTATCACCGAAATCAAGGTGGATATGTTCAACCATCAGGGGGCTCTGGCTAACCTCACCGCCGCGATCAACACCGCCTCTTCCAATATTCAAAGCCTGAATACGGAAGAGAAAGATGGCCGCGTCTACAGCGCCTTTATTCGCCTCACCGCGCGCGACCGCGTGCATCTGGCGAATATCATGCGCAAAATTCGCGTCATGCCGGATGTGATTAAAGTCACCCGTAACCGAAACTAGGTTTATGAACTTAAAGCGTTATGCGCGTATCTGCGAGATGCTCGCCAGGCGTCAGCCTGACCTGACGGTCTGCATGGAACAGGTCCACAAGCCTCATAACGTCTCTGCGGTCATCCGTACCGCAGACGCCGTTGGCGTGCATGAAGTGCACGCCATCTGGCCGGGTAGCCGTATGCGCACCATGGCTTCTGCGGCCGCTGGCAGCAATAGCTGGGTGCAGGTTAAAACCCACCGTACTATTGGCGATGCCGTCACGCATTTAAAAGGCCAGGGTATGCAGATCCTGGCGACCCATCTCTCTGATAAAGCCGTTGATTTTCGGGAAATAGACTATACCCGCCCCACCTGTATTCTGATGGGGCAGGAGAAAACCGGCATTACTCAGGAAGCGTTAGACCTGGCGGATCAGGACATCATCATTCCGATGATTGGCATGGTGCAGTCGCTGAACGTTTCCGTCGCTTCAGCGCTTATTCTCTACGAAGCCCAGCGCCAGCGGCAGAACGCCGGCATGTACCAGCGCGAGAATAGTATGCTGCCGGAAGAAGACCAGCAGCGCCTGCTGTTTGAAGGCGGCTATCCGGTGCTGGCAAAGGTCGCAAAACGCAAAGGTCTTCCCTATCCCCACGTCAACGAGCAGGGTGAAGTCGAAGCCGATGCCGCGTGGTGGGCCACCATGCAGGCGGCGAAGTAATCATGCAAGGCCGCCTGCTGGATGCCGTGCCGCTCAATTCCCTGACGGGCGTTGGCGCGGCCCAGAGCAGTAAACTGGCAAAAATCGGCCTGCATACGGTACAGGATCTGCTCCTCCACCTGCCGCTACGCTACGAAGACCGTACCCATCTGTATCAAATCAGCGAACTGCTGCCCGGCGTTTACGCCACCGTTGAAGGCGAGGTCCTCAACTGCAACATCACTTTCGGCGGCCGCCGGATGATGACCTGTCAGATAAGCGATGGCTCCGGCATCCTCACCATGCGCTTTTTTAACTTCAGCGCGGCGATGAAAAATAGCCTGGCAACCGGGCGCCGCGTGCTGGCCTACGGTGAAGCGAAGCGCGGTAAGCACGGGGCAGAGATGATCCACCCGGAATATCGGATTCAGGGCGACATGAGTACGCCTGATTTACAGGAAACGCTGACTCCGGTTTATCCCACCACCGAAGGCATCAAACAGGCTACACTGCGTAAACTTACCGACCAGGCACTGGAGCTACTCGAAACCTGCGCTATCGCCGAGCTGCTGCCGCCGGAGCTGGCCCAGGGGATGATGAGCCTGCCGGAAGCCTTGCGCACGCTACATCGCCCGCCGCCCTCGTTACAGCTTAGCGAGCTGGAAAGCGGCAAACATCCGGCTCAGCGGCGCTTAATCCTGGAAGAGCTGCTGGCGCATAACCTCAGCATGCTGGCGCTGCGGGCAGGCGCTCAGCGCTACCACGCCCTCGCGCTCAGCGCTAACGACACGCTAAAAGATAAATTGCTGGCCTCCCTCCCCTTTACGCCGAC
This sequence comes from Klebsiella sp., assembly GCA_036498385.1. Classification (GTDB taxonomy): domain Bacteria; phylum Pseudomonadota; class Gammaproteobacteria; order Enterobacterales; family Enterobacteriaceae; genus Klebsiella. The sequence goes on from DASYFN010000049.1 coordinate 4,727, forward strand.
CGGCGCGCAAGCGCGCGTGACCGCTGAAATCGAGCGCGATATGGCGCTGGGCGTACCGATGATGCGTCTGGTGCAGGGGGACGTAGGTTCCGGTAAAACGCTGGTCGCCGCGCTTGCCGCTCTGCGCGCCATCGCCCACGGCAAACAGGCAGCGCTGATGGCGCCAACCGAACTGCTGGCTGAACAACACGCCAATAACTTTCGCAGTTGGTTCGAACCGCTGGGCGTTGAGGTTGGCTGGCTGGCGGGAAAACAAAAAGGCAAAGCGCGACTGGCGCAGCAGGAGGCTATCGCCAGCGGGCAGATCCCGATGATTGTCGGTACCCACGCTATCTTTCAGGAGCAAGTGCAGTTTAACGGCCTCGCGTTGGTGATTATCGACGAGCAGCACCGTTTTGGCGTCCACCAGCGGCTGGCGTTGTGGGAGAAAGGCCAGCAGCAGGGTTTTCACCCGCACCAGTTGATTATGACCGCCACGCCGATACCGCGCACCCTGGCAATGACCGCGTATGCCGATCTCGACACCTCGGTTATTGATGAACTGCCGCCGGGCCGTACGCCGGTCACCACGGTGGCCATTCCGGATACCCGACGCAGCGAGATTATTGACCGCGTGCGTAACGCCTGCACCCACGAAGGTCGCCAGGCTTACTGGGTCTGTACGCTGATTGAAGAGTCGGATCTGCTGGAAGCCCAGGCGGCGGAAGCCACCTGGGAAGAGCTGAAGCTCGCGCTGCCGGAGCTGAATATCGGCCTGGTGCACGGGCGCATGAAATCCGCCGAGAAGCAGGCGGTAATGAGCGCGTTCAAGCAAGGCGAACTGCATCTGCTGGTCGCCACCACGGTGATTGAAGTCGGCGTGGACGTGCCCAACTCCAGCCTGATGATCATCGAAAACCCGGAGCGTCTGGGGCTGGCGCAACTGCACCAGCTCAGAGGGCGCGTTGGCCGAGGCGCGGTAGCCTCCCACTGCGTGCTGCTCTATAAATCGCCGCTTTCAAAAACCGCCCAGAAGCGCCTGCAGGTTCTGCGTGATAGCAACGACGGCTTCGTCATTGCCCAGAAAGACCTGGAAATTCGCGGTCCCGGCGAACTACTCGGTACCCGCCAGACCGGCAACGCGGAATTCAAAGTCGCGGACTTACTGCGCGATCAGGCCATGATCCCGGAAGTTCAGCGCATCGCCCGCCATATTCACCAACGATATCCCCCGCAGGCCCAGGCGCTGATTGAGCGCTGGATGCCGGAAACCGAACGCTATTCCAATGCGTAGCACGAACGACATCTCGCCACGCTACGCCTAATTTTTATTCAGATGAGTGGATTATGAAACGAGAACTGGCCATCGAATTTTCGCGCGTCACCGAAGCCGCCGCGCTGGCAGGCTACAAATGGTTAGGCCGCGGTGATAAAAACACCGCCGACGGCGCCGCCGTCAACGCCATGCGCATTATGCTCAACCTGATTAACATCGACGGCACCATCGTAATTGGCGAAGGTGAAATCGACGAAGCGCCGATGCTGTACATTGGCGAGCGCGTCGGTACCGGCAAAGGCGATGCGGTAGATATCGCCGTCGATCCCATTGAAGGCACCCGCATGACGGCAATGGGTCAGGCTAACGCGCTGGCGGTTATGGCGGTAGGCGATAAGGGCTGCTTCCTGAATGCGCCGGATATGTACATGGAAAAACTGACCGTCGGTCCAGGCGCGAAGGGTGCCATCGATTTGAACCTGCCGCTGGCGGAAAACCTGCATAACATCGCTCGCGCGCTGAATAAGCCACTGAATGAATTAACCGTCACTATCTTAGCCAAACCGCGTCATGACGATGTCATTGCTGAGCTGCAAAAACTGGGCGTACGCGTGTTCGCTATCCCCGATGGTGACGTCGCGGCATCCATCCTGACCTGCATGCCGGATAGCGAAGTTGACGTTATGTACGGTATCGGCGGCGCGCCGGAAGGCGTGATTTCTGCGGCCGTGATCCGCGCGCTGGATGGCGATATGAATGGTCGGCTGCTGGCGCGTCACCACGTTAAGGGCGACAGCGCAGAGAACCGCCGCATCGGCGAAAACGAGCTGGAGCGTTGCCTGGCGATGGGCATTGAAGCAGGCAAAGTGCTGCGCCTGGACGATATGGCACGCAGCGACAATGTCGTTTTCTCGGCGACCGGTATCACCAAAGGCGATCTGCTGGACGGAATCACCCGTAAAGGCAATATGGCCACCACCGAAACGCTGCTGATCCGTGGCAAATCCCGCACGATTCGCCGCATTCAGTCGATTCATTATCTCGATCGCAAAGACCCGGATATCCAGTTGCACATCCTGTAAGACATTTGTTCAATAGAGCTTTCCAGCCTATTCGGGCTGGAAATCTTCTCTCGTCGCGGTGAAGATACACTAACAAGATTGAGAGGAGAGACGCTATGGCAAACTGGGTTACAGGCAAAGTTATAAAAGTACAAAACTGGACTGATGCATTGTTTAGCCTCACCGTTCACGCACCGGTTGCTCCATTCACCGCCGGGCAGTTTGCCAAACTGGGCCTCGACATTGACGGCGAACGCGTGCAGCGCGCCTATTCCTACGTTAACGCCCCTGGCAATCCCGATCTTGAGTTCTACCTGGTGACGGTTCCTGAAGGAAAGCTCAGCCCACGGCTGGCGGCACTCAAACCAGGCGATGAAGTGCAGGTTGTTCACGAAGCCGCCGGTTTCTTCGTACTGGAAGAAGTGCCGGATTGCGACACGCTGTGGATGCTCGCCACCGGCACGGCGATTGGTCCGTACCTGTCAATTCTGCAAGAAGGGAAAGACCTGGATCGCTTTAAAAACCTGGTGCTGGTGCACGCCGCGCGTTATGCCGCCGATCTCAGCTATCTGCCGCAGATGCAGGCGCTGGAAGCGCGCTATGCGGGCAAGCTCCGCATCCAGCCAGTCGTCAGCCGGGAAAGCGTACCGGGCATGCTGACGGGGCGTATCCCGTTCCTGATTGAAACCGGCGCGCTGGAAGAGGCCGTCGGCCTGCCCATGAATGCCGATAACAGCCACATCATGCTGTGCGGTAACCCACAGATGGTGCGCGACACCCAACAGTTGTTGAAAGAGACCCGGCAGATGAGCAAACACCTGCGTCGCCGACCGGGCCATATGACCGCCGAGAATTACTGGTGATCAGGACTCCGCTTTCCAGCGTACGTCCAGTGTCTCTTTACCAAACTTATTTGCGCCCTGGGTACCGACAAACGCGCCCAGGTCGATAAGCATCATGACGATAATCAGCGTCGGTATAAATCGCCCGACGCCCCACTGCCAGACCCCGGACAGCATCGACCAGTTGCCCGCCAGCAGCATCCACGCCAGAATCATCAGCAGCGCCCAGAGCCCGGATTTACCCCGATCATGCAGGCGTTTAATGGTCACCGCAGCCGTAGGCCACAGCAGACACACCAGAATAAAAGCCGCAGTCTGCAAATTAAGAAGATTACTGCCAGCCAGCGTGAACAGCACGCTCATGGCCATAATCCAGATAGCGATCCAGATCCAGAAGTCACGACGTCCAATCCGCCCTTTAATTGAGAATAGCCACTGCTGTAAGGTCATGTTTTATTCCTTATCATCATCACCGACGTAGTTTACCCTGAAGGCGTGACTTTTTGACAAGCGTAACGGTTACCGTTTTAATCGTCTGCAGATAAAAAAAGGAAAACAGGCATGAAGAAGTGGACAATCTTATGTTTGATTGGGCTGACAGCATTCTCCGTCGGCCAGAAGGCGTTGTCCGCTGAGCCCGACTCCACCACCAGAGCCCCCTATCTTCTCTCCGGCGCACCGGTCTTTGATATTTCCATCAGCGAGTTTCGGGAAAAATTCAATACCAATAACCCGAAGCTATCGCTCAATGAATTTCGCGCCGTCGCCGCCAGCAAAGATCAGGCGAACCTGACCCGCGCCGCCACGAAGATCAATGAGAACCTTTACGCGTCTACCGCGCTTGAACGTGGAACGCTCAAAATTAAATCAATGCAGATCACCTGGCTGCCGATTCAGGGGCCGCAACAGAAAGCGGCGAAAGCCAGAGCCCTGGAGTATATGAGCGCCGTGATGCGCGCTTTCGTGCCAACGCTTAGTCAGGCACAAAGCCAGCAGAAGTTGCAAAAACTGCTGACCGCCGGGAAAGGTAAACGCTACTTCACCGAAACCGAAGGCGCAGTACGCTATGTGGTAGCGGACAACGGCGAAAAGGGGCTGACCTTCGCTGTTGAACCGATTAAGCTAGCGCTATCTGAAACGCTGGAAAGCAACAATAAATGACAAAAAGCAAAGCCTTTCCAGTGATGAATCTCTATACTGTTTCACAGACCATGCTGCCCTCGAGGGCGGCTATATTCCTTAATTCGCTTTGAAGCGTGGAGAATAAAAATGCGACATCCTTTAGTGATGGGTAACTGGAAACTGAACGGCAGCCGCCACATGGTAAACGAACTGGTCGCGAACCTGCGTACCGAACTGGCTGGCGTGACCGGCTGTGCAGTTGCTATTGCTCCGCCTGAAATGTACATCGACCTGGCTAAACAAGCTGCTGCGGGCAGCCACATTCACCTGGGCGCGCAGAACGTTGACCTGAACCTGTCCGGCGCATTCACTGGCGAGACCTCCGCTGAAATGCTGAAAGACATCGGCGCTCAGTACATCATCATCGGCCACTCCGAGCGTCGTACCTACCACAAAGAGTCCGACGAGCTCATCGCTAAGAAATTCGCGGTACTGAAAGAGCAGGGTCTGATCCCGGTTCTGTGCATCGGTGAAACTGAAGCAGAAAACGAAGCGGGCAAAACGGAAGAAGTGTGCGCACGTCAGATCGACGCCGTTCTGAAAACTCAGGGCGCGGCGGCATTCGAAGGGGCGGTTATCGCTTACGAACCCGTATGGGCTATCGGTACCGGCAAATCCGCTACCCCGGCTCAGGCTCAGGCAGTACACAAATTCATTCGCGACCATATCGCTAAAGCCGATGCGAAAGTGGCTGAACAAGTGATCATCCAGTACGGCGGTTCCGTTAACGCGGGCAACGCAGCAGAGCTGTTCACCCAGCCGGACATCGACGGCGCGCTGGTGGGCGGCGCATCCCTGAAAGCTGACGCTTTCGCGGTGATCGTTAAAGCAGCAGAAGCCGCGAAAAAAGCGTAATTCGCTTTAGCGGTTTCCCCGGTCGCGCTTCGCTCACTGGGGCTACCGATCAAAAAACCCGGCTTAGCGCAGCGCAAGCCGGGTTTTCTTATCCCACTACAGTTTCCCCAATACCTGATACCACAGATAGTCCAGCGGCAGCAGAATCAAATAGCTCACCGCCGCCAGCGCGATACACAGCAGCATTCCCGCTCGCGCAGGTACTTTCCCTAGCCCCATTGCCACCACAATCGGTGACGCCTGATACGGCAGCAGCGGCGTGGAGTATCCCAGCACCTGAATCATAATCACGCTCAATAGCGGGAAGCCGGTGGCGTCGGAGAAACTCTGCGCGAAGGTGGTATACAGCGCCGGAACGCCGTTAGCGGTCATGATAAAGTTCAGCGCGCTGGTAATACTGGTCAACGCGAGAAAGCTGGTAAACGGACTCTCTTTATCCAGCGGCATAATATGCAGCAGCGCATTCCCTACGACGCTGCCGATACCGGTTTGGGTTACAGTGATCGCCAGCCCCAGAATACCGGCAACATAAATACAGGTGCGGATATTCACGCCGCTGGAGAACTCTTCGCCGTTGATAAAACCAACTCGCGGCAGCAACGTTATCACCGCTGCTGCCAGCCCCGTCCAGGCCGGCCCCACGCTGTGCCAGCTCTCCGTCACCCAGAGCGTCAACACCACCGCCAACAGCCACGCCAGCCGCTTCTCAGCGCGGCTCATCGGCGGGAGTGGCACCATGTCGCGCGGCGGATGTGGTTTTCCGGGAAACAGCCAGCATACCAATGCAATCAACACGACCCCTTTTAGCCAGCCGAGCACCGGCGTATGCAGCAGTAAATAGGGCACGTAATTCAGATGAATGCCATAGGAGCCTTCCGCCGCACCGCTCATCACCAGATTCGGGACGTTAGCGGACAGGATGGTGGCCGATAGCTGGAAAGTACCAAACCCCACCGCCAGCGCCAGGCCAAACCAGGGGCGCGTCCCCTCTTCAATACCGGCGCGTTTCGCCATTGCCGCCACAATCGGCATCAGCAGCGCAATGCGTCCCATATTGGACGGCATAACAAAAGCTAAAGCATAGCTGAGCAACACCACGCTACCGACCATCCGCGGCCAGGAGTCGGTCAGCCGTGACGAGAGCGCCCGAGCCGCTCTGTCTGCCAGTCCGGTTTTACGAATAGCGATCCCCAGTACAAAACCGCTGAACACCAGCCAGAACGCCGATGAGGCAAAGCCACCGAAGATAATCTCCGGTGGCGCGATTTTGGCGATCATCGCCACGGCAAAAAACAGCAGCGCGGTCGTAAACTCCGGCAGTAGCGAAGTCGCCCAGAGGAAGATAGTGATGCCGATGATGATAGAAGGAAGGAACAGAGGGTGGGAAAACCAGAGCGACATACCTGTCTCCTGTCGATTTTTTCAGCAAGAATATGACGAACAGTAAGACAGGTAAACACCCGATAGAGTGAGATTATTGCAGGATCGCACAGCTATGGTCCTGAATCTCTTCCGTCGATGCGCGATTAAGCGTCAGCAGGTTACGCTCGGTCGCCAGCAGCACCAACGAGCCGTCGCTCTGCTTCGCCATCGCCAGCGCAAAACGGCCCATATGTTTTCGCGCTTCCGGCACCTCTGCGGCCAGCATCAGGAACGGGCTGCGCTGCGCCAGCTCCTTTTCAGTGACCCGGCGTGCCAGATATTCGTGGCCCATTAACCCACCGCGCAGAGGCAACCAGCGGCGGCTAATGGCGGAGGCTTCGTTATCCAACTGAACACGCACATCAGGCCGCAAGCAGGAGATATGAATATGGAAATGATTTTGCGTGCGCCCGCTGCGCGAGTTGATCGCCAAGGAAATCGCGTCATCCGATACCGCAGAGCCACGATGCTGGCTCATGATTTCGCGCCCCTGCCAGGCCTGCCAGAAGAAGTTCGGCGTCAGGTGATCAAGCAGTAGCGGGCTTTCGGTACCGTTGATACGGTAGGTTGGCATCAGCAGATACTGCAGCGGGCCATTGCGATCTTTCAACAACACATAGCCGCCCTTCAGGTTCACTTCCGCACAGGGCGCAGGGTCCTGATTCTGCTGTTGATTGGGGACGCACTGTTGCAGAACAATTTTGCGCAACGCGTCAGGGTTGCCGGAATGGAGCCAGTAGTAGCCGCCCGCCATCGCTGCCAGAACCACCAGCAGCAGCGCTAATAAAAAGTATCGTACTCTTCGCATTCTCTTTTCCTGCCTCGGCCAGAGACGGAAGAGTAGCGCAGTTTTATGACTTAATGAAAACAGCGGGATTTACAAATACCACTAGCCTGGCCCGGGTTGCGGCGTAAACGCCTTACCCGGGCTTGAGCTGTAGCCCCGCTAAGCGCAGCGCGAGCGGGGAGAAGGAGAGGAAAATTAACGCTGGTTAATCTGATCGAAGGTGCCGCCGTTGGCGAAATGTTCTTTCTGCGCTTTAGTCCAGCCGCCAAACACATCATCAATGGTGAACAGCTTCAGTTTCGGGAACTCATGGGCGTATTTTTTCGCGACTTCAGGGTCACGCGGACGATAGAAGTTCTTCGCCGCTATCTCCTGGCCTTCCGGCGAGTAGAGATACTTCAGATACGCTTCCGCCACCTGGCGAGTGCCCTTTTTATCGACCACTTTATCAACCACGGAAACGGTCGGCTCGGCCAGAATCGATTCGCTCGGGGTCACAATTTCAAACTTATCTTTACCCAGTTCGTTGGTTGCCAGCAGGGCTTCGTTTTCCCAGGCAATCAGCACATCGCCGATCCCGCGCTCCACGAAGGTGTTAGTCGAACCGCGCGCGCCGGAATCCAGCACTTCGACGTTCTTAAACAGCGCTTTTACGAACTCCTGAGCCTTCGCCTGATCGCCGTTGTTCTGATGCAGGGCATAACCCCAGGCCGCCAGATAGTTCCAGCGCGCCCCGCCGGAGCTTTTCGGGTTCGGGGTGATCACTGACACGCCGGGTTTAATCAGGTCGTTCCAGTCATGAATCTGCTTCGGGTTGCCTTTACGTACGAGGAACACGATGGTTGAGGTATACGGCGCGGAGTTATCCGGCAGACGTTTCAGCCAGTTTTTGTCGATTCGGCCACGCTCGGCAATCGCATCGACGTCCCAGGCCAGTGCAAGGGTCACCACGTCGGCTTCAATGCCGTTGATCACCGAGGTCGCCTGTTTGCCGGAGCCGCCGTGGGATTGACGAATCACCACATTGTCGCCGGTTTCTTGCTTCCAGTGCGCGCTAAACGCTTTGTTGTACTGTTCGTACAATTCGCGCGTCGGATCGTAAGAAACATTTAAGAGTTGAATATCTTTTGCCAGAACGCTGGCGGATGCCAGCAACAGAGTTAACCCCACGCCCCACTTATTCATCGCACCGCTCTCTTTGTGTAGTGTTGTGATGGATTAAGCGTGCCAGAAAGCGAACTGATGATTAAAGAATAAAAAAAGATTGGATATAACTTGTGGGTATATAGAACGAGGGAGAGTTTGCCCCCTCCCGAACGGGAGAGGGCGAGGAAGTATCAGACTTCTTCCATACGGCCCAGCAGCGCCTGCAGACGATCCTGCCAGCCCTGCTGCTGTTCTTTCAACTGACCGTTTTCACGCTCAAGCTCTTCACGGCTGTGCTGTGCGCTTTGTACTTCCTGCGCCAGCGTGTTGTTCTTTTCTTTCAGTTCTTCGATTTCCATCTGTAACAGAGTGATGGTATCAATCGCCTGCTGAACTTTAGATTCTAATTTCTCAAACACTTCTAATGACATCGTCATACCTCTCCTGAACTTGCAAGGCGTTGATAGAAACCGTCCGTTTCGTATACGCGTTGACGCCTTAACGAAAATTAGCGCACTACAGTGGTGATGTAGTCGATTGTATGAAGCCCCGCCGCCCCTGTCCAGCGACAACCCGCGTAGATTGCGGTTTACAATGCTTTTCAGCCTTTACCTGGTCCGTTTGCCGCTTTATCCGGTACTTTTTCGTAATGGTTAATCAACACGTTAAAAAATGAGTGGTGAAACGCTCCCGCAAACGACCGAACACGCGCCCATGGCGCGAAAACGCTCATTTTCTTGACATGGCACACACATTTGAATTTCGATATTTCTCGTTTTTGTTCGTTAACGATAAATTAACACTATGCCTACATGGCAGCGTGGTCGACTGCGACCTTCACACATACAATAATCATCACTACGTTTCAGGATTCGATTATGAGCCAAACATCAACACTAAAAGGCCAGTGCATCGCAGAGTTCCTCGGTACCGGGTTGTTGATCTTTTTCGGCGTTGGGTGCGTCGCTGCGCTCAAGGTCGCGGGGGCCAGCTTCGGTCAATGGGAAATCAGCATCATCTGGGGTCTGGGCGTCGCCATGGCGATTTACCTGACCGCAGGGGTTTCCGGTGCGCACCTTAACCCGGCGGTCACCATCGCGCTGTGGCTGTTCGCCTGCTTTGACGGTCGTAAAGTTATTCCTTTTATCGTTGCGCAATTCGCTGGCGCTTTTTGCGCTGCGGCTTTAGTTTACGGGCTTTATTACAATCTTTTCTTCGATTTCGAACATACCCACAATATGGTGCGCGGTAGCGTCGAAAGTCTCGAACTGGCAGGCGTTTTCTCCACTTACCCGAACCCGCATATCAATTTTGTGCAGGCCTTCGCAGTAGAAATAGTGATTACCGCTATCCTGATGGGCGTCATTCTGGCGCTGACCGACGATGGCAACGGCGTGCCGCGTGGCCCGCTGGCACCGCTGCTGATTGGTCTGCTGATCGCCGTTATCGGCGCATCCATGGGCCCGCTGACCGGCTTCGCCATGAACCCGGCGCGTGATATTGGTCCCAAAGCCTTCGCCTGGCTGGCAGGCTGGGGCGACGTCGCCTTCACGGGCGGTAAAGATATTCCTTATTTCCTGGTGCCGCTGTGTGCGCCAATCGTCGGAGCTGCGCTGGGCGCATTCTGCTACCGTAAGCTGATTGGCCGCCACCTGCCTTGCGACACCTGCGTTGTCGAAGAGAACGAAGCCGCATCCCCCTCTACGACTCAACACAAAGCTTCGCTGTAATCTGACTACGGAACTCATACTATGACCAACAAAAAATATATCGTAGCGCTCGACCAGGGCACCACCAGCTCCCGCGCCGTTGTAATGGATCACGATGCCAATATCATCAGCGTCTCTCAGCGAGAATTCGAACAAATTTATCCACGCCCAGGCTGGGTTGAACACGACCCCATGGAGATCTGGGCATCGCAAAGCTCTACGCTGGTCGAAGTGCTGGCAAAAGCTGATATCAGCTCCGATGAAATCGCGGCAATCGGCATCACCAACCAGCGCGAAACCGCCATCGTGTGGGAGCGCGAAACCGGTAAGCCGATTTATAACGCTATCGTCTGGCAGTGCCGCCGTACCGCCGAGATCTGCGAGCAGCTCAAGCGCGACGGCATGGAAGAGTATATCCGCAAGGCCACCGGCCTGGTGGTTGACCCGTATTTCTCCGGCACCAAAGTGAAGTGGATCCTTGACCACGTCGAAGGCGCGCGTGAACGCGCTAAACGCGGCGAACTGCTGTTCGGCACCGTAGACACCTGGCTTATCTGGAAAATGACTCAGGGGCGCGTTCACGTTACCGATTACACCAACGCCTCGCGTACCATGCTGTTCAATATTCACGAGCTGGACTGGGACGACAAAATGCTCAATGCGCTGGATATCCCGCGCGCTATGTTGCCGGAAGTGCGCAAGTCTTCTGAGGTGTACGGCCAGACCAACATCGGCGGTAAAGGCGGCACGCGTATTCCGATCGCCGGTATCGCTGGCGACCAGCAGGCGGCGCTGTTCGGCCAGTTGTGCGTTAAAGAGGGCATGGCGAAAAACACCTACGGTACCGGCTGCTTTATGCTGATGAATACCGGCGAGAAAGCGGTGGCGTCAACGCACGGCCTGCTAACGACTATCGCCTGCGGTCCGCGCGGTGAAGTGAACTATGCACTGGAAGGCGCGGTATTTATGGCGGGAGCCTCCATCCAGTGGCTGCGTGATGAGATGAAGCTGATTAGTGACGCGTTCGATTCCGAATATTTCGCCACCAAAGTGAAGGATACCAATGGCGTGTACGTGGTTCCGGCGTTTACCGGTCTTGGCGCACCGTACTGGGACCCGTATGCTCGCGGCGCGATCTTCGGCCTGACCCGCGGCGTGAACTCCAACCATATTATTCGCGCAACGCTGGAGTCGATTGCCTATCAGACCCGCGATGTGCTGGAAGCGATGCAGGCTGACTCCGGGATCCGTCTGCATGCCCTGCGCGTTGATGGCGGCGCAGTGGCCAACAATTTCCTGATGCAGTTCCAGTCCGATATTCTCGGCACCCGTGTGGAGCGCCCGGAAGTACGCGAAGTCACCGCGCTGGGCGCAGCCTATCTGGCCGGTCTGGCGGTTGGTTTCTGGCAGAACCTGGATGAGCTACAGGAGAAAGCGGTTATCGAACGCGAATTCCGTCCGGGGATTGAAACCACCGAGCGTAACTATCGCTACAGCGGCTGGAAGAAAGCGGTAAAACGCGCCCTGGCGTGGGAAGAGCACGACGAAGCGTAAGATGGGGGTATTCCCGGCTGGCGGCGTAAACGCCTTAGCCGGGCTACCGCCCGCAGACCGCACAACCCCTAGCCCGGCTAAGCGCAGCGCGAGCCGGGGGGGAAGCCGCGTCGATGTATGAATCTCGGGGTATCCCCGGGTTGCGGCGTAAACGCCTTACCCGGGCTACCGCCCGCAGACTGCACAACCCCGTAGCGCACCGCCTCCGGGTTTTTATCAGCCAAATACCGGCAGCAGCAGATACAGCTTAATCACCAGCGCGTTAACGATATCAATAAAGAACGCGCCTACCATCGGCACCACCAGAAACGCCATATGCGACGGACCGAAACGGTCGGTAATTGCCTGCATATTGGCAATCGCCGTTGGCGTAGCGCCGAGACCGAAACCACAGTGCCCGGCGGCCAGCACAGCGGCATCGTAGTTTTTACCCATCATTCGGTAGGTAACAAACACCGCATACAGCGCCATCGCTACCGTCTGCACCGCCAGAATTGCGATCATCGGCAGCGCCAGCGACGCCAGCTCCCATAGCTTCAGACTCATCAGGGCCATCGCCAGGAACAGTGACAGGCTGACGTTGCCCAGCACCGACACTGCACGATCAAACACGCGATACAGCCCGAGGATTGACAGAGTGTTACTGAGGATCACACCGATAAACAGCACGCAAACGAACGTAGGCAGCTCGAATACGGTACCCACCAGCTGTTGCGCAATAATCTTTCCTGCGGTCAAGCAGATTGCGATCATTGCAATGCTCTCAATCAGCACCAGCGAGGTGATCATACGCCCCATATCCGGCTTTTCGAACGCGGTCGGCGCGACCTGATCGTCTGGTGTACCGTCCGGTGAAGAGGAGTGTTTAATCAGATAGCGCGCCACCGGGCCGCCAATCAAGCCGCCGAGCACGAGGCCGAAGGTTGCGCAAGCCATTGCCACTTCGGTAGCGTTTGCGAAACCATAGCGCTCGACAAACAGTTTACTCCAGGCCGCGCCAGTACCGTGACCACCAGAAAGGGTAATCGAACCGGCCAGCAGCCCCATCACGGGGTCAAGACCCAGCAGTTTCGCCATGCCGATGCCGAGGCCGTTCTGCAACAGCAGCAATCCCACGACGACCACCAGGAACGTCCCCACCACTTTCCCGCCGGACCGCAGGCTGGCGAGGTTGGCGTTCAGACCGATAGTGGCGAAAAAAGCCAGCATCAGGGGATCTTTCAGGGTCATATCGAAATCAATTTCGACATCCATACTTTTTTTCAGTACCAGCAGCCCCAGCGCGACCAGTAATCCGCCCGCCACGGGCTCAGGAATGGTGTATTTCTTCAGAAAAGGGACCGTTTGAACAAGTTTTCTACCCAGTAGCAACACTAATGTTGCGGCAACGAGCGTCGATAAGGTATCGAGATGAAACATAAAAAAGAGCTCCTTATAGGCGCATGATCCATTCACACGCGACGAAATTCCCGGTGTCGATTGCTTCTCATCATGAGTTATCGGGAAGGGATTTTAAGCAGAAGTGCGGAAAAAAGGACAGGAAAAGATATTTTGTAGGGATATTGATGCGATAAAACATACAAAATGTTAATAAACATTTGACGTTTATTCTCTGTATAAATATTTAACGCTAAAAAGGAGCAACCGTTTGCTTTTGGATTACAGTCCGATAAAATCCCCGCTTTGTCACCTTTGGGATTGTTGTGATGTCCGTTAACACCGCAGAGTCAGAAAATGCGCAACCGGTTGCGCATAAGCCAACCAGCGAATTAATTTACCGCCTTGAAGACCGCCCGCCGCTACCACAAACGCTGTTCGCCGCTTTCCAGCACCTGCTGGCTATGTTTGTCGCGGTGATCACCCCGGCGCTGTTAATTTGCCAGGCTCTGGGCCTCCCGGCTCAGGATACGCAACACATCATCAGCATGTCCCTGTTCGCCTCCGGTGTGGCATCCATCATTCAAATTAAAGCCTGGGGCCCGGTTGGCTCCGGTCTGCTCTCGATTCAGGGCACCAGCTTTAACTTTGTCGCACCGCTGATTATGGGCGGTACCGCGCTGAAAACCGGTGGCGCCGATGTTCCGACCATGATGGCCGCGCTGTTCGGCACTCTGATGCTGGCCAGCTGCACGGAGATGATTCTCTCCCGCGTCCTGCATCTCGCCCGCCGCATTATCACTCCGCTGGTATCCGGCGTGGTGGTGATGATTATCGGCCTGTCGCTGATTCAGGTTGGCCTGACCTCCATCGGCGGTGGCTATGCGGCCATGGCCGATCACACCTTCGGTGCGCCGAAAAACCTGCTGCTGGCGGGCATCGTGCTGGCGCTGATTATTATCCTTAACCGCCAGCGCAACCCGTATCTGCGCATCGCTTCGCTGGTTATCGCCATGGCGGCCGGCTATCTGGCGGCCTGGTTGCTCGATATGCTGCCAGCCAATACCGCCCCGACGGAAAGCCGTCTGATTATGGTACCCACGCCGCTTTATTACGGGCTGGGCATTGACTGGAATCTGCTGCTGCCGCTGATGCTGGTCTTTATGATTACCTCGCTGGAAACCATCGGCGATATTACCGCTACTTCTGACGTCTCCGAGCAGCCGGTTTCCGGCCCGCTATATATGAAGCGTCTGAAGGGCGGCGTGCTGGCTAACGGCCTGAACTCCTTTGTCTCGGCGGTATTCAATACCTTCCCGAACTCCTGCTTTGGTCAGAACAACGGCGTGATTCAATTGACCGGTGTCGCCAGCCGCTATGTCGGCTTCGTGGTCGCGCTGATGCTGATCGTGCTTGGCCTGTTCCCGGCGGTAAGCGGCTTCGTGCAGCATATTCCTGAGCCAGTGCTTGGCGGCGCGACGCTGGTGATGTTCGGCACCATCGCCGCCTCCGGCGTGCGTATCGTCTCTCGTGAACCGCTGAACCGCCGCGCGATCCTGATTATCGCCCTGTCGCTGGCCGTCGGCCTTGGCGTTTCCCAGCAACCGCTGATCCTGCAGTTCGCCCCTGACTGGCTGAAGAATCTGCTCTCCTCCGGTATTGCCGCTGGCGGTATCACGGCGATTGTGCTGAATCTGATTTTCCCACCAGAGAAAAACTGATCCTGCCTGACGCTCCGGCCGCGCGGTGCTGGCCGGAGCGCAAGTATCATCAACCTCACATCATCTCATTACACAATTCCTGTCTTGAGGATTGCGCATAATTCGGGCATAACAGCCTTATGTGCCTCGCTCAGGATCGAAGACCATGAAATTTCTCGGAAAGCTGATTCTCTGGCTGCTGATTACCCTGCTGGTGGTGATTATTGCCGCTTACTTCCTGCTGCAAACCCAGTGGGGAGCGCGCCAGGCCAGCGCTTGGCTAAGCGACGGTACCGGCTGGAAGGTCTCTTTCAACAAAATGGACCATAATTTCTCCTCGCCCTTGCACCTGCAGTTGCAAAACGTCACTCTCGGTCGCGACGGTAAACCCGCCACTCTGGTGGCGCAGACGGTGGATATCGGCTTTAGCAGCCGCCAGTTTAGCGACCCGTTGCATGCTGACGAAATCGTGCTCAGCGATGGCACGCTGAATTTTTCCCCTTCCTCCGCGGCGCTGCCGTTCGCCGCTGACCGTCTCCAGTTACGCAATATGGCGTTCAACAGCCCGGAGAGCGACTGGGATCTGAGTGCTCAACGCGTCACTGGCGGCGTCAGCCCGTGGGCACCGGAGGCGGGCAATGTTCTCGGCAAGAAAACGCAGATTCAGATGAGCGCCGGGTCGATGACGCTCAACGGTATTGAAGCCAGCAATGTACTGATTCAGGGGAATATTGATAACGGAGAAGTGACGCTTTCAACCATCGGAGCGGATGTTGCGCGAGGCACACTCACCGGTACGGCGAAACGCAGCGCTGACGGCGGCTGGCAGGTCGATAATTTGCGGCTCAACGAGATCCGCCTGCAAAGCGATAAATCACTCGCCGATTTTTTCGCACCGCTGACCACCCTGCCTTCACTACAGATTGGCCGCCTTGATGTGACCGACGCCAGCCTGCAGGGACCTGACTGGGCGGTTGCCAGCCTCGACCTTAATCTGCGCAACCTCACACTGAGCCCCGGTGACTGGCAAAGCCAGGATGGTACGCTATCGATGAATGCCAACGAGTTTATTTACGGCTCGCTGCACTTCCTCGACCCTATCCTCAACGCCGGGTTCTCGCCGCAGGGCATCGCGCTACGCCAGTTCACCTCACGCTGGGAGGGCGGCATGGTGCGCACTTCCGGCAACTGGCTGCGCGCCGGTCATGCCCTTGTGCTGGATGACGCCGCGTTCGCCGGGCTGGAATACACGCTGCCGGGTAACTGGAAGCAATTGTGGATGAAACAACTGCCCGAGTGGCTGCAAAGCCTGACGCTGAGAAAGTTTAGCGCCAGCCGCAACCTGATTATCGATGTTGAACCGGCGTTCCCGTGGCAAATCACCGCGCTCGACGGCTACGGCGGCGAGCTGCAGCTGGTGAAAAACCGTAGCTGGGGCGTGTGGAGCGGTAGCGCGACGCTGAACGCCGCCGCCGCGACGTTTAACCGTATTGACGTCCGCCGCCCGTCGCTGAAGCTGAGCGCCAATGCCTCAACGGTGAACATTAACGAGATCAGCGCCTTTACCGAGCGTGGGATCCTGCAAGCCACCGCGGCGGTGTCGCAGCTCCCGCAGCGCCTGGTCAACCTGAGCCTGAACGGGCGTGGCGTGCCGCTGAATATTTTGCAGGCGTGGGGCTGGCCCGCGCTGCCGGTTTCCGGTGACGGTAATCTTCAGTTGACAGCAACTGGCAGCGTGCTGGCGGATGCGCCGCTGAAGCCGACCATCAACGGCCAGCTTAGCGCGATAAATATGGACAAACAGCAAGTTGCGCAGGTTATGCGCAATGGGGAAGTCAGCACTACTCAGGCACCTTCAGCTCCGGCGACGACTACGCCCTGACTTCCCCTCCCCCTGACCCTCTCCCCGAACTGTCTCTTGATCAGATTTTCTGCGCAAGAGACAGTCTGCCATCAGCAACCATTGTTGCTTTTCAGCACTCGTACTCACTGCACAATAACCATTTTTTCGGTTCATCTTCCTGAATCGTCGGGAAGCGATCGCTGGCTTCCAGAAAACGGTTATCGTGCTTATCATCGTTGACCATCGAGATTTCCCAGCCCATCACAAAAGCCTTCTCAGCCCAAAAACGGTGGTACAGCCCAGGCGGCAAACAAACCCCCTGCCCGGGATTAAGCACCAGGGTTTTTCCCGGTTTCAGCGTGCGCGGGCAGCCATCAACCACCACGCTCACGCTGCGCTGGTTATCCAGTTGTTCATCCTCCGTCGCCCATGCCAGTTGTAGACAGAGCTGGCCGCCACCGCGGTTAATAATGTCTTCCATTTTGCGATAATGAAAATGCCACGGGATTTGCTGATCCTGCTGAATCTGCAACATTTTTTCGGCGTAGGGTTTGGGGTAACGTGAATCGAATAGCGCGCCATTACGCAGGGTTAGCAGCGTCAGCCCGGTTTCATTAAAACAGCCGCTGCCAAAATCGGTAATATCCCAGCCAAGCTGGAGATCCCGAACTTCTCGCCACTCTTCAGGCTGTTTTTTCGACCAGACATCGGCAGTACACCAGGCAAACTCGGGTAAGCAAATGCGAAAAGTTTCGGCGATAGCATGAGCTTTATCAATCGTATAATTAATCAGTGAACGTTTCATTTTAGACTCCGCTTCGGGCGGCTAACCAGGCTGCGCCGCGCATGCCGCTACTGTCGCCATGTCGTGCAGGAATTATGGGGGTGATAAAATGGTCGGTAAAAACCAGCGGGGCGACATCAGCCTGTAAGTCGTTAACCAGCAACGCCACATTCGACAGACCTCCGCCGAGAACAATCACGCCGGGATCGATAAGGTTAACGACTGTCGCCAACGTCCGGGCCAGTTGCTGGCGAAAGCGCAATACTTGCTCGCAGGCGGCACGCTCCCCCTTCAGTGCCCGGGCGATAATATCCTGGCTGCTGAGAGCTTCCCGGGTCATCAAACGATAGCGTGCACTCAACCCCGTACCGGAAATAAAGGACTCGACGCAGTTATATTTTCCACAATAACAGCGCTCGGGCGGCCCGTCGTTTACCTCCTGATATCCCGGCAACGTGATATGCCCGCATTCCGCCGCAATCCCCGAAGCCCCGGGGAAAATCTGGCGATTAAGCGCAATACCGCCCCCGCATCCGGTACCCAGCGTCATGCCAAACACCAGCGAATAATCAGCACCGGCGCCATCGCAGGCCTCTGATAAAGCGAAACAGTTGCCATCGTTAGCCAGCACAACTGGCTGACCCAGGCGCTGCTCAAGTTCATCCTGTAAGCGGCAGCCGTTAATGACCTGAATATTGGCATTGCGGATCTTCCCGGTCTGCGGAGAGATACTCCCCGGCAGGGCGATACCGATGGCTAAAGGTTTAGCCAACTCATCACCAATCGCGGTGATAAAATCAACCAACGTTGCGACAAACTGCTGTCGGGTCTGCTTTTGCGTTTCAACGCGAAAACGCCCCCATTCACGGCCTTGTTCATCCATCACTACAGCGGCAATTTTGCTACCGCCTATATCCAGCCCCAGATACCTCATACCAGCCTCCTTATTCATAGAGAGGCAGGTTTCCCCGCCCCGCAGAGGCATCAGTACAAGCTGGCCTTACCGGTAGAGCCAAAGAGCTTCATTTTATGACGAATCACCTCCCGTGCAGCATTAATGGGCTCCGGATAAATCACATTCGGATCCCACCATGTCTCTTTTGCCAGAATTTCGCGTGCCTTCAGGAAATAGGCATATTTCATATCGCTGGAAATATTGATTTTGCCGACACCCAGAGTGACGGATTCCGCAATTTCCGCATCCGGATTAGCCGAGCCGCCGTGCAATACCAGCGGAATCGACAGGCGTCCGGCGATATCGCGCAGAATGTTCATCTGTAGCTCCGGCTGCATCCCCTTCGGATAGATACCGTGCGCGGTGCCAATCGCCACCGCCAGCGTATCCACGCCGGTACGGGCGACGAAATCTTCCGCCTGCGCCGGGTCGGTATAGGTGACTTCTGACACGCCGCCTTCAACGGAAGTCCCGGTCTGCCCGATGGTTCCCAGCTCACCTTCCACCGACACGCCCACCGCATGCGCCAGCCGCACCACTTCGCGGGTCAGGGCCACGTTTTCTTCATAAGGCAGCAATGAGCCGTCGATCATCACCGAGGTGAAGCCGCACTGAATGGCGCGCAGAACATGTTCCACCGATGCGCCGTGATCCAGATGCAGGGTGAAAGGTACGTGGCTGCGCATGGTGATATCCCGCACGTAGCTAAAAAACGCGTCGCCAACAAAGTCATGCTCGCTGGGGTGAATGGAAATGATCGCCGGTGTATTTGTCGCTTCCGCCTCTTCCACCACGGCGCGAATAAAACAGCTATCCGCCACGTTAAATGCGCCAATAGCAAAACCATGTTCACGGGTTGGTTTAAGTAATTCTTTCATTGAAACTAACATCGTTATTCTCCAGTTTCAGGGTGTAGTAAGCCCTGCCAGGGCATACAGGCGCTGGCATGGAAGGCGTACTGAAATGTAATCAGGCTTTGTTGGTTGAGCCGGATGCGTGTAAATAGGGGACGATAGCTTCAGTGCTGGCCTGTTCCATCACCGATAGCGCATCGGCCAGTTCAATGGTGCTGTCGTGGCACAGGGTGTGCAGCAGCGCCGCTTTTCCCGCCTCAAACACCGCCGCCCCGACATTGATTTTTGCGACCCCAAATTCCGGGCAACGTTGCAACTGGTCGAACGGCGTGCCGCTCCCGCCGTGCAGCGCCAGCGGAACCGATGACACGTGCTGTAGCTGCGCCAGACGGTCAAAATCGAGCGTTGGTTTCACGCCGGGGGCGTACATGCCGTGCGCTGTCCCCACCGAGACCGCCAGCAGGTCAATCCCGGTCTGTTCGATAAAGGGAATGACATCCTGCGGCTGGGTCATTAAATCGGCATTGCTGGCCTGGTCGTAGCGCGGCGCATCCGCCAGATGCCCCAGTTCGCCCTCCACGCACAGTCCAACGCTGGCGGCCAGTTCTGTTACCGCGCGAGTCTGGCGGATGTTTTCCTCCAGCGCGAATGCAGAAGCGTCAATCATCAACCCGCTAAATCCAGCGCGGAAAGCCTGGCGGATCTTGATCGGGTCCTTGCCATGGTCGAGACTTAGCGTCACAGGTACGCTCGCCTCATCCGCCAGCACCCTGACCAGCGCCGCGGCCGTAGTGGCCGGAAAGTGAGACAGGTGCCCCTGGTACAGGTTGAGAATAATCGGCGCACGATATTTTTCCGCTACGCGCACCGCCGCACGGGCGCTTTCCAGGTTCATGCAGTTAATCGCCAGCAGGGCATACCCTTCACGCCAGGCTTTGGTCACCATTCTTTTCATATCGGCAAACATAGGACCTCCGTTTATTCGAGGGTAAAGGTGATTTCGTCGTCCTTGACCTTTTGGTCGTTCAGCTCATCAAACTCTTCATCACGCTCGGTCACCGGCTTTTTCCACAGCGAAAGCATCACGCCGCAAATCACGGTGCCAATCCCCAGAGAAAGACAAAACAGCAGAGGATGCGTAAATAGCGGCACCACAAACATCCCGCCGTGCGGCACCGGACTCTCCACGCCCCAGACCATGATCAGACCACCGGCCACTGCCGATGCCACCACACAGGATCCCACGACGCGCAGCAGATCGCGGGCAGCGATGGGGATCACCCCTTCAGTGATCATGCAGATCCCCATCGGGAAAGCCGCTTTCAGGGCTTCACGTTCAGCACGGGTATATTTATGGCGGGTCAGCAGGAATGAGAGGGTGATGCCGAATGGCGGGATCATCGAGCCCACAAACTTCACCGCTTCCGGGCCGTAGACGCCGCTGACCAGCAGACCATCAGCAAACAGCGACATGGTTTTATTCACCGGGCCGCCGAAGTCAAAGGTCGCCATCGCGCCAAGAATGGCTCCCAGCAAGAAGCGCGAGCCTCCCTGCATCGACTCCAACATATGAATAAGCGCTTCCTGCAACCAGGCAATGGGCTTGCCGATCAGGGTCATCATCAACAAACCGCTAATGATGGTACTTAATACTGGCAGTACCATAATCGGCATCAGCCCCTGCATCGACTTCGGCAAGCGAATATAGTGTTTCAACGCCAGTACCGTGTAGCCAACGAGGAAGCCGCCCAGCATGCCGCCAATAAAACCGGTATGAATTTGCCCACAGACGAAGCCCACAATCAAACCTGGAGCAAATCCAGGACGATCCGCAATAGAGTAGGCGATAGCGGCGCAAATCAAAGGCACAATCAGCCCCATCCCCCAGCCGCCGATTTGGTTTAACATCCACGGGATAGTGCCGGTTTTCTCGCCAACGTTCGTCCCGCCAAGCACTTGTCCGAGCGCAATACAGATCCCGGCGGCGACGATCAGCGGTATCATCCATGAGATACCGGTTAATAAATGCTTCTTAATTTCCTGTGAGACGGGAATTTTATTCTCACTCATGGTAGATCCCTCCAGATTAAGGATCAGGCATTGGCCAGGGATTTTTCGACCTTTTCGATAAACTGAATCGGCGACTTAATAACCACTTCAGTTTTCACTCTGACAATCCGTTTATTTTTAAAACGCTCCTCGCCTTTTATTTTCACGTCAATGGCAAGAATAACGACATCCGCAGCGTCAATATCTTCCGCCGCAAGTTCATTCTCAGTGCCAATGGTTCCCTGGGTTTCAACTTTTATATTATGACCCAACGCTTTCGCACCTTTAAGCAGCTTCTCACGTGCAATATAAGTATGAGCAATCCCCGCGGTACAGGCGGCAACACAGACAATATTCATCTCTGACTCCGATAGTTATTGTTAGAACCTATCCCAGTAGGCGTAATCGTTGCAGACAGTCTGGACATGGACAGCGCGCAAGAACCGGAGCGTACACGTAGTACGTGAGGATGATTCGCTACGCTCACCCTTCTGGCCGCCCTGAAGGGCGTTCAAAACTCTGTGAGTTTTGTCTGAGCACTGTCCAGGGACAAACTGGCAAATAAGATAGCCCTCATGGTATAAGCTCTTAGTAAATATCCGACTCGGCATATTGACTAAACAGGTCAATAATCCTCTGCGGACTGGTTTCTTCGAGTAGTTGTTCAATAATGTCATCATCCGCCAGCGCCCCGGCTATCTGGGACAACAGACGAATATGGGTGGTATTTTGATCTTCCAGACGAACGGCAAATAAAATAATACAACGTACCTGGCTACCGTCCAGTGTTTCCCAGGCAATATCCTGTTGAGTACGGCCAATAGCAAGGGTGGTATTAACGACAGCGGACGATTTTCCATGCGGGATCGCAATATGATTTTCAAACCCCGTTGAGCCTTCTGACTCACGCTGCCAGACATCCTGAATAAAGGTTTCGCGACAGCTTATGGCACCATCTTTTTGTAATAAGTCGGTTAACTCCTCGATGGCTTCCGCTTTATTCGTGGCCTGCATATCTAACAAAACGCGTTTGGTGTTTAAAATCTTAGTTATGTCCATATTCTTAACCTCATGGATACAAAATTTCATTATCTACCGCGGATATTGCCGCACGATGTAACTTGTCGGTGACGATTTTTTCCGTAACCCGCCGAATATCAGCATCATTAAAGAATGCGCTGACATAGACCACTGGCAGTGCAATTTCCGACAGATTGATAGTCGAAATAACCAGTTCAATATTATCCTCCGGTTTTATAGTATGCAGGCTCCCGGCCGGAACTATGCCAACAATGGTCCAGTCCGGGAACGCTCTCAGTACCCTACTTTTCAGCAGATGAGATGTGCCAATTCCCGTTGAACAGACCAGCAAAACGCGCTTGCTGGCGACCTGTCTTTCCATCGCGGCCTGAAAATGCACAGTGAGATAGCCAATCTCATCTTCGGAAACCGCACTATCGCCCCAGGCACTGAAAACCTTATTTACGGCCCGCAGGGTCAGCGGCCACACATCCGTCAGTTCGCCTTTAATATCCTCAAGCAGAGGGTTGCGAATATAAATCCGAAAATTAAGCCGGTTAATTAGTGGCTTTATATGAATGAGCAGACCATCGTATAACGCGCGATCGGCGGTTAAATCAATATCAAGCATGGTGGAAAAAACGCTAATCAGGCGGCGGGTAATTTGTCGGGCCTCATCGCTAGAATGCATATAGCGTGCCATGCTGACATCATCACGCTCTTCCACCACAACCCCGGATGAGATGATGTACTGATAAATAAACCAGACTTCGTCTTCCGGCAGCGAATGGTTGATCCGCGCTTCAATTTCTTGCAGCATATCCAGCGCAACGCTAAATATCGTCTCATCAAAAAGTTGATGCCCCTGCTCGCGACGCGGCAAGGAATTCCCGCGGGTAATGCGGTACATCATAATCAGGATATGAGTGAAGATATTCACATAATACGGTTCGCCTAATGACCAGCACAGTTTGCGCTCCATCTCCTGTAACAATGACTGAACAAATAAAACGTCATCTTCACCAAAATAATGGGTCAGCGCTTTATAGCTTCCTGAGTCCAGTCGGGAATGGATAATACAGCCGGGCTCATTATGATTAATTATCCCATTAATTAACGAAGCCATCGCCTGGCGAACGCTGTTTTCACTGCCTTCAATATGAGTACCGCTCTGGCTACGAATCAACGTTAAACCGAGCGGAGTAATCCATGATTCAATAATTTTCAGGTCATTAACGATAGAAGCACTACTGATAAAATAACGTTCAGATAGTTTATTAATTGATGTCTCTCGCGGAGTCTCACTTAAGAGCTGCGAGGCAATTTTCACGCGCCGGGAGTTATTCATCATGACATCACTATCTTCCCCCTCGTTACTGAGCAATTGGTCTAATTGCAGCAGGTCGGTGACATTATCAGCGATTAGCATCACGCCAGCGCCTGAGCGTTTGTCGATAGTCATTTTCCACTCAGATAGCCACTGTTCTAAAAATCGTAAATCACGCTGAACGGTTTTTTCTGAAACATTTAAATATTCAGCAATTTTCATCAACGTAACGTATTCTCTGCGGGGCAGGAGGAATTTCAATAATCTGTTCTGTCGTGAGGTAATCATTTGCATTATTTACCCTTATTGCATACCAGATTAATGCCTGGAGGACATCGCGATACAACGCGAGCGCAACGTAAATCATTGAGGATAAATATAAGTAGCCGGGGAGTAAACAACAATACTAAATCTTGTCCAGACATCCGGACATAAATAAAACGAAGAGGGATATTCAGGGGTATTTATAATTCAGATCACATTTCCGAAAGAAATATACGTGATAGCGATCTCAATTCGCCGCAAGAATATACCCTAAATAATTCGAGTTGCAGAACAAAACGATAACCGTTTTGAACAGCGCTTCGATCCCGGAGCGTGAGGATGATTGGCTACACTCACTCTTCGGGCCGTCCTGAAGGGCGTTCAAAAGTGCGAGCGCTGCCCAGGTTCAAAATGGCAAGTAATGATGCCGTAAGGTGGGGAAGTGTTCATCACATCGGGCTCCCTGGCCCGCAGATGGCTATAACGGTAAGCGCCACCGGGGAGATAAGCTGAAGCTACTTTATGCTTTTTTTTCTCCGCCCTACCGTGGGTTGGTACCGGATACATACTTTGTAAACCATCCGCGCAGTAAGGTGAGAATTGCGCTATCTCACAATCAAATTACGTTTCTTGTTTTATACGCTCCAGCCTGAAAGGGCGTATAAAAGTGTAAGCTTCTGACTTTACAAGTAAATATTTCAGAAGGTTCTGTAAAGTCCCGTTTTCGCAGTAAAAAAGTGCATTGGGGTATGTGGTTAATGCAGGAAAGTAGCTATAATGCGCCCGCCTCCATGTAGCAATCGAGGCGCGGAAGATCGTCATCTCCGGTGAGGTGGCTGGACTTCAAATCCAGTTGGGGCCGCCAGCGGTCCCGGGCAGGTTCGACTCCTGTGATCTTCCGCCAATTAGCCTCTACTGAACTCTCCCGACGTCAACAAAACCCCTTCAACTCCCTTATATATCAGGCTTTCCTTGTATCCAGAGGACAACCAACTTCAACCCACATCAAGTTGTTTTTGGGGGTGCATTAGGGGGTGCTATTTTCCCTTATAATATCAGTACCCCCATAATGGTAAAAATGTGAGATATAACATAGGGTTTTAAAGACATCTTTGTTATACAAGGGGTGCATTGGGGGTATCAGGTTAGTTACTGGCGGAAATCCCCCCAGGAGGATGGGTTCATCAAAAGCCGGAGGATGTCATGGCGCTAACCGATGTTAAAGTGAAAACCGCGAAGCCAAAAGAAAAGCCCTATAAGCTGGCTGATGGCGGCGGTATGTATCTGCTGATTAACGCTAATGGTTCCAAATACTGGCGAATGAAGTACCG
>DASYFN010000050.1:0-20907 GCA_036498385.1 Klebsiella sp.
AAAAAAGCAGTACATCGGCGAGTAGCGCAGCTTGGTAGCGCAACTGGTTTGGGACCAGTGGGTCGGAGGTTCGAATCCTCTCTCGCCGACCAATTTTGAACCCCGCTTCGGCGGGGTTTTTTGTTTTCTGATTCTGCAAAAAACTCTTTTATCTCCCTGATATCGCAAAAAATATCTCGCTAATCATGACGCGATTAATGGTCCAGAATAGTCCCAATTCCCTGTTCGGGTAGGTGCATTTTCTGCAACTCCTGTGCGATAATAAACAGGTAGATGCTCATTCCATCTCTTATGTTCGCTTTAGTGCCTCATAAACTCAGGAATGATGCAGAGCCGCTTTACGGTGCTTATCGTCCACTGACAGATGTCGCATTTTTCGCCTCATCAAACACCATGGACACGACGTTGAGTGAAGCACCCAATTTGTTGTCAAACAGACCTGTTTTAACGCCTGCCCTGGTTTCAGAGCAGGCGTTTTTTTCTTTCCAGGGATCGGGAAAACGTTCAGACGATTTCTCGCCCCCGGTGGAGGCGAGAATCGCGTTACTGCTGCGGGTTGTTTTGCAGGGTCAACAGCAGGCCGTCGCGGCGCATTGTCGCCGCTTCTTCCGGCTGATGCAGGCGATCAAGAGTATCGGCCAGCCACGCGTAATCAAACGCATCCGGACGCTGCTTGAGCGCAGCGCGGAACGCGATGCTGGCTTCCTGCCACTCGCCGTGGCGCATGAGCGATTGTCCCAGCGTACTCCATAGCAGCGGGCGGTCGCCGACCGTTTTGAGCTGCTGGCGCAGCACTTTTTCCAGCTGTTGCGGATTATTGGTTTTTAGCCGTGGAACAGGTATTACCAGACGGTCGTCGTAGTGCTTTTTCAGGCCATCGATAATAATCTGCTGCGCGGTATCATGGTCGTCGCTTTCGATAAGCCGATTAGCCATTGCCACCTGTAGCGCCACCTGGCCGCGGGTTTTACGGCTCTGGCTTTTCCACCAGTCGCGCAAACCTTCGCTGCCGCCGTCGGCCAGCGTTTTATCCATCAGACCAATCCACGCCAGCTGTTCCAGTTCGGCACGATGCTCTTCATCGCTGACGTTAGCTCTCGCCATTGACGGAATGATATCCAGCAGCGAATTCCAGGCTCCGGTACGAATGTAGGCCTGCTCGGCAAGGCGCAGGACCTCCGGATGACGCGGCGCGATATCCAACAGCTTGTCGATACCGTGGCGGGCGGCGTGGTTTTCATTACGCGCCACCTGCAGGCGCACGCGGGTGATTTCGACAGGGATCAGGTCGTCACCGGCTAACTCAGTTGCGCGCGCCAGATGCTGGTTAGCGCGGGCTTCATCCCCACGCTGCTGGGCGGCTTCCGCCGCCAACAGGTAGTTAACAACGGGTTGCTCAGCGTGATCGGCATTTTTCGCCATCAGCTTTTCAACCTGCTGATAATCGCCTTCCGCCAGCTTCAGCAACGCCTGCTCGGTTTGCTTGCGGGCACGACGGCGCTTACGGCCCACGAACCAGCCGCGGGTATGCGCACCGGTGCGGAAAATGCGCCGCAGGAGCCACTCAATGGCAAACAGCACCACCATGGAGAGGATCATGATGATCGCTAACCCGGTAACGCTGGTTTCAATGTTGTAGTTATCGGTCTGGATCAGGACGTAGCCCTGATGACCAGCGATCATCGGACCGACAACGATCCCGGCAATCAGCAGCGCGAAGAGTAAGAGAATTTTTAACATACGTTACTCTCCTTGTGGCGCAGGCGTTGGGGCATGGGCTGCAGGTGCCGGCGTGGGAGCTGGTGCACTGGCCTGGGTTTCAGCCTGCTGCGTCATCAGATTACGTACCCGCGTCTGCATCAGTTTCTCCAGCAGTGCCTGGCTTTGCAGGCTCTCCGGTACATTCATGGTGATGCTTTGCTGGCTGAGCTTATCCACATCCTCAAGGAAGGCTTTGGTCGTGGCATCTTCAGTATCGTAGTAGGCGCGAACCCAGGTCGAGACGTTATCCAGAGCCTGTTTCCAGGTTTCTTCCTGATGGCGCGGAACTGCCTGGGCCGCAACGAGCAGACGGGAGCGAATGTTTTCGCGCAGGTAGACGTCCTGGTTCGGTGCCAGCAGCGGCACGGCGGTCTCATCGCGACGGCGAACGGTAATAAAGCTGTCCATAAAGTTCTGCCAGCTTTTTTGCAGGTTTGCCCGCCACTCACTAATGGAGCTGGATAGCTCATCGCTATCCGAATCCATCGGGGTGTCATCATTGTTGTTGTCCGCCAGACGTAAATTATCGATCTGGTTGGCGAGTTGGTTAACCTTCAGAATGATGCCGTCATAGTCCACCTGACTTACGGCGGAGAGTGAGGCGATATCGGCGGTGATGGCGCGACGGGCGCTAATCAGGCTCGGGTCGTTCATATCCGCGAGGCTGGCATCGGCACTCTTCAGCAGCGCGGCGGCAGTCGTTACGTCCTGATCGCCCCATAGCTTGCGCCCGGCCAGTTTTACCAGGAAATCAGCCTGTGCGAGCAGCCAGGTTTTTGCGTCGCTGCCGGAAATGACCGCGACTTTCTCCTGCACTTCTTCCAGCTTCTTCGCCAGCGAGTCCTGCTGACGCTGCGCTTCCGTCAACTGGTCGGCCTGCTGCTTAATGATGCCTTCAAGTTCATTTTTTTGGCTTTCCTGCGTTTTTTGCAGCGCGGCGATCTGGCTGGATAGCCCGGCGCTGGTTTCGCTCTGCTGGGTTGCCTGAGTCTTCGTCAGGCCATAAAGGCCTACGCCAGCGGCAAGGGCGATAGCGATAGCTATTGCGCTCAGGGCGAGACTGGTTTTACTGCCGCCGTTTTTCTTTTCTACGTTATTTTCTGGCTGTGGCGTCGTGTCCACGGCCTCCCTGGTCTCTTCAACCACGGCGGATTGATTCTGTTGTTCCGTCATTATGGCTTCCAATGTTAAGAGTTATTGTAATGCGCGTAGCAGCGCATCGTTGTCGGCGCTATCGGCAACCTGGATATCCTGCCAGCCCAATTCCCTGGCCTGCTCGGCCAGACGTTCACTGACAACTAAAATGCGACAGCTCAGGAGCCAACGTTCGCGATACCACTGTGGTATTAGCGTCCAGAGCTGCAGCAGCATTTCGCCGCTGGTAATGACCAGCGTCGAAACCCCGCGAGACTGCCAGCGCATTGCTTCTTCTGCGCCATCATAGTGCCTCGCACTACGTTGATAACATTCACAAAAAGTGACATCAGCACCGCGTTCGCGAAGCGTGTCACCGAGTAATTCCCGCCCGCCGTTGCCGCGCAGGATGAGCGCTCTTTTCCCCACAATGTTTTGTAATTCAGGTAATTGTAGCAAGACTTCGCTGATTTCCCGATCTAACGGATAGCGAACATCACGACTGCTGACCTTATGCAAGGCCAGCGCGGTGGTGCGGCCAATAGCAAAATAGTCGGGGGCAGAGGGCCAGTGAAGCTCCTGCTGCTGGAGGCGAGAGTGGGCAAACTCAACGGCGTGTTGGGATAGTGCGAAGAGCAAATCATCCGCCGCCAGACTTGCCAACTGGCTGTCCAGCTCAGGGAGCTGGCGGCCAGGGGTAAACTCAATGAGCGGAAAGCTCCAGGCCACACGTCCCAGCGCGCGTAAGCGGCTGACTAACTCTTCACCTTGCGGCAGTGGACGGGTAACCAGAATGCTCATCGAGGTGCTTCTCCTGCGTAGACGACGGCGAGAATGTCGCGAGCGCCGTTATCCAGAAGTTCTTCGGCAAGGGAGACGCCGAGCATTTCAGCATCTTCCGGGCGACCACGCCGCTCGCCACGTACCATTTGTGAGCCATCCGGCGCGCCAACCAGCGCGCGGAGCCATAGCTCACCGTCGAGCAGTTCGGCATAGCTGCCGATAGGTACCTGACAACCGCCTTCAAGCCGGGTGTTCATCGCCCGCTCAGCGCGTACGCGTATGGCCGTTTCCGTATGGTTCAGCGGGGCCAGTAGCGTTTTGGTCCATTCGTCGTCAAGGCGGCACTCGATGCCGACTGCGCCCTGGCCGACTGCGGGCAGAGATTGCTCCGGCGTCAGCGGTTGACGAATACGTGCCTCCAGATTCAGGCGTTTAAGCCCTGCTGCGGCAAGAATAATAGCATCATACTCGCCGTTATCGAGCTTACTCAAACGCGTGCCAACGTTGCCGCGCAAGGAGCGGATGATGAGATCCGGCCGCTCTGCGGCTAACTGGCACTGACGGCGTAAACTTGATGTGCCAACGATGCTGCCGTGCGGTAGTTCATCAAGAGAAGCGTAGTGATTCGAGACAAACGCATCGCGCGGATCTTCGCGTTCACAGATGGTGACCAGCCCCAGCCCTTCAGGAAACTCCACCGGCACGTCTTTCATTGAATGGACGGCAATATCGGCGCGGCCTTCCAGCATAGCCAGCTCTAACTCTTTCACAAACAGACCTTTACCACCCACTTTTGCAAGGGGAGTATCAAGGATCACGTCGCCGCGGGTGATCATCGGCACCAGCTCAACAGAAAGTCCCGGATGACAGGACTCCAGACGCTCTTTCACATAATGTGCCTGCCATAGCGCAAGCGGGCTTTGCCGTGTGGCAATTCTCAGAACTTTGTCTAACATGCTTGTTACCGTCATAGTCGACCACTAACCATCCTAACATTGTTGTCTTAGGGATGTTAGTTTTGTGGGGGGTAAGGGTCGCGGCCATTTTTTTAGCCTTTCATGCGTTTGCGGGTTGCCGCAAACGTAGTGAAGAATTTACACGTAGTAAAGGGTGCTACACTGGTATGTAGCGCATCTTTCTTTACGGTCAATCTGCAAGGTGTTAGATTGATCACGTTTTAAACCATTTGTCAGTCAGCCGTTCATCACAACCACATTGATGACGAATGGTGACGGTTTTTGTTGAAATACTAAAACTCTCCGTACTATTGTACGTCGGTTTTTTGAACATCAGGCGATATGTCTTGTACCTCTATATTGAGACACTGAAACAGAGACTGGATGCCATCAACCAATTGCGCGTGGATCGCGCCCTTGCTGCCATGGGACCCGCTTTCCAGCAGGTTTACAGTCTACTGCCGACATTACTACATTATCATCATCCGCTGATGCCGGGTTACCTTGACGGTAACGTTCCCCGTGGCATTTGCCTCTACACGCCTGATGAAACCCAACGTCACTATCTTGATGAACTCCAACTCAACCGTGGCATGCTGGCCAAAGAGCCGCCGAAAGGCGAGCTGCCAATTACCGGCCTTTACTCTATGGGCAGTACTTCTTCCGTCGGCCAAAGCTGCTCTTCCGACCTGGATATCTGGGTTTGCCACCAATCCTGGCTGGATAGCGAAGAGCGCCAACTGTTGCAGCGTAAATGTAGCCTGCTGGAAAGCTGGGCGGCGTCGCTGGGTGTTGAGGTTAGCTTCTTTCTGATTGACGAAAACCGCTTCCGCCATAACGAAAGCGGCAGCTTGGGCGGCGAAGATTGCGGCTCGACCCAGCATATTCTGCTGCTGGATGAGTTTTACCGCACCGCGGTGCGCCTTGCCGGAAAACGTATTCTGTGGAATATGGTGCCGTGTGAAGAAGAAGAGCATTACGACGATTACGTGATGAGTCTTTATTCGCAGGGCGTGTTGACGCCGAACGAATGGCTGGATCTCGGCGGCCTGAGTTCTTTGTCGGCGGAAGAGTACTTTGGCGCCAGCCTGTGGCAGCTATATAAAAGTATTGACTCACCCTATAAGGCGGTGCTGAAGACGCTGCTGCTGGAAGCTTACTCCTGGGAATATCCCAACAACCGTCTGCTGGCGAAAGATATCAAGCAGCGCCTGCATGACGGCGAAATCGTATCGTTTGGCCTCGACCCTTACTGCATGATGCTGGAGCGCGTGACACTCTATTTGCAGGCCATCGAAGATGAAACGCGCCTCGATCTGGTGCGCCGATGTTTTTATTTAAAAGTATGCGAGAAGCTGAGTCGCGAGCGCGCCTGCGTGGGTTGGCGTCGCGAAATCATCAGCCACCTGGTGAAAGAATGGGGCTGGGATGAAAAGCGTCTGATGATGCTCGATAACCGGGCCAACTGGAAGATTGATGAGGTGCGTAAAGCGCACAACGAATTGCTTGATGCCATGATGCAGAGCTATCGCAACCTGATTCGTTTCGCTCGCCGTAATAACCTGAGTGTTTCCGCCAGTCCGCAGGATATCGGCGTGCTGACGCGTAAGCTGTACGCCGCATTTGAAGCGCTGCCGGGGAAAGTGACTCTGGTAAACCCGCAAATTTCGCCGGACCTGTCTGAGCCGAATCTGACCTTTATCCATGTGCCGCCAGGCCGTGCCAACCGTACCGGCTGGTATGTCTATAATCGTGCGCCGGATATGGAGTCGATTATCAGCCATCAGCCGCTGGAATATAACCGTTATCTTAATAAGCTGGTGGCCTGGGCTTGGTTTAACGGCCTGCTGACGTCACGCACTCGCCTGTTTATTAAGGGTAATAGCATTGTCGATTTGGCTAAACTGCAGGAGATGGTAGCCGATGTGGCGCACCATTTCCCGCTGCGCCTGCCGTCTCCAACGCCGAAAGCGCTCTATAGCCCGTGCGAAATTCGCCACCTGGCGATTATCGTCAACCTGGAATATGATCCGACGTCGGCCTTCCGTAATCAGGTGGTGCATTTTGACTTCCGCAAGCTGGATGTTTTCAGCTTCGGCGAAGAGCAAAAGTGCCTGATTGGCAGTATCGATCTGCTGTACCGCAACTCGTGGAACGAGGTGCGCACGCTGCACTTTAACGGCGAGCAGGCGATGATCGAAGCGCTGAAAACCATTCTCGGCAAGATGCATCAGGATGCCGCGCCGCCTGATAGCGTGGAAGTCTTCTGCTATAGCCAGCATTTGCGTGGCCTTATCCGCACTCGCGTGCAGCAATTGGTTTCTGAATGCGTTGAACTACGTCTTTCCAGCACCCGTCAGGATACCGGTCGCTTTAAAGCGCTGCGCGTTTCCGGGCAGACCTGGGGGTTATTCTTCGAGCGTCTTAACGTCTCGGTACAGAAACTGGAAAACGCCATCGAATTCTACGGCGCGATTTCGCATAACAAACTGCACGGCCTGTCGGTGCAGGTGGAAACCAACCACGTCCGGCTGCCGCAGGTGGTGGATAGTTTTGCCAGCGAAGGGATTATCCAGTTTTTCTTTGAAGATGCGGGTAACGACAGCGGGTTTAACATCTATATCCTTGATGAGGGCAACCGTGCCGAGGTATATCACCACTGCGAAGGTAGCAAAGAAGAGCTGGTACGCGACGTCAGTCGCTTCTACTCTTCATCGCATGACCGCTTTACCTACGGTTCCAGTTTTATCAACTTTAACCTGCCGCAGTTTTATCAAATCGTCGACATTGACGGTCGCAAACAGGTGATCCCGTTCCGCAGCCAGGTGATTGCCGCTACCACTGCTTCAGCAGGCCAGGATGCTGCATCATCGCCGATGCTGCAGCATTACTCCTGAGTCCGAACTGCGGGTGCCTGAGAGAAGTGATGAGTCTGAAATCCTGTGCAGGTGAACTTCCCGGCGGCGCTACGCTTGCCAGGGCTACGGGCTCAGTGCAGACTGTGGGCCAGGTAGTCCGGATAAGGCGATAGCCGCAATCCGGGGGCAATCGAATAACGCGGCCTTAACGAAAACTCACCGCTTCACCAGCCTGATGTGTTGCCGCCTGTTCCAGCAGGTCCCAGAAAGTTTCACCGCTGCGGTCGCAAATCCACTCACCGTCTTTTAAGTCGAAATGATAGCCGCCTTGCTTTGTTGCCAGCCACACCTGATGCAATGGCTCCTGGCGGTTGATAATAATTTTGCTGCCGTTTTCAAAACTGATAGTCAGCACGCCGCCGTTGATTTCACAGTCGATATCGCTGTCGCCATCCCAATCGTCGAGGTGTTCTTCGATGGTCATCCACAGGGTATCGGCCAGGCGATGGAATTCACTGTCGTTCATGGTTCTGTCCCGCTTTTTTGATAGTGGCGGCAGTATAGCGCGAAACAAAAGCGCGCGCAGTGGGATGCTAAACGCTTGCTTTTACGTCTTCTCCTGCGATGATAGAAAGCAGAAAGAATGAATTACGGGCAACTATCCATGAAAAATGTATTCCCTACGCTTGCCGTTTTATTTGCGGTCTTCAGCCTCACTGGCTGTGGCCTGAAAGGGCCGCTTTATTTCCCGCCAGCGGATAAAACGGCACCTTCGCCGACTAAACCTGTTGATAGCGGTATCCAGAGCTCTACGCCTGATCGTAACGATCGCGGCGATAGCGGTGGCCCGACCCAGGTTAATTACTGACAGTTCCGCGCAACTGGAGTAGAAGATGCAGTTCTCTAAAATGCATGGCCTGGGTAACGACTTTATGGTCGTTGACGCAGTAACGCAGAATGTTTTTTTCTCGCCGGATCTGATTCGCCGCCTGGCGGATCGGCATCTTGGCGTGGGTTTTGATCAGATGCTGGTTGTTGAGCCGCCTTACGATCCTGAGCTTGATTTCCATTATCGAATCTTCAACGCAGACGGTAGTGAAGTGGCGCAGTGCGGCAACGGCGCGCGCTGTTTCGCCCGTTTTGTGCGCCTGAAAGGCCTGACCAATAAGCGTGACATTCGCGTGAGCACCTCGAATGGCCGTATGGTATTAAGTGTAACGGAAGACGATCTGGTGCGCGTCAATATGGGCGAACCGAACTTCGAACCGTCGCAGGTTCCGTTTCGCGCAAACAAAGCGGAAAAGACCTATATTATGCGGGCTGCTGAACAGACAGTATTGTGCGGCGTAGTGTCGATGGGTAATCCGCATTGCGTTATTCAGGTCGATGATGTGGACACCGCGATGGTGGAAACACTTGGCCCGGTGATGGAAAACCATGATCGTTTCCCGGAGCGGGCCAATATCGGCTTTATGCAGGTGGTCAGCCGTTCTCACATTCGCCTGCGCGTGTATGAGCGCGGTGCTGGTGAAACCCAGGCTTGCGGCAGCGGCGCCTGTGCGGCGGTAGCCGTCGGGATCCAACAGGGATTGCTGGCGGCAGAGGTAAGTGTGGATTTACCAGGCGGACGCCTTGATATTGCGTGGAAAGGTCCGGGTCAATCGTTATTTATGACTGGCCCGGCGGCACATGTCTACGACGGATTTATTCATCTATGAAACAAATCGGGGAAGAACAACAGGAAATAACCAACACGCTAAACGATCGCGCAGTGGTGGACTATCTGTTGCAACATCCTGACTTCTTTATTCGTAATGCGGCGTTGGTGGAGCATATGTCTGTTCCACATCCGGTACGCGGTTCGGTCTCGCTGGTAGAATGGCATATGGCACGGGCGCGGAACCATATCAACGTGCTGGAAGAGAACATGACGCTATTGATGGAGCAGGCGACGGCTAACGAAAGCCTGTTTCAGCGTCTGTTCCACCTTCAGACGCGGCTGGCGACGGCCGATAGCCTTGATGAAATGCTGAACCGCTTTCATCGCTGGGCGCGTGAACTGGGGCTGGCAGGTGCGACAGTGCGCCTGTTTCCTGACTGCTGGCGGCTCGGCGCGCCATCCAAATTCACCCATCTGGCGTTAAGCCGTCAGGCCTTTGAACCGATCCGCATTCAGCGCCTTGGCGCGGAGCGTCATTATCTTGGGCCGCTGAATGGCCCGGAG
Source organism: Klebsiella sp. (assembly GCA_036498385.1). Lineage (GTDB taxonomy): Bacteria > Pseudomonadota > Gammaproteobacteria > Enterobacterales > Enterobacteriaceae > Klebsiella. The sequence goes on from DASYFN010000050.1 coordinate 9,717, forward strand.
CTATTGGTGGTATTGCCAGAAGCGAAAGCGATTGGCTCTGTGGCCATGTCGCTATTGGAGGGAGAGAAATCTCCCGGCGTAATGCTGTTCAGCAATCGCGATCCCCAGCACTATCAGCAAGGTCAGGGAACGCAGCTATTGCAGGAAATTGCGTCGATGCTCCCGGGGTTGCTGGAGCGCTGGATTGAACGCGCATGACCGATTCGCCTCTGTTTGCTCCCGTAGAGTGTTTTTTACGCTATCTCGGCGTAGAGCGTCAACTGAGCCCGATAACGCTGCTGAACTATCGCCGCCAACTGGAATCGCTTATTGCTCTGGCGGAAAAGAGCGGAATTAAAAGCTGGCAGCAGTGCGATGCTGCTCAGGTCCGTAGTCTGGTGGTACACAGCCGCCGTCAGGGACTGGGACCCGCCAGCCTGGCGTTACGTCTCTCCGCCCTACGCAGCTTCTTTGATTGGTTGGTGAGCCAGGGGGAGCTGTCGGCTAACCCGGCGAAGGGCATTGCTGCGCCCAAAACGCCGCGTCACTTGCCAAAAAACATTGATGTGGACGATATTAACCGACTGCTGGATATCGATCTTAACGATCCGCTGGCGGTACGCGACCGGGCGATGCTGGAAGTGATGTACGGCGCAGGGTTGCGTCTTTCGGAGCTGGTGAATCTCGATATCAAGCACTTTGATCTGGAGTCCGGCGAAGTGTGGGTGATGGGCAAAGGCAGCAAAGAGCGCCGCCTGCCGATTGGCCGCAATGCGGTGCTGTGGATTGAGCACTGGCTTGACCTGCGCGGCCTGTTCGCTGCCGATGACGACGCCCTGTTCTTATCGAAACTGGGCAAGCGGATTTCAGCGCGTAATGTGCAAAAACGCTTTGCTGAATGGGGAATCAAGCAAGGCCTGAACAGTCACGTGCATCCGCATAAGCTGCGTCACTCTTTCGCCACGCATATGCTGGAGTCGAGCGGCGATCTGCGCGGGGTGCAGGAACTGCTGGGCCATGCCAACCTCTCCACGACTCAAATCTATACCCATCTTGATTTTCAACACCTTGCCTCGGTGTACGATGCGGCGCATCCGCGCGCCAAACGGGGGAAATAATGCGTTTTTACCGACCTCTGGGCCAGATTTCAGCACTGACGTTTGACCTGGACGATACTCTTTATGACAATCGTCCGGTGATTGACCGGACGCTGCATGAGTCGCTGAGCTTTGTGCGCAGCTACCATCCTTCTCTGAGCAAATTTGATGCCAGCGCATTGAACCAGTTGCGTCAGACCCTGCTGGCAGCAGAACCGGATATTTACCACGATGTGACGGAATGGCGCCGCCGCGCGCTGGAACTGGGGATGATCAACGCCGGATTGACGGCGGCGCTGGCGAAAACCGGTGCCGACGAGGCGATGGCGAATTTTGCCCACTGGCGCAGCCTGATTGACGTCCCACAGGAGACGCACGATACGCTGGCGCAGTTGGCGGAAAAGTGGCCGCTGGTGGCCATTACCAACGGTAATGCGCAACCGGAACTCTTCGGCCTGAATGATTATTTCCGCTTTGTGCTACGCGCGGGTCCGGATGGACGCTCTAAACCCTTTGCTGATATGTATCACCTGGCTGCGGAAAAGCTCGACCTGCCGCTCGGCGAAATTCTGCATGTGGGCGATGACCTGACGACTGATGTGGCGGGCTCGCTCCGTTGCGGCATGCAAGCCTGTTGGATTAAACCGCAGGGCGCAGATCTCATGCACACTGCCAGCAGCCGCCTGCTGCCGCACATCGAAATTTCACAGTTGGCATCTCTGACCTCGCTGATATAATCGTCGGTAGTTCTGTATAAATTAACAGTAGCCCGGTGAGCTGAACATTGCCGGGCATCTCATTTCCGGCGGTGCCAATGGACGTTTCTTACCTGCTCGACAGCCTCAATGACAAACAGCGTGAAGCCGTTGCGGCATCACGTACTAACATGCTGGTTCTGGCGGGAGCGGGCAGCGGTAAGACGCGTGTGCTGGTACACCGCATCGCCTGGCTACTGAGTGTTGAGAACTGTTCCCCTTACTCCATTATGGCGGTGACTTTTACCAACAAAGCGGCGGCGGAAATGCGCCATCGTATTGGCCAACTAATGGGCACCACCCAGGGCGGTATGTGGGTCGGCACTTTCCACGGACTGGCGCACCGCCTGCTGCGCGCTCATCACCTTGATGCCAGGCTGCCGCAGGATTTCCAGATCCTCGACAGCGAAGATCAACTGCGTCTGCTTAAGCGCCTGATTAAGGCGATGAACCTTGATGAAAAGCAATGGCCGCCGCGTCAGGCGATGTGGTACATCAACGGCCAAAAAGATGAAGGGCTGCGCCCGCACCATATTCAGAGCTACGGTAACCCGGTTGAACAGACCTGGCAGAAGGTTTATCAGGCCTATCAGGAAGCCTGCGATCGCGCGGGGCTGGTGGACTTCGCTGAGCTGCTGCTGCGCGCGCATGAGCTGTGGCTTAACAAGCCGCATATTCTTCAGCACTACCGCGAGCGCTTTACCAATATCCTGGTGGACGAATTCCAGGATACCAACAACATTCAGTACGCGTGGGTCCGCCTGCTGGCGGGCGATACCGGCAAGGTGATGATTGTGGGTGATGATGACCAGTCGATTTATGGCTGGCGCGGCGCTCAGGTGGAAAATATCCAGCGCTTTCTCAACGACTTCCCCGGCGCGGAAACTATTCGTCTGGAACAAAACTATCGTTCGACCAGCAATATTCTCAGCGCGGCGAACGCCCTGATTGAAAACAACAATGGGCGTCTGGGCAAAAAATTGTGGACCGACGGCGCCGATGGCGAACCGATTTCGCTCTACTGCGCGTTTAACGATCTTGATGAGGCGCGCTTTGTTGTCAACCGCATCAAAACCTGGCAGGAAAACGGCGGGGCGCTGGGGCAGTGCGCGATCCTGTATCGCAGCAACGCCCAATCGCGCGTGCTGGAAGAGGCGCTGCTGCAGGCCAGCATGCCTTACCGTATCTATGGCGGCATGCGCTTCTTTGAACGTCAGGAAATCAAAGATGCGCTCTCCTATCTGCGCCTGATCGCCAACCGTAATGACGACGCGGCGTTTGAGCGCGTGGTGAATACCCCGACGCGCGGCATTGGCGATCGCACGCTGGACGTGGTGCGTCAGACCTCGCGCGACCGTCAACTGACGCTGTGGCAGGCTTGCCGCGAGCTGTTAAAAGATAAAGTCCTCGCCGGGCGCGCCGCCAGCGCCCTACAGCGTTTTATGGAGCTCATTGACGCGCTGGCGCAGGAGACCGCCGATATGCCGTTGCACGTGCAGACCGACCGGGTGATTAAAGACTCCGGCCTGCGCATGATGTACGAGCAGGAGAAAGGTGAAAAAGGCCAGACGCGTATCGAAAACTTAGAGGAGCTGGTAACGGCAACGCGCCAGTTCAGCTACAACGAAGAAGATGAAGATCTCATGCCGCTGCAGGCGTTCCTCTCTCACGCGGCGCTGGAAGCGGGGGAAGGGCAGGCGGATACCTGGCAGGATGCGGTACAGCTGATGACCCTGCACTCGGCGAAAGGGCTGGAGTTCCCGCAGGTCTTTATCGTCGGCGTGGAAGAGGGGATGTTCCCGAGCCAGATGGCCCTTGATGAGGGTGGCCGCCTGGAAGAGGAGCGACGCCTGGCCTACGTGGGCGTGACCCGTGCGATGCAGAAGCTGACTCTGACCTACGCGGAAACCCGCCGTCTGTATGGCAAAGAGGTTTATCACCGTCCGTCGCGTTTTATCGGTGAGCTGCCGGAGGCGTGTGTGGAGGAGGTGCGGCTGCGCGCGACGGTGAGCCGCCCGGTCAGCCATCAGCGCATGGGGACGCCAATGGCGGAAAATGACACCGGCTATAAGCTGGGCCAGCGTGTACGCCACGCCAAATTTGGCGAAGGCACTATTGTGAACCTCGAAGGTAGCGGCGAACACAGCCGCCTGCAGGTCGCGTTTCAGGGGCAGGGGATCAAATGGCTGGTAGCAGCCTATGCCAGGCTGGAAGCAGTATAACAGTAAGAAAAATATCATTATTTTATCATATTCTTCTACCTTTATACGTTAAGGAGCTTGATTTGCTCTTTAGCGTTCCGTTGCGTGTTGACGCCGTTTTTGCGCTGGCGTAACATGCGCGCACGATTACGCTAAGAGGACATTCGCCTTGGACACACCCAGTAGATGCTGGCTCAGTTTCCTGCCCATCAGGAACAACTCCTAAGGCTATCCTCTTATGCTGATAGCCTTAGCGGTTGTCGGCGACTCGTTCTATTCCCGTCGCTCTGAGTCAGGCTTAATGGTCTGAAACCCAAATTGTTTCTGTGTGCCCACCGAACTGTCCGATAATTTTTTGCATTGGGAGTCCCGGTCATGCTGAGCGCATTTCAACTGGAAAACAATCGTTTAACGCGCCTGGAAGCCGACGAGATCAAACACCTCGCCAGTTCGGTGTGGGTCGATCTGGTCGAACCTGACGACGATGAACGAAGCCGCGTGCAAACGGAATTGGGTCAGAACCTGGCGACGCGCCCGGAGCTGGAAGACATCGAAGCGTCAGCACGTTTCTTTGAGGATGAAGACGGCCTGCATATCCACTCGTTTTTCTTTTTTGAAGATGCAGAGGATCACGCCGGTAACTCTACCGTGGCGTTTACTATCCGCGAAGGTCGCCTGTTCACCCTGCGCGAGCGGGAGCTGCCCGCTTTCCGCCTGTATCGTATGCGCGCCCGCAACCAGTCGATGGTGGACGGCAACGCCTACGAACTACTGTTGGACCTGTTCGAAACCAAAATTGAACAGCTAGCGGATGAAATTGAAAACATCTACAGCGACCTGGAAAAGCTCAGCCGGGTGATTATGGAAGGCCGTCAGGGCGATGATTATGACGAGGCGCTCTCTACGCTGGCGGAGCAGGAAGATATCGGCTGGAAAGTCCGCCTGTGTCTGATGGATACCCAGCGCGCGTTGAACTTCCTTGTGCGTAAGGCCCGCTTGCCGGCAGGGCAACTGGAGCAGGCGCGTGAGATCCTGCGCGATATCGAATCCCTGCTGCCGCACAATGAATCGTTGTTCCAGAAGGTTAACTTTCTGATGCAGGCAGCGATGGGCTTTATCAACATCGAGCAGAACCGCATCATCAAGATCTTCTCGGTGGTTTCCGTGGTGTTCCTGCCGCCGACCCTGGTGGCCTCCAGCTATGGGATGAACTTCGAGTTTATGCCCGAGTTACACTGGAGCTTTGGCTATCCCGGCGCGATCATCTTTATGATGCTCGCGGGCCTGGCGCCGTATCTGTACTTTAAGCGCAAAAACTGGCTGTAAAAAGGAGCTTCGGCTCCTTTTCTGAGTAGCGGTTTGGCTTTATGCCCTATGCGTTCTGCGTATTGTGTAAACTGCGTCCATCACGAAAATCGCCAGAGCGACCCAGATAAAGGCGAAGGTCACCATCTTATCCGCGCCCGGTACTTCGCCGTAGAACATCACCGCCAGCAGGAACATCAGCGTCGGGCCGATATACTGGAAAAAGCCCAGCGTGGAGAGACGCAGACGCGTCGCCGCGCCGGTAAAGCACAGCAATGGGATCGTGGTGACAATACCCGCAGCCATCAGTAGCAGGTTCAGCGACCATGGATTATGACCCATATGGCTGGTTGGGCTATCGGCAATGCCAAACAGATAAATCGCGGCGACAGGCAGTAGCCAAAGCGTTTCAAACAGCATCCCGGTTTGCGCATCCACGGCGATCTTTTTACGCAGCAGGCCGTAAAAAGCGAAGCTGAACGCCAGGCCCAGCGCGATAATCGGTAGCGAGCCGAAGGTCCAGAGCTGTACCAGAACGCCGCAGGCGGCCAGCAGTACCGCCAGCCACTGCATTCGACGAAAACGCTCTCCGAGGAAGATCATCCCCAGCAGAATGTTCACCAGTGGATTGATAAAATATCCCAGGCTGGCTTCCAGCATATGATGGTTATTCACCGCCCAGATAAACAGCAGCCAGTTACCGCCCACCAGCACGGCGGACAGCGCCAGCAGGAATACTTTTTTCGGCGTTTTCAGCAGTCTTTTGACCTGCGGCCACTGACGGCTGATGCTGATCAGCGCCACCATGAAGACGAAGGACCAGATCACGCGGTGAGTCAGAATTTCATCGGCGGGAACATAATAAATAAGCTTGAAGTACGCAGGCGCAATACCCCAGATAAAATAGGCAGCCAGGGCCAGCAGAACCCCCACTCGCGTTTGTTTAGCATCCATCGGTACAAATCCATTGCTAAAGAGAGTGATGTTACTCGATTTAAGCCGATCAACCCACCATATATGTCGCCGTGGCGCTGGCGATATAAACCTGCTCTTCGTTATGGAGCTCGACGCGGGCCACCGCGACTTTGTTACCGGCGCGCAGCAGGCTGCTGGTGGCGGTAAAGCGTTCCCCGCGACCCGGGCGCAGGTAGTCGACGCGCAGATCGATGGTGCCCATCCGTGACAGGCGCTGGCGGAGCTCTTCTTCATTGATGGTGTCGTGGCGAGTCAGCGTGCTGCCGACGCATACCAGCCCCGCAGCGACGTCCAGCGCTGAGGCGATCACTCCGCCATGTAAAATGCTCTGCGCCCAGTTGCCGACCATCATCGGCTGGTTGTTGAAACTCAGTTGGGCGAACGCTTTTTCATAGCGCTCCAGTTCCAGTCCTAGGGCACGATTAAAAGGCATATGGTAGACGAAGATTTCTCCCACCAGCTTAAGGGCGGCGGCGGCGGTCAGTTCAGACATAACAATCCATCCATAAGTTAATGAAATGTTGATTTTATGCTTCTAAGATATTGATTTCTACTTTAAGAACGGATAACAGGCCAGAAGACGCATAAATAGGTAGAATGCTCCCTGGGTTAATCAGAAATAATAAATATCCATCCAGGAGAACAGCAATGCGTATCTCTTTGACCTGCCTGCTGGCGCTTGTTGCGCTTCCGGCCGGCGTTCTGGCGCAGGACGCGCCAGTGAATAAACAGGTCCACGACACTCCGGCTGTTCGCGGGAGCATTATCGCCAACCTGTTACAGGACCATGATAATCCGTTCCTGCTTTATCCCTATGAGAGCAACTATCTGCTCTATACGTGGGCCAGCGATCTCAATAAAGAAGCGATTCGCAGCTACGACTGGGCCGAGAATGCGCGTAAAGATGAAGTGAAGTTCCAGCTTAGCCTGGCGTTTCCGCTGTGGCGGGGGATCCTCGGTGATAATTCCCTGTTGGGCGCTTCTTATACGCAAAAATCCTGGTGGCAGCTCTCCAACAGCAAGGAGTCCGCGCCGTTTCGCGAAACCAACTATGAGCCGCAGCTGTTCCTCGGTTTTGCGACCGATTACACATTTGCAGGCTGGACGCTGCGTGACGTTGAAATGGGCTATAACCACGGCTCTAACGGCCGTTCCGATCCTACCTCTCGCAGCTGGAACCGCCTGTATACCCGCTTGATGGCGCAGAACGGCAACTGGCTGGTGGAGGTGAAGCCCTGGTACGTGATTGGCAGCACCGACGATAACCCCGATATCACCAAATATATGGGTTACTACCGTCTCAAAGTGGGCTATCAACTGGGCGACGCCATTCTCAGTGCGCAAGGGCAATATAACTGGAATACCGGCTACGGCGGCGCCGAGCTTGGGGTAAGCTACCCGATCACCAGGCATGTGCGCGTCTATACTCAGGTCTATAGCGGTTATGGCGAGTCGCTCATTGATTATAACTTTAATCAAACCCGCGTCGGCGTCGGGCTGATGCTCAACGATCTGTTTTAATCATTGCACTCTGGCTCTCAGGCGCTGAAAATAGCGCCTGTTTTCTTTTCAGGCATATGGGGTCAACGTGGCGCAGGCGGAAGTGTTAAATCAGGAATCGCTGGCTAAGCAGATTTTACAAGAGACCTTCGGCTACCAGCAGTTTCGCCCGGGCCAGGAAACCATTATCGATACGGCGCTGTCCGGGCGTGATTGCCTGGTGGTGATGCCGACCGGCGGCGGCAAGTCCCTGTGTTATCAGGTACCGGCGCTGGTGCTGGGTGGTCTGACCGTCGTGGTATCGCCGCTAATCTCACTGATGAAGGACCAGGTCGATCAACTGCTGGCCAACGGTGTGGCGGCGGCGTGCCTGAATTCGACGCAGAGCCGGGAGCAGCAGCAGGAAGTGATGGTCGGCTGCCGCAGTGGGCAAATTCGCCTGCTGTATATCGCCCCGGAGCGCCTGATGCTGGATAACTTCCTTGAGCATCTTACGTACTGGAATCTGTCGATGGTGGCAGTAGACGAGGCGCACTGTATTTCCCAGTGGGGCCACGATTTCCGCCCGGAATACGCCATGTTAGGGCAACTGCGCCAGCGGATACCGCAAATCCCGTTTATGGCGCTGACCGCCACCGCCGATGACACCACTCGTCGTGATATTGTTCGCCTGCTGGGGTTAAACGACCCGCTCATTCAGGTGAGCAGCTTCGACCGCCCCAACATCCGCTATATGTTAATGGAGAAGTTTAAGCCGCTGGATCAACTGATGCGCTACGTGCAGGACCAACGCGGCAAGTCGGGCATTATCTACTGCAATAGCCGGTCGAAAGTGGAAGATACCGCCGCGCGACTGCAAAGTCGCGGTATCAGCGCGGCGGCCTATCACGCCGGACTGGAAAATCATATTCGCGCCGATGTGCAGGAGAAATTCCAGCGCGACGATCTGCAAATCGTGGTGGCAACGGTGGCCTTTGGTATGGGGATCAACAAACCGAATGTCCGTTTTGTGGTGCATTTCGATATTCCCCGCAATATTGAATCTTATTACCAGGAGACCGGCCGCGCCGGGCGCGATGGCCTCCCGGCCGAGGCGATGCTGTTTTACGATCCGGCGGATATGGCGTGGCTCAGACGCTGCCTTGAAGAGAAACCCGCCGGGCCGTTGCAGGACATTGAACGTCATAAGCTCAATGCGATGGGGGCATTTGCCGAAGCGCAAACCTGCCGCCGTCTGGTGTTGCTCAACTACTTTGGCGAAGGGCGCCAGGAGCCGTGCGGCAACTGCGATATCTGCCTTGACCCGCCGAAACAGTACGACGGTTTGATGGACGCGCGTAAGGCGCTGTCGACGATTTACCGCGTTAATCAGCGTTTTGGTATGGGCTACGTGGTAGAAGTGCTGCGCGGCGCCAATAACCAGCGTATTCGCGATATGGGACACGATAAACTGCCAGTCTACGGTATCGGTCGCGAACAGAGCCATGAGCACTGGGTCAGCGTTATCCGCCAACTTATTCATTTGGGGCTGGTGACGCAGAATATTGCCCAGTACTCTGCGCTACAGCTTACCGAAGCCGCGCGTCCGGTCCTGCGCGGCGACGTGACGCTACAGCTTGCTGTGCCGCGTATTGTGGCGCTGAAGCCGAAAGCGATGCAGAAATCCTTTGGCGGCAATTACGATCGCAAGCTGTTCGCCAGGCTGCGCAAACTGCGTAAGGCGATTGCCGACGAAGAGAATATCCCGCCCTACGTGGTGTTTAACGATGCGACGTTGATCGAAATGGCCGAGCAAACGCCGCTGACAGCCGGTGAGATGCTCAGCATCAATGGCGTCGGTACACGTAAGCTCGAGCGTTTTGGTAAAGAGTTTATGGCCCTAATCCGGGCGCACGTGGATGGCGATGATGAGTAGCCAGCCAGACGAAAAAGTGCAAATATAGTTTTCGTCCTGACTATTTTCCTGCGAGTTAATCATGTTAACGCTCTTCTTCACCGTGGCGCTGGTGCATATCGTTGCGCTGATGAGTCCTGGCCCGGACTTTTTCTTTGTCTCACAAACCGCCGTTAGCCGCTCCCGCAAAGAGGCGATGATGGGCGTGTTGGGGATCACCTGCGGCGTAATGGTGTGGGCGGGCGTTGCGCTGCTCGGTCTGAACCTGATTATCGAGAAGATGGCCTGGCTGCACACCATTATTATGGTCGGCGGCGGCCTCTATCTGTGCTGGATGGGCTTCCAGATGCTGCGCGGCGCGCTGAAAAAAAGCGAATCGGCAGCAGCGGTAGAGCCCCAGGTTGAGCTGGCGCGCAGCGGTCGAAGTTTCCTGAAAGGGTTGCTGACCAATCTGGCGAACCCAAAAGCGATTATTTACTTCGGCTCCGTTTTCTCGCTGTTTGTTGGCGATAGCATGAGTTCAGGCGCGCGCTGGGGAATTTTCCTGCTGATCATACTGGAAACGCTCGCCTGGTTTATGGTGGTCGCCAGCCTGTTCTCCCTGCCGGGCATGCGCCGTGGCTATCAGCGGATGGCGAAGTGGATCGACGGCATTGCCGGTACATTATTCGCCGGTTTTGGTATTCACCTGATTATTTCGCGCTAAGTATTCTGCGGCCCGCCCAGGGGGGACGGGCGGGCCGGGTTTTAATGACGGAACTGCTGCAAATCGTCGGATGTCAGACCGGTCATTTCCATAACCGCAGTAGCATCATCCATCAGGCGTGACGCGCGGAGGCCAGCAGGGCGCCAACCAGCATAAACAGCGAACCAAATACCTTGTTTAGCGCTTTCATTTGTTTTGGTCCTTTGATCCACGCGGCGATGCGCTGCGCCAGCGTGGCGTAGCCAATCATCACGATAATATCGACCACGATGGTGGTTACGCCGAGCACGAGGTACTGCATCACCTGTGGCTGGTGTGGCACGATAAATTGCGGGAACAGTGCGGCGAGGAACACGATGCTTTTCGGGTTGGTCAGATTCACGAACACTGCACGCTTAAAAAGCTTGCCGCGGGTCTGCGCTTTCGCAAGGGTATTCAGGTCGATAGAGCCTGCGGCTCGCCACTGCTGAATGCCGAGCCAGATAAGATAAGCGGCACCCGCCCATTTAAGGATTTCAAAGGCTAACAGCGAACGGGAAAACAGCGTACCCAGGCCGACGCCGACCAGCACGATATGAATACCGAGTCCGGTCTGTAGTCCGGCAATAGAGGCCGCCGCGCCACGATAGCCGTGGTTGATTGAGGTGGTCATGGTATTTATCGCCCCGGATCCCGGCGACAGGCTGAGAATAATAGATGTCAGCAGATAGGCAAACCACCACTCGAATGTCATGAGAAACTCCCTGATTATCTATTTTTATGCCACAATACGCTATTAT
>DASYFN010000051.1:0-40388 GCA_036498385.1 Klebsiella sp.
GGCGGCGGAGAAGACCAGCATCTCGCCCGCGCCGTTGTGGCGGAAGAAGTCGCTGCCCTGGCCCGGCGTGAGCATGTCGGTCCATTTTTCAAAGTCTTCCAGCTCGTGGCCCGGACGCTGGGTAAACAGGTTGTAGGCGATACGGATGGTCATCTGCTTTTTCTCGTGCAGCTCGGCAATCACCTCGTAATCTTCCGGGTAGTTCTGGAAACCACCGACCGCGTCAATGGCACTGGTCAGCCCCAGACGGTTCAGCTCGCGCATAAACTGACGCGTGGAGTTGACCTGCTGCTCCAGCGGCAGCTTCGGCCCTTTCGCCAGTGTGGCGTACAGGATCATGGCGTTAGGACGGGCAATCAGCATCCCGGTCGGGTTGCCATTGGCATCACGCTGGATCTCGCCGCCCGGCGGGTTTGGCGTGTCTTTGGTATAGCCGACCACCTTCAGCGCGGCGCGGTTGAGCAGAGCGCGGTCGTACAGGTGCAGGATAAAGACCGGGGTATCCGGCGCGGCATCGTTGATCTCATCCAGCGTTGGCATACGGCGCTCGGCAAACTGGAACTCGGTCCAGCCGCCCACCACGCGCACCCATTGTGGCGATGGCGTGCGCAGCGCTTGCTCTTTCAGCATTCGCAAGGCATCTGCCAGCGACGGCACGCCTTCCCAGCGCAGCTCAAGGTTGTAGTTCAGTCCGCCGCGAATGAGGTGCAGGTGCGAGTCGTTCAGACCGGGGACAGTGGTGTGGCCTTTTAAGTCGACCACTAAGGTGGCGTCGCAGTGGTGTTGCATCACCTCGGCGACGGTACCCACTTCCAGGAATTTACCGTCGCGCACGGCAACGGCTTCCGCAACAGGGTTCTCGCGATCGACGGTGTGAAACTGGCCGTTAACCAGAATGAGATCGGCTTTACCGGGGGTAACCATAACTGCTCCTGACTGAGAGGGGAATGTTCAGGATTATGGGAAGCGGTTTCGGCAAAGATCCAGTTATACAATAGGATAGCTATACCAAAGTATAACTATACCTAAGGTTAACTATACGAAGAGATAATTACGCACAGGGACGGAAAACCGCAGGATGAGGGTGACTTTATTGTCGTGGCACTCACGGCGATTTCTACCCTTAACCACTGGAAAATGCTATGACCTCTTCAAAGCTCGAAGTGTTAACCCCTGCGAACTGTCAGATTATTTTCATCGATCACCAGCCACAGATGGCGTTTGGCGTGCAGTCTATTGACCGCCAGGTGCTGAAAAACAACACCGTGGCACTGGCGAAAGCGGCCAAAGTGTTCAACATTCCAACCATCATCACCACCGTTGAGACCGAAAGCTTCTCCGGTAACACCTATCCGGAACTGCTGGATGTTTTTCCGGGTCAGGACATTCTGGAGCGTACCTCCATGAACTCCTGGGATGACCAAAAAGTGCGTGACGCGCTGAAAGCAAACGGCAAGAAGAAAGTGGTGGTCGCGGGTCTGTGGACCGAAGTATGCAACAACAGCTTTGCCCTGTGCGCGATGCTGGAAGGCGACTACGAAATTTATATGGTGGCGGATGCGTCCGGCGGCACCTCGAAAGAAGCCCATGACTTCGCGATGCAGCGCATGATCCAGGCGGGTGTGATCCCGGTAACCTGGCAGCAGGTGATGCTGGAGTGGCAGCGTGACTGGGCGCGTAAAGAGACCTACACTGCGGTGATGGATATCGTGCGCGAGCATTCCGGCGCGTACGGCATGGGCGTTGATTACGCCTACACCATGGTGCACAAAGCGCCGTCTCGCCAGAAGAGCGAGCACCGCACCTTAGCGCCGGTCCCGGCTCGCTAAGTCCCGGCGGCGGGCTGGTCCCCCATCCGGCTCGCCACTGCCTCTTTCTCTGGAGTTCATAATGAGTACTGGGCTGATATCCCTTGCGGCAGGCGTATTGATTGGCCTGATGTATGCTGTACTAAAGGTGCGCTCCCCCGCCCCGCCCGCGCTGGCGCTGATTGGCCTGCTGGGGATGCTGGCGGGTGAACAGGCGACGCGCCATCTGTTATCCCGCGACAGTGTGGCCCCTCCCCAGGTGACCGTTCCGCAGACTAAACCGCTGGCAGGGGTGTCGTCATGAAAGCATGGATAATTTCGCTGGTGTGCGGCGTGGTTGCCGGGGTAATTTACGCCCTGCTCGATGTCCATTCGCCAGCGCCGCCGGTTGTTGCCCTGCTTGGCCTGTTTGGCATGCTGGTGGGCGAACAGCTCATCCCGGTGGGACGGCGCTTATTGAGTCGCGAACCGCTGACCCTTGCCTGGTTTCGTCACGAATGTGTACCGAAAATCAGCGGCACGGCGCCTCCAGCGCCCGCGAAGGAAAATCGCGACGTTTAATGATTTGTTAGAGGAAAGACAGCATGACGCTGCCATGGCGCATTGCCATCATTGATGACGAACGTTCCGTTCGCAGCGGGTTGAGTAATCTCCTGGAGTCGGAAGGGTATTCGACCGATACGTTTGATTCGGCAGAGGTGTTTTTGAGCCACCCTCTTGCGCTGTCCAACACGTCGCTGGTGATCACCGATATCAAGCTGCGGGGCATGAGCGGCCTGGAGCTGTTTAATAAGCTGCGGCTGCTGGCCGTCCCCCCTCCGCCCGTGATCTTTATCTCCGGTCATGCTGATGAAAATATGCAGCGGTACGCTCTCAGTCTGGGCGCCGCTGCTTTTTTGCGTAAGCCCATTAACATCGATATTCTGCTGGATCATATTCAGCGGGAGCTGGCCCGCCGACAATAAGGATCGCGGATGAACGAAAACGAGCAGCCTGCATTCTGGCCCGCCCGGGTAAATCTTCATCAGGGGCAGATTTTTGTCCTTAAAGAGGATGTGATCTTTACCGTGCTGGCCCAGGAGGGCGGTATCGCCTGGATGAACGCGCGACAGCCCCATTCCGGCGACTCATTCATTATTGCCACCGCGGTCAGCGATGAAGAAGAAGAGCGGGCCACCCGATTGCTCAAAAACGAGTTTGCGCTGCGTGATGTGCTGCAGGACAGTTGGGCCATCCGCGCCGTCGCATCCACCCAGTACCGGGGGCGTTTCGCGCTGGTGTATGCCCCGTTTTCGTTTGAACTACTGGCGCGACGCGCGGGCAGGGCGATTTCGGGAATTGCGCGTTTTATCGAGCTGGCGATCCAGATCTGCGCCCCCCTGCGCCAGATGCATCTGCAAAACCTGATCCACGGCGATATCAAACCCGGAAATATTTTTGTTCATCACGATGCCACCTGCCGTCTGGGCAGCTTTGGCCTCTCCTGTAGTCTCTCCGATACCTTCTCGCAGACCCGGTTTGCCGTTTCAGGCGGCACCCCCGCGTATATGTCGCCGGAGCACACCACCCGCACCCAGCGCCCCGTCGATAGCCGCAGCGATCTCTACAGCCTCGGCATGGTGCTGTATGAACTTCTGACCGGACGTCTGCCGTTTGAACTGCGGGCGGACGATCAGACCAACTGGGCGCATTACCATATTGCCTCGGAGCCGCTGCCTCCGGACATGATACGCCCGGACGTGCCGGGGATGTTGTCAACCATCATCCTGAAGCTGCTGGAAAAGCATCCCGATAACCGCTACCAGACGGTCGACGGGCTGATTGCCGACCTCCGCCGCTGCCAGGCGATGTTAACCACCAGCGGTGAGATCATTGCCTTTACTCCCGGTCAGCAGGACCGCGCCCCAACGCTCCATCTGGCGGATTCCCTGTTCACGACGCATCCACAGGCGAATGACGTGATCGCCGCGTTTGAGCGGGTGAAGCAGAACAGGGGGCCTGAGCTGGTGGTGATCGGCGGGCCGTCAGGGATCGGGAAATCCTCGATCATCGCGACGGCGCTAAAAACGCTGCAACAGTGTACGGTGCTGCTGGCGGTGGGGAAAGTCGATCAGTTTTCGCCGTCGCTGCCCTACGGCGTATTAAGCTCCGCTTTCCGCACCCTGACGCTACACCTGCTGGGGCTGCCAGCAGAAGAAGTGGCGAAGTGGAAAATCCGTCTTTCCCGCGCCCTGGAAGGACACGAGGCGCTGGCCGTCAGCCTCGTGCCCGAACTGAGCCTGCTGCTCGAGAGCAAACCGCGCTTCTCGGCAGATACGTTTTCCATTGATGCCCGGGCGCGCTTCAGCCATATGGTGCTGGCGCTGGTGAAAACCTTTGCCTCTCAGGGCTGCCCGTTGGTACTGGTGCTCGACGATCTCCAGTGGAGCGATGCCGCCAGCCTGCATACGCTGAAACATCTGCTGGTGAACTGCGGGGCTATCCCGCTGCTGGTGATTGTGGCTCACCGCGATATCAGTTCGTTGTCGGACACCACCTTACAAGTGCTGCTGACGAGCCTGCCGGAAGCGGCGCAAAACGCGAGCGAGATTGTCCCGCAGGCGCTATCTGCCAAAGCCGTGGCCCGCTGGTTAGCGACGGTATTTCGCACCCGCAGCGCGGCGACGACTGACCTCGCCACGCTGATCCATGAAAAGACCGGAGGTAATCCGCTCTTTGTGCATGAGTTTTTCCGTCGCATTGTTGATGACGGACTGGTGGTGCATAACAAATATCAGGATAAGTGGCACTACGATCTGCAGGCGATCCGCGCCAGACATTACACCGAGAACGTCGTCACCCTGGTGCTGAAGCAGCTCGCAGAAATGCCCGATGAGACGCGCCGCTTGCTGGGCAGCATCGCCTGTCTCGGCGGCACGGGTGAGCTCGAGATGATGTGCCGCGTTGTCGGGATGTCGATGGCGGAAATGCGCTATGCGTTGCACCCGGCGGTGATGTCTCAGCTCATTGTGCTGACGGAAAAAGAGTACGCCTTCACCCACGACAGGGTGCAGGAGGCCGCTTTTGCGCTGTTGGATCAGCATGAGAAAAGCCATCTTCACCTGACCACCGCCAGCCTGCTGGCCGATGCCGCGCGTCAGGCGGCGGGGAACGAACTGCTGTTCCGCGCCGTTCACCACGTCATGGCGGCACTGGACAACATTCAGCCCGCCCCGCAGCGGCAGATGTTCCGCGAGCTGAGCCTGCTGGCCGCGCGACGAGCGAAACGCTCAGGGGATTATCCTTCGGCGCTCAGCTATATCCAGACTGCCAGAGCGCTGGGCAATGCCGGGGAGGTGTCAGAGTTTATGCTCGATATCGAAGAGGCGGGCTGTGAATTTGCGCTGGGGCATCTGGAGCGGACCCGCGAACTGTGTGACGCGATCCTCGGCTGCCCTGGCGGGCTGACCGAAAAAGCGCTGGCAGCCAACCTGCTGGTGGAAGTGTACATTCGCCAGTCGGATAGCCGTCTGGCGCTGGAAGCGGCGCTGTGCTGGCTGGGCATTTTTGGTATCCAGATCGGCCGCTATCCGGAAGATGCCGACTGTGATGAGGCCTGGGAACACTTCTGCAACCGCACGGGTGACGCGCCGCAAAATCTTTTTGCCCGGCTCTCGCGGATGGATAACCCGGAAACCGAAGCGGTGATGAACTTGCTCTACAGCGCCAGCATTTGCGCCAGCTTCATCTGCCCGCGTCTGCACTTTTTACTGCTCTGCCGTATGATGCACCAGACCCTCGACCATGGGATCACTGGTGCCTCCACCACGGCGATGGCCTGGTTTGGCGTGCTGATTGGCCACCGCTACGCCGAATATCGCCTCGGGTTCCAGTACGGCACGCAGGCCCGCGAACTGGTGAGTCGCCATGGCTACGATGCGTTTGAAGCCAAAACCCTGCTGCCGCTCGATCAGCTCAGCGTCTGGACCCAGCCGCTGTCATTCACCATCGAGTGTGCGAAAGCCTGCTTCACCGCTGCGGTCACCCACGGTGATATGACGATGGCTTGCTTTGCGGCCTGCCATCAGGTGATTAACTTCCTCTCACGGGGCGATCACCTGGACGGGGTGCTGACCAGCATCGATCGCGGTCTGGCTTTCGTGCGTAAAACCCACTTCCAGGACGTTGAAACGATTTTGATGATCCAGCGCGGCTACGTTGAATTTTTGCGCACGCCGGTGATCGGTACCTGGACCGCGTCGCAGGTGCTGCCTGAAGCGCTGCTTCCTGCGTCGCCAGAGCAGGCCCCGGAGCAGACCTCGACCATGCTGTTCTGGTACTGGCTCTACCGCGGCATGGCGCACTTTACCTACGGGGAGTATGTCGATGCCCAGGCGGATCTTGAGAAGGCGGGCTGGTATGCGTGGTCTGCGCCAGGGCACATCCATCTGCTGGATTACCATCTCTACAGCGCCCTGTCGCTTTCCCGTCAATTGACGCCGGAGACCTTTTCGGCGAATCACCGTCGCAGTATTCACGCCCACTACGACAAAATCGCTCTGTGGGCACGCATTAATCCGGGTACGTTTGCGGATAAAGAAGCGCTGATCTACGCCGAAATTGTGCGTCTGGACGGAATGAACAGCATTGCGCTTGAGCAGTATGAGAAGGCGGTCCGACTCTCCCGCGAGGGCGGGTTTAACCCGATCAACGCGCTGGCACACGAGCTGGCGGGACGCTTTGCGCTGGCCTGCGGCTACCCGACCGCCTCGGACGCACACTTTCGCGGCTCGATTGCTGCCTGGGGCCGTGCCGGGGCGCAGGCCAAGGTGCGCCAGCTGGAGCAGGATTTCCCGCACCTGTTGGCCTCCGGGCAGGCCAGCGCCTACGACACGGTAGCGTTCGCCCAGAATGAGACGATCCGCGATCTGCAAAGCGTGATCAAAGCCTCCCGCGCGCTGTCGGAAGAGATTAACCTTGAGCGCTTAATCGAAAACCTGATGACCATTCTGCTCGAACGCGCCGGGGCGCAGCGCGGCCTGCTGCTTCGCGTGAGCGATAACCTCATTCCGCAGATCGAAGCCAGCGCCTGGACCAGCACCGAGGGCGTGCGGGTGCGGATCCTGAAAGACGTGCCGATGGCGACTGACCTGCCGCTGTCGGTGCTGGCGGCGGTGATCCGCACCGGGCAGGAGATCCGCACCGGTAAACCGGAGGAGTTCCATCCCTTCAGTCAGGACCCCTATCTGGTGACCTCGGGGGCGGCGGTTATGTGTGTCCCGATGTGCAAACAGGCGCGGCTGGTGGGCGTGCTCTACCTCGAAAACCGCCTGATGCCGGAGGTCTTCACCGCCGAGCACTCGCGCGTGGTGAGCCTACTGGGCGCGCAGGCCGCGGTATCCCTGGAGACGGCGCGGCTGTACGCCGAGCTGCTGGCGGAGAACATCCAGCGCCGACGGGTGGAGAAAGAGCTGCGCGCCAGCCAGACCTCGCTGATGCTCGGCGAGCAGATCAGCCACACCGGCAGTTGGCGCTGGGAGCTGGAGCAGGATCTGATGTTTGTCTCGGAAGAGTACGCCCGCATTCTCGGCCTGCCCGACCAGCAAAAGATGATCTCCATGGCGGAGTTTTTGACCTTCGTCCATGAGGACGATTACGCCCGCATCAGCGCCATCGTCACCCGGAGCGTGCGCGACGGGCTCTCTATGCGGGCGGAGTTTCGTATCAACCGTACCGACGGTTCAACGCGCTACGTCCTCGGGATTGGCGATCCGGTGGGCGTGGGCAACGAGGTAAACGAGTATTACGGCATCATTACCGATATCACCAGCCAGCGCGCCGCGGAAGATGCCATGCGGGTGGCGCAGGCGGATCTGGCGAGGGTTTCCCGTGCCACCACCGTCGGACAGTTGACCTCCTCCATCGCCCATGAAATTAACCAGCCGCTGATGTCGATCGTCTCTAACGCCGGGGCGAGCCTGCGCTGGCTCAACCGGGAACCTGCCCGGCTGGATAAAGTGCGAGAGGGGCTGGAGGAGATTGCTGCGGAAGGTACGCGGGCGGGAGAGATTATTCGCAGCATTCAGTCTCTGACGCGTAAGCAGGACCCCACCTTCTCACGCATCGATATTCATGACCTGATCCACCATATCATCACGCTCTCCCGCAGCGAGCTGGAGCAGCGACATATTAGCGTTGATTATCTGTTGAGGGCGCAGAACAGCTTTATCACTGGCGATAGCGTACAGATCCAGCAGGTGCTGCTGAATCTGGTGATGAATGCGGTAGAGGCGATGGCCGAGGTGAGGGATCGCGCCTGCACCATCACCCTCAGCACCGGCAACACGGACGGGAAAGTGATTGTCGAGATAGCCGATACCGGGAGCGGCATTGAACCCGAGCGGCTGGAGCAGATTTTTGACTCGTTCTACTCCACCAAAGCGCAGGGGATGGGAATGGGGCTGACCATCAGCGCCAGCATCATTGAGCGGCACTGCGGTAAACTGAGCGCACGCCGCCGGGAGCCGCACGGCACGGTGTTTGCCTTTGCGCTGCCGCTTGCTGGACAGGACGCGTAAATGTTAATCCGCAGGCAGGCTTTTGGTCAGGCGCTCAACGGCCCTGACCAGCTCTGCCACGGAGCGCACCTGCATTTTCTCCATCACGCGACGGCGGTGAACCTTAACCGTGATCTCGCTGACGCCCAGCTCGGCGGCAATCTGCTTGTTCAGCATACCGCTTATCGCCAGCGTGAGCACTTCGTGTTCGCGCGGCGTGAGGGAGAGATGGCGCTGCTTCAGAGCGTAGTGCTCTTTATTACGGACAGCGTTGTTTTGCGCCAGCTGAAGCGCGGACTCAATGGCGTCGATAAGCGCGGCGGATTCGACAGGCTTGGTGAGAAATTCATAAGCCCCGCCTTTAATGGCGCGAACCGACATGGGGATCGTGCCGTGGCCGGTGAGAAAAATAATCGGGATCTCTCGTCCGCTGTCCTTGAGCGCGTCAGCCACCTCAAAACCCGAGATGGCGGGCATTTGCATATCGAGGATCACGCACGACGGCAACTCCTCAAAGCGGTATTGAAGAAATGTTTCTGCCGATGAAAAGCCAATGGCGTTCAGGCCTGCCGATTCCAGCAACCCGATTATGGACTGCCTGACTGCGTCATCGTCATCAACCACATATACAATGTGTTCCATTCACCGCCCCGGTGCTGATTTACATGTCGAGAATGCAACTATTCCCGTCGATTATGTAATGGATTGTTTATGCTGATTTTCATCTTAACACATTAAATATTATTATCATTTAACAATATGATAACCATATGAAGATGAAGTATAGCGAGCCGTGGCAGGAGCGGTTAAGGAACGAAATCTATTTTTATGCACCGACAAGCTCAATGCGGTTGCCGTCCGGGTCTGTCATAGAACCCGTCACCGGTCATACGCGGGGCGCTGAGCAGGCTGCGCCCGCCCGGACATGCTGTCGGCCTGTGCTTTGCTGCCGACGTTAATGGCGATATGCGCCCAGCCGATAAACTCCGGAGCACCGCCCGGCGGACGCTTTACTTATCAGCCACCCGCTTTCTTAATCGCCGCATCCAGCGAGGCTTTATCCGCCAGCCCCGGGAACACGGTAATCGTCGCTTCCGTGGCGCCAGAGGTCGGCATCACGATAACCCCTGGCGTGCCGCTTAAACCTATCTCCTGCGCCAGTTGATTAATGCTTTCCAGTACCGGATCAACGCTCGTCGCTTTCTTCGCGTCGAAATTCACCTTTTTCGCCTGCTGCTGAATGTCAGCGGCTGTCAGCTTGCCTTCGTTATGCCCGCTGGAATAGATCCCGTTATGGTAGGTCAGATAGGCCTCTGCGCCCTTCTGCTGATAAATTTGCAGGCCGGTTTTCGCTGCCTCAAGCGAAGTTTCCCAGCGGCTGCCAAAAATAGGCCACTCCTTGAATGCAAATCGGCTCTGCGGATTCTCTTTGATCACCTGCTCCATTATCGGTGCCAGACGGCTGCAGTAAACACATTGATAATCAAAGAATTCAATAACGGTCACTTTGCCATCTTTCGGGCCGTAGGTTGGCGTGTTTTTATCCTGAGTCAGCGCAGTCGCGTTCTTCAGTACCGCCTGAGTAGCGGCGCTGGCCTGCTGTTGTTCCTGAATTTGCTGCAGCTTCTGGCTGGCCTGCAGCAGTACTTCCGGATGCGCGACTAAATAATCCGCGGCAATTTTACCAATACGAGCCTCCTGCTCAGGAGTAAACGTCGGTGCATCTGCGGCTGTCGCGATAGCCGGAAACAGGGCGGCGCCAATAAAGGCGAATGTAAGTAAATTCTTATGGCCGGGCATGTGAGTAGTCCTTGCGATAGGTGAACGGCAGGTGTGTCTCCACAAACAAAATATCATCCTTTGCCTGCGAATCATTACCGGACGAGGCAATGATTGGTAACTATATTTTTCAATAACTCGCTGCATTCTCGCTATTTAGCTGGTGCTCGTGATGGCCTGCCGTAAGCTGCCGCCGTCAATCCCGACTGCGTCAAGTTTGCGTCACTTTTCCGCCACACCCGCCCTCATTTGCCCTACGCTTAATAAAGACACCTGATCCAGGGATTTGTAACCGTATTGCGCATAAATGAGATAACACCATGGAATTAAAGGATTATTATGCCATTCTAGGGGTTCAGCCAACAGACGATCTGAAAAGCATTAAGACCGCCTATCGTCGTCTGGCACGCAAATATCACCCCGATGTCAGTAAAGAAACCGATGCCGAAGCCAGGTTCAAAGATCTCGCCGAAGCCTGGGAAGTCCTTAAAGATGACCAGCGCCGCGCCGAATACGATCAGCTCTGGCAGCACCGCAACGATCCGCAGTTTGGCCGTCAGCAGCAGCATTCCCACGAGCAGAACTATAGCCAGCAGGACTTCGACGACATCTTCTCCTCCATGTTTGGTCAGCAGACTCATCATAGCCGCCGCCAGCACGGCGTTCGCGGTCATGATGTAGAGATAGAAATCGCGGTTTTCCTTGAAGAGACCTTAGCCGAGCAGACTCGCACCATCAGCTATAAGCTGCCGGTTTATAACGTCTTTGGCATGATCGAAAGCGAAACACCGAAAACCCTGAATGTGAAAATTCCTGCGGGTGTCATCGATGGTCAGCGCATCCGTCTGAAAGGCCAGGGCACCCCTGGCGAAAATGGCGGCCAGAACGGCGATCTGTGGCTGGTGATTCATATTGCCCCGCATCCGCTGTTTGATATTGTCGGACACAACCTTGAAATGGTCCTGCCGCTGGCACCGTGGGAAGCCGCATTAGGCACCAAAGTCACCATCCCGACGCTGAAAGAGAGCATCCTGCTGACCATTCCGCCAGGCAGTCAGGCCGGGCAGCGCCTGCGTGTGAAGGGCAAAGGGCTGACCAGCAAAACCACCACCGGCGATCTGTATGCCGTGATTAAAATCGTTATGCCGCCAAAACCGGATGAGAAGAGCCGCGAACTCTGGCAGAAACTGGCCGATGCGCAATCCAGCTTCGAGCCGCGTAAGACATGGGGGAAAGCCTGATGGCTAAGATAACAGTGACGTTTACGATTACCGAGTTTTGTCTCCACACCGGTCTCTCCGAGGAGGAGTTAAACGAAATTGTCGGCCTCGGCATGATTGAGCCACGCCAGCCGCAGCGGGAAAACTGGCTGTTTGACGATAGCGCAGTGACTCTTGTTCACCGCGCCGTACGCTTACGTAAAGAGCTGGAGCTGGACTGGCCAGGGATCGCCGTCGCCTTAACGCTGCTGGACGAGAACGAGCGCCTGAGCCGTGAAAATCAAATTCTGCAACAGCGGCTGGCGCGCTTTCTGACAGATAGCTAAGCCCTGGCCCGTTGACTGACAACGTATAACCTGTGGAATCGCCCGCTGACGACTGATGCCTTACCGGACCTACGCGATCCGCGAATAACATCAAGCCCGTCAGGGCAGAAGGTCTGAGCATAAAAAATGCCGCCGGGGAAAGCCCGCGGCGGCATGGATTAACAGCAAAACGGTTTAGTCGTTGATGCGCGGATGTTGCTGCACCAGATGAGAACGTTTTGCCTGCAGGTCAGCGATTTCCTGATCGATATCTTCGATTTTATGCTCAATGTTATCGTAGTGCTCACCGAGAATTTCTTTTGCTTCCTGAATATCCGAAGCCGCTGGCGTCGCCCCTTTCAGCGGGCGATTGGCGGTCTCTTTCATCGACAGGCCGGTAATCAGACCGATAACCGCGATCACCATCAGATAGTAAGCCGGCATCATCAGGTTCTGCGTGCTTTCCACCAGCCACGCCGCCAGGGTTGGCGTCAGACCGGCAATCAGCACCGAGATGTTAAAGGCGCTGGCCAGGGCGCTAAAACGAATGTGGGTCGGGAACATTGCTGGCAGCGACGAGGCCATCACCCCGATAAAACAGTTCAGTACAACCGCCAGCACCAGCAGACCGGCGAAAATCAGGCCGAGAACGTTGCTATTAATCATGATAAAGGCTGGAATCGATAGCGTGAACAGTGCAACGCTACCAATCAGAATAAACGGGCGACGGCCAAAACGGTCACTAAGCATGCCGATAACTGGCTGAACGAACAGCATCCCGACCATGATGGCGATGATAATCAACACCCCGTGGTCTTCTGAATAGTGCAGGTTATGTGACAGGTAGCTCGGCATGTAAGTCAGCAGCATGTAGTAGGTCACGTTGGTGGAAATCACCAGACCGATACAGGTCAGCAGGCTACGCCAGTGTCTGGTCGCAATCTCTTTAAAAGAGACTTTCGGCCCGTCCTGTAGTCCCTCGCGGTCGCCCTGCTCCATACTATCAACATGCTGCTGGAACGCCGGGGTCTCTTCCAGCGCATGACGCAGATAAAGACCGATTATCCCTAACGGCAGCGCCAGGAAGAACGGAATACGCCAGCCCCATTCGAGGAAGTTCTCTTCGCCCACCACGCTGGAAATCAGTACTACCACGCCCGCGCCCATAACAAAACCAGCTATCGAACCGAAGTCCAGCCAACTGCCCATAAAGCCGCGTTTACGGTCTGGCGAATATTCTGCAACAAAGATCGATGCCCCGGTATATTCCCCGCCGACCGAGAAGCCCTGCGCCATTTTACATAGCAGCAGCAGGATAGGTGCCCAGATACCAATCGTGGCATACGACGGAATAAGACCGATACAGAATGTACTTATCGACATGATGACGATGGTTATCGCCAGTATCTTCTGTCGACCATATTTATCGCCCAGCATTCCGAAAAACAGGCCACCTAGTGGACGAATCAAGAAGGGAACGGAGAATGTACCAAGTGCGGCAATCATCTGCACGCTGGGGTCAGCACCGGGGAAGAAGACTTTACCCAGGGCATACGCAACAAAACCATAAACCCCAAAATCGAACCATTCCATCGCATTACCCAGCGACGCTGCGGTAATCGCTTTCTTCAGTTTGCTATCATCAATGATGGTCACATCCCGAAGAGTGATGGGTTTTACTTGTTTCCTTTTAAGCATCGTTTTCCTCTTTTGCTCTCGCCTTGAGCGCACGAATCCCCGCCGAATGACAAGGTCATTCGCGTCATGCATTGGGAGCGGCGAATTGCTGTGCTCCACATTTCAAGCGTAGCAGGTTTGCCTGCACTGTCTGCTGACAGTCCGTACAACCGAACCTGTTGACGCCTGCTCTGGCTATAATCAAATACACGGTACCGCTAATAAGCGTAGTGAATTTACGTTCACGCCTTTTACCCTAACAGCGTTTAAATTTGGGATCAACTTCACAAAAATTCACCTACCTTTCAACTACGCCGCTCACAACCAATAAGTTCAATGAATATTGGAAATGAGTAAAATATTCACGGAAATATCTGAAGGTCTTGATGGAAATAATCACGCAAATCCTCACGAGATACATTCTTTTTCTCACGGCTATTAACCGTAAAAAAGGCCCGACAAAAGGGCGAGATTGCGCTATAATTGGCATCATTTTCGGCTGTCAGCCGCCTTTTAATGGACCAACGTCCTGTTTTAGCCAGTAATTGTGAGGAACTTCATGCAACTGCCACCCTGCCCAAAATGCCATTCTGAATACACTTATGAAGACGGCGGCATGTTTATCTGCCCGGAATGCGCCCACGAATGGAGCAATGCCGAGCCTGCGGACGATAATGATGCGCTGGTTGTCAAAGATGCCAACGGCAATTTACTGGCCGACGGTGATAGCGTCACCGTGGTAAAAGATTTGAAGGTTAAAGGCAGCTCTTCCCTGCTAAAAATCGGCACTAAAGTGAAGAATATTCGCCTGGTTGAAGGCGATCATAATATCGACTGTAAAATTGATGGTTTTGGTCCGATGAAGCTAAAATCTGAATTTGTTAAAAAGAACTGATTTTATTCCCCCGGTGCCCATCGTCGGGGGAAATATATTTTCTCGTGACGTCATCCGAATTCTCCGCTCCCCCTACCCGTTGTTTTCCGTAATCCATCGTTGCCGCCTGGCTTAATTTTGTGCTCCCCTTCTATGCTTAATGGAATATTCGTTAACTGAGGTAATGGTTATGCCCTTAAGTCCCTATATCGCTTTTAGCGGCAACTGCGCTGCAGCCATCACTTTCTACCAGCAGGCGCTGGGGGCTGAACTGATCCACCAAATCACCTGGGGTGAAATGCCGCAGAGTACCCAGGACGCTGAAGATGGCTGCCCTTCCGGCCAGCATCTGGCTGCCGACGGTATCGCGCACGCCAGCCTGCGCATTGCCGATAGCATCCTGATGCTCAGTGACAGCCCCTCCAGCAACATGGAGCGCTACGCCGGATTTACCGTCGTGCTGGACTCGCAGGACGTTATTGAGGGTAAACGCTGGTTTGACGGCCTCGCCGACGGCGGGCAGATTGAGATGGCCTGGCAGGAAACCTTCTGGGCACACGGCTTCGGTAAAGTTATCGACCGCTTTGGCGTCCCGTGGATGGTCAACGTGGTAAAAGCACCTTAACGCTGATCTTTTCCCCTCACCCTGTTCTCCACCCGAAAGGGAGAGAGGGCGGAGTGAGGGCTCCCGTACGTTCATTCCCCCTTACCCTGTCATCCCACCGGCATCAACTCTTCATCCTCCGGTCATCATGATTTAACCGAAATGTAACAAAAAACCGTCAGGATCGGCCCATGCTCAGAAGGAAATGCCTTCTTGTCCTTAGTGAGGCTCGATTGATATGTACTTATCCAGACATCCGACCAGTTATCCCACACGATATCAGGAAATTGCCGCTAAACTTGAGCAAGAGCTACGCCACCACTACCGCTGCGGCGACTATCTTCCCGCCGAGCAGCAGCTGGCATCCCGTTTTGAAGTTAACCGCCATACCCTGCGCCGGGCTATCGATCAGCTCGTCGAACGCGGCTGGGTTCAGCGCCGTCAGGGCGTTGGCGTGCTGGTGCTGATGCGCCCGATAGATTACCCACTCAACGCCCAGGCGCGCTTTAGCCAGAATCTTCTCGAACAGGGCAGTCACCCGACCAGCGAGAAGCTGCTGGCGGTCCTGCGTCCGGCAAGCAGCCACGTCGCCGAAGCGTTCGCCATTAATGAAGGCGATAACGTGATTCACCTGCGCACCCTGCGCCGCGTGAACGGCATCGCCCTGTGCTTGATAGACCACTACTTTACCGACCTGCGACTGTGGCCGGTTCTGCAAACCTTTACCCACGGCTCTCTCCATGACCTGCTGCGCGACCAGCTTGATATCGAACTGACCCGCGTACGCACCAAAATCAGCGCCCGCCGCGCGCAGGCCAAAGAGAGCAATATTCTCGGCATTCCCAACATGGCGCCGCTGCTGTGCGTGCGTACCCTGAATCATCGCCAGGGCGAGCAGAACGCGACGGAGTACTCCGTCAGCCTGACCCGCGCCGACATGATTGAATTCACCATGGAGCACTGAATGCACTTTGATACCGCTACCCGCCAGCGCTGGATGTCCGTGCTGGCCCATAGTGAACCACAAGAACTTGCGGCACGGATGCAGACTCTGAAGCTCGTGCCGCAGTATGAGCTGATTCGCGCCCCGGAAACCGGCCTGGTTCAGCTACAGGCGCGCATAGGCGGCATCGGCGACCGATTCTTTGCCGGAGACGCCACCTTAACCCGTGCCGCTATTCGCCTGGCCGACGGAACGCTCGGCTATAGCTGGATTCTGGGCCGCGACCGCCCGCACGCTGAATGCTGCGCGGCCATTGATGCTCTGATGCAGTCGCCACACCATTTTCACACCCTGATGGAAACCCTGATAATCCCGCTGGAAGAACAACGCAGTGCGCGCATTGAAGCCCGACGCACCGAAGCCAATGCCAGCCGGGTCGACTTCTTTACTCTGGTTCGCGGAGATAACGCATGACATTACAACCCGCCTTTACCCTGGCAGGGCAGGACGCCCAGCATAGTTTCCGCCGCCTGCTGAAAGCGATGAGCGAGCCGGGAGTGATTGTCTCCCTGCAGCAGCTTCAGCATGGCTGGCAGCCGCTGAACGTCGCCTCCACCAGCCTGCTGCTGACGCTGGTGGATCACGACACGCCGGTCTGGCTGTCTCCGGCGCTGCATAACGACCTCGTCGGTCAGAATCTGCGCTTTCATACCGGCGCGCCGCTGGTTGAGCAGCCGCAGCAGGCTACTTTCGCCGTCGCCAGTGACAGCATCAGCGCCGAGCAGTTGAATGTGCTCTCCGCCGGCACCGTCATCGCTCCGGAAACCGGCGTCACGCTGATCGTTCAGCTCGCCAGCCTCAGCGGCGGTCGGATGCTGCGACTGACCGGCGCGGGGATCGCCGAAGAGCGGATGATCGCCCCGCAGCTACCGGAATGCATTATTGAAGAATTGACCGAGCGCCCGCACCCGTTCCCGCTGGGTATCGATCTGATCCTGACCTGCGGTGACCGCCTGCTGGCTATCCCGCGCACCACCCATGTCGAGGTCTGGTAATGTACGTAGCCGTCAAAGGCGGCGAGAAGGCGATCGTCGCCTGTCACTACGGCAACATTCGCTCCACCGCCGGGCAGTGGCTGCAGGAGGTGAGATCCCGCCTTCGCGCATTGATGACCTGCCCACCATTTTTTCCGGCGGTATGCAGCAGCGCCTGCAAATCGCCCGCAAAATTGAGCACGGGTTCCTCCCCGGTCGCGCTACGCTTACCGGGGCTACGGGTAATGCATCAGGTAGCCCGGATAAGGCGTTCACGCCGCGATCCGGGGAAATTCAGGCACGATGAGGCTAAAAATGAACGCCATCCGCGTTGAAAACGTCCATAAAACCTTTGCTCTGCATCAGCAGCAAGGCGCGCGTCTGCCGGTACTCGCCGATGCCTCGCTGACCGTTAATGCCGGGGAATGCGTGGTACTGCACGGCCACTCTGGCAGCGGAAAGTGCTGGAAGTACATAAAACGACCATCGGTTGGGTCAGCCAGTTTATGCGGGTGATCCCGCGCGAAGAGAGCGCCGCAAAAGCCACCCACCTGCTGACGCGCCTGAACATTCCTGAACGCCTGTGGCACCTCGCACCTTCAACCTTTTCCGGCGGCGAACAGCAGCGAGCCAACATCGCCACAGCTTCGCAGTCGACTACCCGATTTTGCTCCTCGACGAAGCCACGCGTAACCAGGTCATCGGCTGCCCAAGCCACCGGTTCGATGCGTGGATGATGGATAATTCCCTGCCAGCGGGATTTGACGGAATGGAGATTATGCTGGATTAACCGAACTTCATCGTCTCTTCACTTAACCTCTCTATCTTCCCTACAGATTTAACCATCTGAAGGGAATCATTATGACGACAACACAACGCGCTCTTCACCATGGCGGCTGGTTTGCACTGCTGGGGCCATGCGTCGGTTTAGTGGTGGCGATAGTTTCAATCATCGCTATTGCATTTCAGTATTATGAGTCGCCAGGGGTATTTCTTGGGCATATCGTCACCATACTGCCGATCTTGCTCATCATGACATGGTTAACCGGCGCCATCCCTGCGCTGCTGACGGGGATAGCCGTCGCTTATCTGCCGACTGTTATCTACACGTCACGCTATTGGCGTACTCTCGCCAGCGCGGTGATCGGCCTGGTGATTAGCGTGACGGCCGTGGTAGTAAACGTGCTGATTTTTACTGATCAGAACCTTATGTACTTTATCCTGCGTGAAGAGGTTTGCTGGATCGTTGCGGCTTCGGGTCTGCTTGCCGGTATGGTTATGGGCTGGCTGATATCTTCTCTGCCGGGACAAAGGGCCGGGGAGAGTGACTGATGAACAAATTTCTCCATCATATCGGCTGGTTTGCAGGGCTCGGGCCGTTCATCCCGCTGTCGGTGATCCTCTTTTTTCCTGGCGGAGGCTCGATGGCCAGACTCTTAGGGCGGTTGCCGGAGATACTATCCCTCACCTGGATTGTCGCCTTTCTGCCCGCATTGCTGACAGGCCTTTTTATGGCCATCCTGTCGGGGCAAGTTTATCGCATCTGGTTTTGGCGTTTATTGACAGGGGGAGTAGCTGCCGTAGTGATAACGGTTATTTACTGCGGCACGATCGGCGCCTTTATCCCGATTTTTTTCGTTTTGATCCCTCTCTTACTTATCTCGGCGCTGCTGTCCGGTATGGTTATGGGGTTGATTATTCCGTGGCTTCCGCCACGGATAGCTTCACATCAATAATCCTCATCCAGTCGACGCCAGTCGTTTTCTAACTGCTGACGATCGCTGTCCAACTGGCGCTGACGCTCGTCAAGCTGGCGGCGACGATCTTCAAGCTGTTGCCGTCTGTCATCATACTGCCGCTGGCGATCGGCGCTTTGCGCACGGCTCTCCTGATAACCCCCATCATCATCAGGGCGGCTATCGTCAGGTTGATAAGCATCATGAATTGCCTGCTGAACATTGCCGATTGCATCATCAATTATGTCGGCATGCGCCAGCTGGCTGGCGAGGGAAAGGGTGCAGAACAGCAAAGCGTTAGTATACCGTTTCATAAAAGCCAGTCTCATCGGTGGGCTGGCTTTACGGTAATCAAGGGCTATCGCGGCGGGTAGCAGAGGAATCTCAAAACCTCTGCTGCTCAATAGCGCCGATCGCATCTACCCGCCCCTGATGGCGTCCACTCTCGAATTCAGCAGCCAGCCAGGCATCAACCACCATTTTTGCCAGCTCAAGACCTATTACCCGTGAGCCGAAGGCCAGAATATTGGTGTCATTATGCTGGCGTGAAAGCTGTGCAGAGTAAGGCTCGCTGCACACGACAGCGCGAATGCCCGGGTGCTTATTGGCGGCGATAGAGATACCCACTCCGGTGCCGCAGATCAGGATCCCACCGTCGACCTCACTGGCGGCAACGGCCTGAGCGACTGCGCTGGCATAGCGCGGATAATCGGTGCGTTCCGTAGACCACGTCCCTTTATCCACCACCTCAATACCCCGCTGGTGCAGGTGCGCCAGAATATCGTCTTTCAGGATAAACCCGACATGATCACAGCCAAATGCAATCCTTTTCATACTTAACCTCGCCTGTAGTTAACTTTACAAACATTGTTCGATTGTGATTTAAACGGCAGTTATCGGCGAAATAAACGTCAAAAACACTGTTCACCAGGCCTTTTCTACACGCTGTAATTTCACAAATCAAGCGAGCATACTCTTTTTATCAAAACCATAATGGCGTTAAAGATGAAAGGAAATTTAATAATTTATTGATATTAATGTGTTTTTTAATAAATAAGGAAAACAACAACTCACGGTAATTTTCACGAATCCGTTAACTTTATAAAAAAATAAATTTTGTGAAGTTAGTTGTATCTTTTCTGTTTTGCCTGTGGTGATATAGTGTCGTCTTCATTTATGGACAAAGAGAAAGCGATGAATCAGTCAGAACCCAGTTCGCTCCCCAACGGTATCGGCCTTGCCCCCTGGCTTCGCATGAAGCAGGAGGGCATGACTGAAAATGAAAGCCGTATCGTCGAATGGTTGCTCACCCCCGGCAATCTCAGCGATGCTCCGGCAATCAAAGACGTCGCGGAAGCGCTGTCGGTATCAGAAGCCATGATCGTTAAGGTTTCTAAGCTGCTGGGTTTTAGCGGTTTTCGTAACCTGCGCAGCGCGCTGGAGGCCTACTTTTCGCAGTCTCAGCAGGTATTACCGACTGAGCTTTCCTTTGATGAAGCGCCGCAGGATGTCGTTAATAAGGTATTTAACATCACCCTGCGTACCATTATGGAAGGCCAGTCGATCGTTAACGTCGACGAGATTCATCGCGCGGCACGCTTTTTCGCCCAGGCCAACCAGCGCGATCTGTACGGGGCAGGCGGTTCTAACGCTATTTGCGCCGACGTGCAGCATAAGTTTTTACGCATCGGTGTGCGCTGCCAGGCTTACCCGGACGCACATATTATGATGATGTCCGCCTCGCTGCTGAAGGAAGGCGATGTGGTGCTGGTGGTTTCGCACTCCGGGCGTACCAACGATATAAAATCAGCGGTGGAACTTGCTAAAAAGAATGGGGCCAAAATTATTTGCATCACCCACAGC
Organism: Klebsiella sp.; assembly: GCA_036498385.1. Classification (GTDB taxonomy): domain Bacteria; phylum Pseudomonadota; class Gammaproteobacteria; order Enterobacterales; family Enterobacteriaceae; genus Klebsiella. The sequence goes on from DASYFN010000051.1 coordinate 20,380, forward strand.
TATCATTCACCGATTGCCAAATTAGCTGATTTTATTATTTGTTCGCCAGCACCAGAGACGCCTTTATTAGGCCGTAACGCCTCCGCGCGTATATTACAACTCACATTATTAGATGCTTTTTTTGTTTCCGTCGCGCAACTTAATATTGAACAAGCGACTTTAAATATGCAAAAAACCGGCGCAATTGTTAATTTCTTTTCACCAGGCGCGCTGAAGTAACTAAAAAGCCGATCCCACATCAGTGGGATCAATAAAACTGTATCTTACACCGAGAGTATTGATATGAATAAATATCTGAAACTTTTCAGCGGCACGCTCATGGGCGTAATGTTATCCGCCAACGTTCTGGCCGCCGCCAATTACGCGGTGGTATTGAAAACCTTATCCAACCCCTTTTGGGTCGATATGAAAAAGGGCATAGAAGAAGAAGCCAAAGTATTAGGTGTGAGCGTCGATATTTTTGCTTCCCCTTCCGAAGGCGATTTCCAGTCGCAGTTGCAGCTGTTTGAAGATCTGAGCAATAAAAACTACAAAGGTATCGCCTTTGCGCCGCTCTCCTCTGTAAACCTGGTGATGCCGGTGGCTAAGGCGTGGAAAAAGGGCATCTATCTGGTCAACCTCGATGAAAAAATCGATATGGATAACCTGAAGAAAGCCGGCGGCAACGTAGAAGCTTTCGTCACCACCGATAACGTGGCGGTAGGGGCAAAAGGCGCAGAGTTTATTATCGACAAGCTGGGTGCGGAAGGCGGAGAAGTGGCGATTATTGAAGGCAAAGCAGGCAACGCGTCTGGCGAAGCTCGCCGCAACGGCGCCACCGAGGCCTTCAAAAAATCGAGCCAGATCAAACTGGTTGCCAGCCAGCCCGCCGACTGGGACCGTATTAAGGCGCTGGACGTTGCCACTAACGTGCTGCAGCGTAACCCGAACGTCAAAGCAATTTACTGCGCCAACGACACCATGGCAATGGGCGCCGCCCAGGCCGTCGCCAACGCGGGTAAAACCGGCAAAGTACTGGTTGTCGGCACCGACGGTATCCCGGAAGCGCGCAAAATGGTCGAAGCCGGACAAATGACCGCCACTATCGCGCAGAATCCGGCGGATATCGGCGCGACGGGTCTTAAACTGCTGGTCGATGCAGAAAAGAGCGGCCAGGTGATCCCGCTGGATAAAGCTCCGCAATTTAAGCTGGTGGATTCAGTTCTGGTCACGAAATAATTCAGGCTTCACGCCGTCAGGTACCCCCCTCTGCCACCGGGAGGGGGGAAATACAAGGAATCACTATGCTCACGCCATATATTTCAATGGCGGGGATCGGCAAATCCTTTGGTCCGGTTCACGCATTAAAATCGGTTGATTTAACTGTTTACCCCTGCGAGATACATGCGCTATTAGGGGAAAATGGTGCTGGTAAATCAACGCTGATGAAAGTTCTGTCGGGAATACATGAGCCGACCAAAGGCACCATTACTATTAATAACGTCGCCTATGACAAGCTGGACCATAAATTAGCGGCTCAGCTCGGTATCGGTATTATTTATCAGGAACTCAGCGTTATTGATGAATTAACGGTGCTGGAGAATTTATATATTGGTCGTCACCTGACAAAAAAAGTCTGCGGCGTCAAGATTATCGACTGGAAAGAAATGCGTGTACGGGCGGCGATGATGTTATTGCGCGTCGGGCTGAAGGTCGATTTAGACGAAAAGGTGGTGAACCTCTCCATCAGCCACAAGCAAATGCTGGAAATTGCCAAAACGCTGATGCTTGACGCCAAAGTCCTGATCATGGATGAACCCACCTCCTCACTGACCAATAAAGAGGTGGATTATCTGTTCTTGATCATGAACCAACTGCGCAAAGAAGGCACCGCCATCGTGTATATCTCGCACAAGCTGGCGGAAATCCGCCGCATCTGCGACCGCTACACGGTCATGAAAGACGGCAGCAGCGTCTGCAGCGGCATGGTCAGCGAAGTGAATAACGATGACATCGTGCGCCTGATGGTCGGTCGCGAGCTGCAAAACCGCTTCAACGCCATGAAAGAGAGCACCGGCAATATCGCCCGCGAGACGGTGTTCGAAGTGAAAAACGTCACCAGCCATGACAAGAAAAAGGTGCGCGATATCTCCTTTAGCGTGAATCGCGGCGAAATTCTCGGTTTTGCCGGATTGGTCGGCTCCGGACGTACCGAACTGATGGACTGCCTGTTCGGCGTTGATAAGCGCAGTAGCGGTGAAATCCACCTCAATGGCAGAGAGATCTCCCCCCGCTCACCACTGGATGCGCTAAAGAAAGGCATGGGCTACATCACCGAAAGTCGCCGGGAAAACGGCTTTTTCCCTAATTTTTCCATCGCCCAGAATATGGCGGCCAGCCAGAGCCTGAAACGCGGCGGCTACAAAGGAGCCATGGGGCTGTTCCGCGAAGGCGAAGAACGCAAAACGGCGGAAGAGCAGCGCAAGCTGCTGGCGCTGAAGTGTCATTCCGTCGATCAGTGCATCACCGAGTTGTCCGGCGGCAACCAGCAGAAGGTACTGATTTCGAAGTGGTTATGCTGCAACCCCGAGGTCATTATTTTTGACGAACCGACGCGCGGTATCGATGTTGGCGCGAAAGCCGAAATTTATAAAGTGATGCGCCATTTGGCCGATGAAGGAAAAGTCATCCTGATGGTGTCATCCGAGTTACCTGAAATTATCGCCGTCTGCGACCGCATTGCCGTGTTCTGCGAAGGGCGACTGACGCAAATCCTGACCAATCGCGACGATATAAGCGAAGAGGAGATTATGGCATGGGCACTACCACAAGAGTGAAAGGCGATATGGACGAGAAAAAACCGTTTAATTTCGCGCTGTTCTGGGACAAGTACGGTACCTTTTTTATCCTCGCCATTATCGTCGCCATCTTCGGCACCCTGTCGTCAGAATACTTCCTGACAACCAATAACATAACCCAGATCTTCGTCCAGAGTTCGGTCACCGTACTGATCGGCATGGGCGAGTTTTTCGCGATCCTCGTCGCCGGGATCGACCTATCGGTCGGGGCAATCCTCGCGCTCTCGGGGATGGTCACCGCTAAGCTGATGCTGGCGGGCGTCGATCCGTTCCTCGCGGCACTGATTGGCGGCGTGCTGGTTGGCGGTGCGCTGGGGGCCATCAACGGCTGTCTGGTTAACTGGACCGGTCTGCACCCGTTTATTATTACACTCGGCACTAACGCCATCTTCCGCGGCATTACCCTGGTTATCTCTGATGCCAACTCGGTGTACGGCTTCTCGTTTGATTTCGTTAATTTTTTCGCCGCCACGCCACTGGGCATCCCGGTTCCGGTGATCTTCTCGCTGATTGTGGCGGTGATCTTGTGGTTCCTGACCACCCGCATGCGCGTGGGCCGTAACATCTACGCGCTGGGCGGCAACAAGAACTCCGCTTTCTACTCCGGGATCGACGTTAAATTCCACATGCTACTGGTGTTCATTATCTCCGGCATTTGCGCCGGGCTGGCGGGGGTGGTCTCCACCGCGCGTCTCGGCGCGGCGGAACCGCTGGCGGGAATGGGCTTTGAAACCTACGCCATCGCCAGCGCCATCATCGGCGGCACCAGCTTCTTCGGCGGAAAAGGCCGCATCTTCTCAGTGGTTATCGGCGGCCTGATTATCGGCACCATCAACAACGGACTGAATATTCTGCAAGTACAAACCTACTACCAGTTGGTGGTAATGGGCGGATTAATCATCGCGGCTGTCGCCCTCGACCGTCTTATCAGTAAGTAAGGAATTTATAATGAAAATTGCTCCCTCTTTAATGTGTATGGATCTGCTGAAATTCAAAGAACAGATCGAGTTTATCGACCAGCACGCAGACTATTTTCATATCGACATTATGGACGGTCATTTTGTGCCAAATCTGACTCTGTCGCCGTTTTTCGTCAGCCAGGTCAAAAAGCTGGCCAGCAAACCCCTGGACTGCCATCTGATGGTCACCCGCCCGCAGGATTACATTAGCCAACTGGCACAGGCGGGGGCGGATTTTATCACTCTGCATCCGGAAACCATCAACGGCCAGGCCTTCCGCCTGATCGAAGAAATCCGCCGTCACGGTATGAAAGTCGGGCTAATCCTTAACCCGGAAACCCCGGTTGAAACCATGAAGTACTACATTCATAAAGCCGACAAAATCACGGTAATGACTGTCGATCCGGGTTTCGCCGGACAGCCGTTTATCCCGGAGATGCTGGAAAAAATCGCTGAACTGAAAGCCTGGCGCGAGCGTGAAGGTTTGAGTTACGAAATCGAAATCGACGGTTCCTGCAATACAGCCACCTATGAAAAACTCATGGCGGCGGGTGCGGATGTCTTTATCGTCGGCACCTCAGGCCTCTTTAACCATGCCGATAAGATTGATGACGCGTGGCAGATAATGGCAGAACAGATCCTGGCGGCGAAAAACGAGGTACTGCCTCATGCAAAAACAGCGTAACGTCGTCGCAGGCGTAGATATGGGGGCGACCCATATCCGTTTTTGCCTGCAAACGGTACAGGGTGAAGCGCTGCACTGTGAAAAACTGCATACCGCAGACGTGATTCGCTCTGACGGCCTGGTCAATGGCATTAAAAAACAGTTGCAGCAGCAACTGACCCACCAAGCCGCTCACTGCTGTGGGCTGGTGATGGGGTTCCCGGCGCTGGTGGCAAAAGATAAGCGGACGATAATCTCGACGCCCAACCTGCCTCTGGCCGCTGACGAGCTGTATAACCTCGCTGACCGACTGGAAGCGACGCTGGGCTGCCCGGTGGAGTTTTCCCGTGATGTCAATTTGCAGCTCTCTTTTGATGTACAGGAGAATGGCCTGCAGGAGCAGGAGGTGCTGGCGGCCTATCTCGGCACTGGCATGGGCTTCGCCGTCTGGCTGAACGGCGGGCCATGGATCGGCGCACATGGCGTGGCAGGCGAGCTGGGGCATATTCCGCAGGGCGATGATACCCTCACCTGTGGCTGCGGCAACCCCGCGTGTCTGGAAACCGTCTGCTCCGGCATCGCGCTAAAGCGCTGGTATGAACAGCAGCCTCGCGCCTACGAACTGAGCGAACTCTTCGTTCACGCCGCGCAGGAGCCGTTTATCCAGACGCTGCTGAACCATGCCGCCCGCGCCATCGCCACCAGCATCAACCTGTTTGATCCCGATGCGGTGATCCTCGGCGGCGGCGTGATGGATATGCCCGCCTTTCCACGCGATGCCTTAATCGCGATGGTCAAAACCTACGTTCGCCGTCCGCTGCCGTATCAGGCTGTACGCTTTATCACCGCCTCTTCCTCGGCGTTTAACGGCGCGCAGGGCGCTGCAGCGCTGGCACGCAGCCGTTATTTAACCTAGCCCTGGTTTCGCAGCACGCCTCCTGGCCTGCCCCGCTACATCCCCGGAGGCGGTATCCGGGCTACCCGACATGCAGATGCCTGTAAACCCGCAGCCCGGTCAGCGGAGCGCCACCAGGAAAAGCTGCCTGACCGTCTGCTTTATCCACGTCACATCTTCCCGCATCGATACGTCAAAACTGACGATTGCATGTTTTTTGTCAGCATTTCGCCAAAAAAACAACTTATTATCAGTTAATACCCACATTGAAAATATGGCATATATAGCTTAAATAATTTGAGTTGAGAACGGCGGTAAGCGACAGCCCGCCAGGGTGAGGCCCATGGATGAGCCGAGTCATCCGCAGCCAACACACCCGCAACTTGAAGTATGACGGGGATAAAACACAAAGTGGCGGCGTGATAGCGCATATGCGCCAATTGATTAACTGGAGCAAGACCGATGAAAAAAGTCGTCACGGTTTGTCCGTATTGCGCATCAGGTTGCAAAATCAACCTGGTGGTCGATAACGGCAAAATCGTTCGGGCGGAGGCGGCACAGGGGAAAAATAACCAGGGTACTCTATGTCTGAAAGGTTATTATGGCTGGGATTTTCTTAACGATACCCAGATCCTGACCCCGCGCCTGAAAACCCCAATGATCCGTCGCCAGCGCGGCGGCAAGCTGGAATCCGTCTCCTGGGATGAGGCGCTCGATTACGTCGCCACCCGTCTCAGCGCCATTAAAGAGAAGTATGGCCCGGACGCGATTCAGACTACCGGTTCGTCTCGCGGGACGGGTAATGAAACGAACTATGTGATGCAAAAATTCGCGCGCGCCGTTATTGGTACCAATAACGTCGATTGCTGCGCTCGCGTCTGACACGGCCCTTCGGTTGCAGGTCTGCACCAATCGGTCGGTAACGGTGCCATGAGTAATGCCATCACCGAGATTGATAACACCGATCTCGTGTTTATCTTCGGGTATAACCCGGCAGATTCACACCCTATTGTGGCGAATCACGTGATTAACGCCAAACGCAATGGGGCGAAAATCATCGTCTGCGATCCGCGTAAAATCGAAACCGCGCGCATCGCCGATATGCACATTGCGCTGAAGAATGGCTCGAACATCGCGCTGCTCAATGCCATCGGGCACGTCATTATCGAAGAAGATCTCTACGATAAATCCTTCGTCGCCAGCCGTTCCGAGGGCTTCGAAGAGTATCGCAAAATCGTCGAAGGCTATACGCCGGAGTCAGTGGAAGAGATTACCGGCATCAGCACGCAGGATATTCGCGCCTGCGCCCGCATGTATGCCACCGCGAAATCCGCCACGATCCTGTGGGGCATGGGTGTGACCCAGTTCTACCAGGGCGTGGAGACCGTGCGTTCACTGACCAGCCTGGCGATCCTCACCGGAAACCTCGGCAAGCCGAGCGTCGGCGTCAACCCTGTGCGCGGACAGAATAACGTTCAGGGTGCCTGCGATATGGGCGCGCTGCCGGATACCTATCCGGGTTATCAATACGTTAAATTCCCGGAAAACCGCGAGAAGTTCGCCAAAGCCTGGGGCGTCGACAGTCTGCCGGAACATACTGGCTATCGCATCAGCGAGCTGCCGCACCGCGCGGCGCACGGCGAAGTGCGGGCGGCGTACATTATGGGTGAAGATCCACTGCAGACCGACGCCGAACTGTCCGCCGTGCGCAAGGCATTTGACGATCTGGAACTGGTTATTGTTCAGGATATTTTCATGACCAAAACCGCCTCAGCGGCCGACGTTATCCTGCCGTCCACGTCGTGGGGCGAGCACGAAGGCGTCTACACCGCAGCGGACCGCGGATTCCAGCGCTTCTTTAAAGCGGTAGAGCCGAAGTGGAACCTGAAAACCGACTGGCAGATCATCAGCGAAATCGCCTCCCGGATGGGCTACAAGATGCACTACAACAATACCCAGGAGATCTGGGATGAGTTGCGTCATCTGTGCCCGAATTTTTACGGCGCCACCTACGAGAAAATGGGCGAACTGGGCTACGTCATGTGGCCGTGTCGCGATGAGTCCGAGGCCGACCAGGGGACCTCTTATCTGTTTAAAGAGAAGTTCGATACCCCGAACGGTCTGGCGCAGTTCTTCACCTGCGACTGGGTCGCGCCGATTGACAAGCTCACCGACGAGTACCCGATGGTGCTGTCGACGGTGCGTGAAGTCGGTCACTACTCGTGCCGTTCGATGACCGGCAACTGTGCGGCTCTGGCCGCGCTGGCGGATGAACCGGGTTATGCGCAAATCAATACCGCTGACGCCAGGCGTTTGGGCATTGAGGATGAGGCGCTGGTGTGGGTGAACTCACGTAAAGGCCGTATTATCACCCGCGCGCAGGTCAGTGATCGTCCGAATAAAGGAGCGATCTATATGACCTACCAGTGGTGGATTGGCGCCTGTAACGAACTGGTTACCGAGAACCTGAGCCCGATAACCAAAACACCGGAGTACAAATACTGCGCCGTCAACGTTGAGCCGATTGCCGACCAGCGTGCCGCCGAGCAGTACGTCATTGATGAGTACAACAAGCTGAAAGCCCGCCTGCGCGAAAGCGCGATGGGTTAATCAGGCCGCCTCTCCGGAGGCGGTGCTTCATACCAGTCCGGGCGACCTGATTGCAAACGGCTGTGGATCTGTAACCGCCGGGAAACAGACGGCACGATTATTTGAGTAAAGCGTTAATATCCCCACAAGTTCCCGTCGTTTTATTCTCCTTCACCTGCCTTTATACTGCTCGCTATGTCCTCTACCGATAATATAAAATGAAACACCTCTATTTACTGCTGATGCTGGTAAGCCTCATGGCACAAGCCACAGAACCCGGTAGCCAGTACAAGCAGCAGGCCGAAGCGGGCGATCCGCGCGCGCAGTTTTATCTGGCGGATACCTGGGTGAGCTCCGGCAACTATCAACAGGCCGAATTCTGGGCGCAGAAAGCGGCGGCGCAGGGCGATGGCGATGCGCTGGCGCTGCTGGCCCAGCTAAAAATCCGCAATCCGCAGCAGGCCGACTACCTCCAGGCCAAAGCGTTGGCGGAAAAATCCGCCCAGACGGGCAGCAAGGCGGGAGAAATTGTCCTTGCCCGTGTGCTGGTGAACCAGCAGGCTGGTACGCCGAACTATGCTCACGCCATCACCCTGTTACAGCATGCCGCTCAGGATCCGGAAAGCGACTCCGCCGTCGACGCTCAAATGCTGCTGGGGCTGATCTACGCCAGCGGCGTTCATCCACCGGAAGATGACGTGAAGGCGACACAATATTTTAAGGAGAGCTCTGCCCTCTCTCGCACTGGCTACGCCGAATACTGGGCTGGTATGCTTTTCCAGCAGGGGGAAAAAGGCTTTATCGAACCGAACAAGCAGAAAGCGCTGCACTGGCTCAACGTCAGTTGCCAGGAGGGGTTTGATACCGGTTGTGAAGAGTTCGACAGATTAAGTAAAAAATAGAAAAAGCCCGGTGTGATGTCACCGGGCTCTGTTTTATTGCGCCGTTTTATCAAATTTTCCCAGCACTTCACGTTCATACGCCAGCGCTTTTTTGCGGTCAAATTTATGTTCCCACTTGGCGATAACCAGCACCGCCAGCGCGTTACCCACCACGTTCAGCGCAGTACGCGCCATATCAAGGATACGGTCAACGCCCGCGATAAAGGCCAGACCTTCCAGCGGAATGCCCACGCTGCCCAACGTGGCCAGCAGCACGACAAAGGAGACGCCCGGTACGCCCGCAATCCCTTTCGACGTCACCATCAGCGTCAGCACGAGGGTAATCTCCTGCCAGATGGACAGGTCGATGCCGTACAACTGGGCAATAAAGATAGCCGCAATACTCTGATACAGCGTTGAACCATCGAGGTTAAACGAGTAGCCGGTCGGCACCACAAAGCTGGTGATCGACGCTGGCGCGCCATAGGCTTCCATCTTCTCAATAATACGCGGCAGCACGCTCTCGGAGCTGGCGGTAGAGTACGCCAGAATCAACTCATCCTTCAGGATGCGGATCAGGGTCCAGATGCTCAGTCCGCACACCCGCGCCACGATGCCTAATACCACCAGCGCGAAGAACAGAATGGCGAAATAAACCAGAATCACCAGCTTCGCCAGCGGCCACAGCGAGGCAAAGCCGAATGTCGCCACGGTCACTGAAATCAGCGCGAACACACCAATCGGCGCATAGCGCATCACCATGTGCGTCACTTTGAACATGGTTTCCGAGATAGAGCGGAACACCGTGACCAACGGTTCACGGTGGGTAGCGGGCAGCGAGGAGAGGCCCAGACCAAACAGCACCGAGAAGAAGATGATCGGTAGCATGTCGCCTTTTGCCATTGAGGCGATGATATTAGTCGGCACCAGCGAGAGGATAGTGCCCATCAGGCCATGTGCGTGGCTCTGCACTTCCGCCGTGGTGTTTTGATATTTCGAAATATCCACTGCCGCCAGCTGCGACATATCGATCCCGCTCCCCGGCTGGAAGACGTTAGCCAGAGTAATCCCCAGAATAATGGCCACCGTAGTGATCACTTCAAAATAGATAATCGTTTTCGCGCCGATCCGACCCAGTTGCTTCGCATCACCCACGCCCGCAATACCCACTATCAGGGTCGAAATGACGATCGGTACCACGATCATTTTAATCAGATGGATAAAGATATCGCCCGCCGGGGTCAGCAGATTCGAGATTAACCAATCACGGCTTTCGGCGTGGTAATGCAGATAACTGCCCAGAAGTATGCCCAGCACCAGAGCCAGCAAAATTTGCCAGGCCAGGCTGACTTTTGTTTTTTTCTTCACTACAGACTTCCTCGATGAAAGGCGCCATTCCAGGAGGTCATGGCACCCACTGAAAGGGGTATGAATTATGTTGCGTTGATTTGTGGGGTTATTTAACGCGCGATATCAGTATCATTTGCACGGCATGCTGCGCAAGTCTTTAAGAACAGCAGTTTACTCTGGTTTTATGCATAAACTCGCTAATATCCCCAACTTATGTTGCATAAGTATTTGTTATAAAAAATATTTAATATATTCAAATTCTATAAATACACTTCAGCAATTATTTCTTATCAAAGTTTCATTTGGTTACTTTTCATTCAATTTAATGATTGCGTGATCTGCCCCCCAAATAGCAAACAAAGCCGCCCAAACCCCTACTATTAACGTTTGTTTGACATATATTTAACAATCTACAGGAGAAAAAAAGCCATGAGCCAAACACATAAACACTCTATTCCCGCTAATATTGCGGAACGCTGCCTGATTAACCCGGAACAGTACCAGGCGCAGTATCAGCAGTCCGTCACCGACCCTGACGCCTTCTGGGGCGAGCAGGGCAAAATCCTTGACTGGATAAAACCCTACACGCGCGTGAAAAACACCTCGTTCGCGCCAGGCAATATTTCGATTAAGTGGTATGAAGACGGCACGCTGAACCTCGCCGCTAACTGCCTCGATCGCCATCTGGCGGAGCGCGGCGATCAGACGGCAATCATCTGGGAAGGCGATGACGCCAGCCAGAGCAAAAATATCACCTACCGCGAGCTACACCGCGATGTCTGCCGCTTTGCCAACGTCCTGCTCGATCTTGGCATTAAAAAGGGCGATGTCGTGGCTATCTATATGCCGATGGTGCCGGAAGCGGCGGTGGCAATGCTGGCCTGCGCCCGCATTGGCGCTATCCATTCGGTCATTTTCGGCGGCTTTTCGCCGGAAGCGGTCGCTGGCCGCATCATTGACTCAAACTCCCGTCTGGTCATTACCTCTGACGAAGGGCTGCGCGCCGGCCGCGCGATCCCGCTGAAGAAAAACGTCGACGACGCGCTGAAAAACCCGAACGTCAAGAGCATTGAGAACGTAGTGGTATTCAAACGCACCGGTGGGAAAATCGACTGGCAGGAAGGCCGCGACCTGTGGTGGAGCGATCTCATCGAGACAGCCAGCGCTGAGCATCAGCCGGAAGAGATGAACGCCGAAGATCCGCTGTTTATCCTGTATACCTCCGGCTCGACCGGTAAACCAAAGGGCGTTCTGCACACCACCGGCGGCTACCTGGTCTACGCGGCCTCAACCTTTAAATACGTTTTTGACTACCATCCGGGCGATATCTACTGGTGCACCGCCGACGTCGGCTGGGTTACCGGTCACAGCTACCTGCTGTACGGCCCGCTGGCCTGCGGTGCGACGACGCTGATGTTCGAAGGTGTACCGAACTGGCCGACCCCGGCGCGCATGTGCCAGGTAGTCGATAAGCATCAGGTCAACATTCTTTATACCGCACCAACAGCAATCCGCGCCCTGATGGCGGAAGGCGATAAGGCAATCGAAGGCACCGACCGCTCTTCCCTGCGTATTCTCGGCTCCGTCGGCGAACCGATTAACCCGGAAGCGTGGGAGTGGTACTGGAAGAAGATTGGCAATGAGAAGTGCCCGGTGATGGACACCTGGTGGCAGACTGAAACCGGCGGCTTTATGATCACCCCGCTGCCAGGTGCCATTGAGCTGAAGGCCGGCTCCGCCACGCGTCCCTTCTTCGGCGTCCAGCCGGTGCTGGTGGATAACGAAGGCACGCCGCTGGAAGGCGCGACCGAGGGCAACCTGGCGATCACCGACTCGTGGCCGGGCCAGGCGCGCACGCTGTTTGGCGACCACGAACGCTTCGAACAGACCTACTTCTCCACCTTTAAAAATATGTACTTCAGCGGCGATGGCGCGCGCCGTGACGAAGATGGCTACTACTGGATCACCGGTCGCGTCGATGACGTGCTGAACGTTTCCGGCCACCGTCTGGGTACCGCCGAAATTGAATCGGCACTGGTGTCGCATCCGAAAATCGCCGAAGCGGCAGTGGTTGGTATTCCGCATAACATCAAAGGCCAGGCCATCTACGCCTACGTCACCCTCAACCATGGCGAAGAACCGACGCCGGAGCTGTACGCTGAGGTGCGCAACTGGGTGCGTAAAGAGATTGGCCCGCTGGCGACGCCGGACGTGCTGCACTGGACCGATTCCTTACCGAAAACCCGGTCAGGCAAAATCATGCGTCGTATTCTGCGCAAAATTGCTGCGGGCGATACCAGTAACTTCGGCGATACCTCAACGCTTGCCGATCCAGGCGTGGTGGAAAAACTACTCGAAGAGAAGCAGGCCATCGCTATGCCGTCATAAACCAACCGATCCCCTATCCCCTCTCCCCCATCAGGGGAGAGGACATAAATAAATACTCCCCAAGGATTTCAGGTAGCAGGAAAGCGGTAAACAAGCTGATTCCCGACAGTTAACTGCCGGGCGGATAAATGTTGCCGACGACCGGCGCGTGGATGACGAAAGGGAACCTCTGGAGACGCTACGATGAACGATCAGATTTGTCAGCGGATAGAAAATAGTGCGCATTTTAGGGAGCTTGTTGCAGCCCGGCAAAGGTTTGCCGCCATCCTGTCACTCATTATGCTGGTGATGTATGTAGGCTTTATTTTGCTTATCGCCTTCGCCCCTGGCTGGCTGGGCACGCCGCTGCATGCGGGAACCAGCGTCACCCGAGGTATTCCGATTGGTATCGGCGTGATTGTTATTTCTTTCGTCCTGACCGGCATTTACGTCTGGCGCGCAAATGGTGAATTTGACCGACTGACGAAGAGCATTCTCAACGAGGTTAAAGCATCATGAAGAAAGTCCTGACGGCGTTTGCCGCCGCGCTCCCGTTTACCGTCAATGCCGCAGACGCCATCACCGGCGCGGTACAGCGCCAGCCGACCAACTGGCAGGCGATTATCATGTTCCTGATTTTCGTCGTCCTGACGCTCTATATCACATACTGGGCGTCAAAACGCGTACGTTCGCGCAGCGATTACTACACCGCAGGTGGCAATATCACCGGTTTCCAGAACGGGCTGGCGATTGCCGGCGACTTTATGTCGGCGGCCTCGTTCCTCGGCATTTCCGCACTGGTTTATACCTCCGGCTACGACGGGCTGATCTACTCGCTCGGCTTCCTCGTCGGCTGGCCGATAATTCTGTTTCTGATCGCCGAGCGCCTGCGTAACCTCGGACGCTACACTTTTGCCGACGTGGCGTCCTATCGTCTCAAACAGGGGCCGATTCGCACTCTCTCCGCCTGCGGTTCGTTGGTGGTGGTGGCGCTGTATCTGATAGCCCAGATGGTCGGTGCGGGTAAGCTTATTCAGCTACTGTTCGGCCTCAACTACCACGTTGCGGTGGTGCTGGTCGGCGTGCTGATGGTGCTCTACGTCCTGTTTGGCGGCATGCTCGCCACCACCTGGGTGCAGATTATTAAAGCGGTCCTGCTGCTGTTCGGTGCCAGCTTTATGGCCTTTATGGTGATGAAGCACGTCGGCTTCAGCTTCAATAATCTGTTCACCGAAGCGATGGCAGTCCACCCGAAAGGATCGGCGATTATGAGCCCCGGCGGGCTGGTGAAAGACCCGATCTCGGCGCTATCGCTCGGCCTCGGGCTGATGTTCGGTACCGCAGGTCTGCCGCATATTCTGATGCGTTTCTTCACCGTGAGTGATGCCAAAGAAGCACGTAAAAGCGTATTCTACGCCACCGGTTTTATGGGTTACTTCTATATTCTGACCTTTATCATCGGCTTCGGCGCCATCATGCTGGTGGGGGCAAATCCGGCATTTAAAGATGCGGCGGGGCAGCTTATCGGCGGCAACAATATGGCGGCGGTACATCTGGCGGATGCGGTCGGCGGCAACCTGTTCCTCGGTTTTATCTCAGCAGTCGCTTTCGCCACTATTCTGGCGGTGGTAGCTGGTTTGACGCTGGCGGGCGCATCGGCGGTCTCTCATGATCTGTACGCTAACGTGTTCCGCAAAGGCGCAACCGAGCGTCAGGAGCTGAAGGTGTCGAAGATTACTGTGTTGATCCTGGGCATGGTGGCCATTCTGCTGGGCATCCTGTTTGAGAATCAGAACATCGCCTTTATGGTCGGCCTGGCGTTCTCAATCGCCGCCAGTTGTAACTTCCCGATTATCCTGCTGTCGATGTACTGGTCGAAGCTAACCACCCGCGGGGCGATGACTGGCGGCTGGCTGGGTCTGTTGACTGCGGTCATGCTGATGATCCTCGGCCCGACCATTTGGGTTCAGATCCTCGGTCACGAGAAAGCAATATTCCCGTATGAATATCCGGCGCTGTTCTCAATCGCCATCGCCTTTATTGGTATCTGGTTCTTCTCCATTACCGACCATTCGGCAAGCGGCAGCCGCGAGCGCGAGCTGTTCCGCGCCCAGTTTATCCGCTCACAGACCGGGATTGGTATTGAGAAAGGTCAGGCGCATTAAGCATTACCTGTATCCCGGCCGGCGGGCCGGGATACAGCAGAACAGCGCCCGGCTTCCTGACCGGGCGGCCTGTTAAGTGCATATTCAGCGCAACAGGAACGAACAGCACCGAATCAACGATCTTCGATTAACAGCGCTTCCAGCAGGTCAAGGTCGAGCAGCAGCTTTTGCAGCGTCTCGTTGCTGATCTGCCGTGTCGCTCGCAGGTGGTAAAGCTCACCGCGCTCAGAACGCAATGCGGCCAGGCGGAACCGTCTTTCAAGCTGCTCTTCCAGCATTGAGGTTTCGACATCATTACGCCCATCGACGCGACGCCGCAGGTTACCAATCACCCGCGAACTGACCTCGGTTAGCAGCTGATTATCGATATTCTCTTTGGTGTCCGCCGCCAGACGCTCTTCCATTTTCTGTATCGCGACAATCGCCACATCCGCCGTTGCTGCCCGCGCCACACGCTCCTCTTTGCGCTGCTGTACATGGTCGCTCGATTCGATATGACGCAGCAGAATTGGCAGCACAATTACGCCGACGAACAGAGAAAACAAAATCACCCCGGCGGCAAGGAACACCAGTTCATAGCGCGCCGGGAATACGTTACCGTCCGGCAACAGCAGCGGAATCGACAGCACACCGGCAAGAGTAATCGCCCCCCGAACACCGGCGACGGAGGAGATCAGCAGTTCGCGCGTGGTCCAGGAGCCAAACTCCATCGGTTTCTTTTTCAGGAAACGCTGGCTCAGTTTGCGCATCGTCCACAGCCAGCCAAAACGCACCAGCATCAGAGCGGCATAAATCAGGATGATATCGGTAAACAGTATCCAGGTTTCAACGTTTGGATCCGCTTCTGCGGCCACCAGCGAGCTGGAAAGAATATCCGGCAGTTGCAGGCCCAACAGCAGGAAGACCATGCCATTAAACACGAACTCCAGCATCGCCCAAGTGCTGTTGGCGCGCAGACGCATCGCCAGCGGCGCGCTGCGCATCACCCCGGAACGCGTGATGGTCATCCCCGCAGCAACTGCCGCCAGGATCCCGGAAAAGCCGATATGCTCCGCGATCAGGTAAGACGCGAACGGCAGCAGGAACAGCAGCACAATTTGCGTTGCCGGTTCATCACCGCCCCAGCGGCTGAGGAAGCGCATCGAACGCCCGTACAGCCAACTGACCACAAAGCCCGCGAGAATACCGCCGACCGCCACCTTGAAGAACTCCACCGTCGCGCCGCCGACGGTAAAGACCATCGTACCCATCGCCACCGCAACGGCAAACTTCAGGGAGACCAGGCCGGAAGCATCGTTCATCAGCGCTTCGCCCTGCAAAATCCCCATAATTTTTTTCGGAATGCGCCCTTCGCCGACAATCCCGGACAGTGCCACGGCATCCGTTGGCGACAGTACCGCCGCCAGAGCAAAAGCCGGAATCAGCGGAATACCGGGAACAATCCAGTAGATGAGGTAGCCAATGCCGACCACCGTCACCACCACTAACGCCAGCGCCAGACCGAAGATTTCTCGTCCATGCTCAATGAACTCACGGGTCGGCGTCTTCCAGCCATCAGCAAATAGCAGCGGCGGGATGAACAGAACCAGAAAGAGTTCAGGGTCGAATTCGACATGCAATCCGAAAGTAGGCCAGGCCAACAACGCGCCGATGCCAATCTGGATTAAGGGTAGTGGAACCTGAAAGGGTAGCACGCGTGTAACCACCCCGGAGAGAGAGACCACGAGGGTCATGATGAGTATAGTAAAGAATATTTCCATATGTTCCCTGTTTGCTGCGTTTTCTTTTTTTACATCTGGGGCGCCATGTCCCGGCGTAATACGCTACTCAGATTAACGCAAAAGGAAACAGGATGTGGCTTAAAAGTTAAACGGGCGGTCAAAGCCGCCCGCTGTTAGCAGAAAAAGTTAAATCGCCCAACCGCCAGCGTAGAAGATAACCAACGCCGCAGCGATGATCACCGTACCCAGGTTTAACTTACGCCATTCGCCAGACACCAGACGGCCAATCACCAGCGCCGCAAAGCCAATCATGATGCCGGTAACGATGTTACAGGTCAGAACGATAAAGACCGCAGTAATCAAGCCCGCCATCGCATCAACGAAGTCGTTGAAATCGATTTTCGCCACATTGCTAAGCATCAGCAGGCCGACGTACATCAGCGCCGGAGCGGTGGCATAAGCCGGAACCAGATAAGAGAGCGGCGAGAGGAACAGGATCAGCAGGAACAGTACACCGACAGTCACTGCCGTCAGGCCGGTTTTGCCGCCAGCCGCCGTACCGGCAGCAGATTCGATATACACCGCCGCCGGAGCCGCCCCTACCAGCCCGGAGAAGACGCTGCTCAGGGAGTCGGTGGTCAGCGCTTTGCCGCCGTTGATAATCTGCCCGTCTTTATCCAGCAGGTTCGCCTGACCGGCCACCGCACGGATAGTACCGGTAGCGTCAAATACCGCCGTCATCACCAGCGCAAGCACGCTCGGCAGGACAATCGGGTTCAGCGCGCCCACGATATCCAGGCTACCGATCAGCGAGTTACCTTTATCATCGCTCAGCGACGGCATGGCGAAGAGGCCAGAAAAATGAACATTAGGATCGAAGATCAGACCGATAATCGAGACACCGATAATCGTCAGCAGGATACCGCCCGGCACTTTCAGTTTTTCGAGGCCGATAATCACCGCCAGCCCTACCAGCGACATAATCACCGGAAAGCTGTCAAAATTACCCAGCGCTACCGGCAGACCATCCAGCGGATTTTTAATGACCAGACCAACGCCGTTGGCGGCAATCAGCAGCAGGAACAGGCCGATACCTATCCCCGTGCCGTGCGCCACGCCCTGCGGCAGATTACGCAGGATCCAGCTACGAATACCGGTCGCGGAAATCACGGTAAACAGCACCCCCATCAGGAACACCGCGCCCAACGCTACCGGAATACTGATCTGTTGGCCCAGCACCAGGCTAAAGGCGGTAAAAGCGGTCAGTGAGATGGCGCAGCCAATCGCCAGCGGTAGATTCGCCCACAGCCCCATCACCAGCGAGCCGACGCCAGCAACCAGGCAAGTGGAGACAAATACAGCAGTTGGCGGAAAACCCGCTTTGCCGAGCATACCCGGCACCACAATGACTGAGTAGACCATCGCCAGGAAGGTGGTGAGACCGGCAATGATTTCCTGACGCACGGTGCTGCCGCGAGCAGAAATTTTAAACCAGGCGTCTAATGAACCGCTGGTACGCGCTGAAGGCGTAGACATAGAAAACTTCCCCTGAGAATTTTTATCGTTCGTCTGGATGCGTGGTGGACAATCCACTGCCAGTTAAACGCGATCTCCTTGTGCTACATCGCAGCGCCAGGGGCTGTGAAAAGCAAACGTTTAACTCCGCGCATACAATACGGTGTGAAGAATGATTTTGCTCCCCCTGTCAGTAGAGGAAATGATGAGCAAAATAAAAAGGCAAACGATTATCCAGCCTTTAGACGGGCCTTTTCAACAGAAGTTTATCGTATTTCGCTAAATTTGGCTTATGACGTTCAGGAAATAACCAGCCGATGCGCAAACGTTATCGTCCATGCGCCATCCGGTAACATTTTTGTATTGCGCTGATAGCATTTTTCCCCGGTCATCGGCTTTAGTAATCATTTACTCGCCGGGTAAGATAAACGGCCCCCCGCGCTCAATGGCCTTCTGCCAGGCCGGGCGCTGCTCCACGCGCTGAACCCACTGCGTCAGATGCGGTAAATCCTCCACACCGCCGCGCGCCAGCAGCGCCATCGACGGAAAGCTCATCTGAATGTCGGCCATACTCAGCTCAGTACCGGCAAACCAGCGCTGGCGGGAAAGGTGCGCTTCAATAAATCGGGCATGAGTTTCTACCTGGCGGTTAAGCCAGGCCTTCTGTATCCCCTTGCCCAACGCATTACCCAGCGTGCGCATGCCAAACGGAACCGGGTGTTTGCCCAGGCTGGCAAACACCAGCTTCAGCAGCAGCAGGGGCATCAACGATCCCTCGGCGTAGTGCAGCCAAAAGCGGTATTGCAGCTTATCTTCCATCGACTGCGGTCTGAAGCGCTGGGCGCTGTCATAGGTTTCCTGTAAATACTCCAGAATGGCGCCGGACTCCGCCAGAATGTGGCCGTTATCCTCAACGATCGGCGATTTGCCCAGCGGATGAACGCTTTTTAATTCCGCTGGTGCGAGCATATCCTTTCCGCGCTGATAAGAGACAACCTGATAAGGCAACTGCAGCTCTTCCAGCGCCCATAACACGCGCTGCGATCGTGACTGATTGAGATGATGTACCGTTAACATGGGCCTCTCCCGCTGTTTGTTCAAATTAACTATAGAAACAGGCAGCGAATGGCGGGAATTTTTCGGCAATCTGAGGAGGCAAAATCAAAGAAAAGAGCCATACTTAAGTTATCGGCGCAAACCGGAACCTCCATCAACACGTTGCGCAATACTGAGGTGAGCCGATGTCGGGGGAAACCCTCCTGCGTATCAGCGGGATAGAGCGAAAGACCAAAACCGGAAAAAACTAAAGCGCCCTGTTGTGGCGCTTTAGTTTTTTTAATCCTCTTCCAGCAGTCGTGCGCCAGTGCCCTCTTCTCCAAGCTTATCGCCTGGGTTGCGTAACGGGCAGTCACGACGCGACAGGCAACCGCAGCCGATGCAGCCATCGAGCTGATCGCGTAGCGCGGTCAGGGTATGAATGCGTCGGTCCAGCTCTTCCCGCCACTGGGACGACAGCATCTTCCACTCTTTGGCGCTGAGGTTATGCCCTTCCGGCAGTACACCAAACGCATCGCCGATCGTCGCCAGCGGGATACCAATACGTTGCGCAATCTTAATGATCGCCACCGCGCGCAGGACGTCGCGCCGGTAGCGCCGCTGATTGCCCGCGTTGCGCTGGCTGTGGATTAACCCTTTACTTTCATAAAAGTGCAGCGCGGAGACAGCCACACCGGTTCGTTTTGCCACTTCGCCGGGCGTCAGCAGCATTTTGATGCGGGGGGATTTCTTTTCCATAAAGCGCTTTACCTCAAGTTAACTTGAGGAATTATACTCGCCAGCAGACAAAACGACGAATCGAGAATTGAGAGAGGCCGCTTTATGTCCCATCAGGATATTATCCAAACGCTTATTGAATGGATTGATGAACATATCGATCAACCACTTAACATTGATGTAGTCGCCAGAAAATCGGGGTATTCGAAATGGTACCTGCAGCGGATGTTCCGCAGCGTGATGCATCAAACGCTAGGAGATTACATTCGCCAGCGCCGCCTGCTGCTCGCCGC